>CABUDN010000033.1 GCA_902490355.1 uncultured Oscillibacter sp.
AAATAAAAGAAACGCCAAGAAAAGGGGGAATTTCCATAAAAACTGTTGTTCACAGTCTGGACATTTTTTGAACTTTGGTGTAGAATGGAGCGCAGTATGTGGTAGTATCACCAGGACAGTCAACCCCATCCCGCCGGTGGATGGGGGTTTCACCGTGCCTGGCTCACTATCAGGAGTAAAAATGAGGTGAAGAAGACAATGGCACAAGCTTTCTTTGGCGGCGTTCATCCCAATGACATGAAAGCCGCGACGAATGAAAAGGCCATCGAGCAGCTGGCACCGCCGGCGGAGGTGGTCATCCCCATGTCGATGCACTTTGGCGCACCCTGCACGCCCCTGGTGAAGGCCGGGGACCACGTGAAGGTGGGCCAGAAGATCGGCGAGTTCCATGGCTTGGGCGCCCCGATCCATGCCAGCGTTTCCGGCACGGTGAAAGTGGTGGAGCCCCGGCCCTATTCCATGGGCGGCAACATGATGTCCGTGGTCATCGAAAATGACTTCCAGAACGAGCTGAGCGAAGAGGTGAAGGCTCCGGCTGATCCCGACGCGCTGACGGCGGAAGAGATGGTGGAGGCCATCAAGAATGCCGGTATCGTGGGTATGGGCGGCGCTACGTTCCCCACCCATGCCAAGATCTCCAGTGCCATTGGAAAAGTGGACACCGTGATCATCAACGGCGCCGAGTGCGAACCTTACATCACCGGCGACCACCGCACCATGCTGGAGCGTCCCGAAGAGATCATCGGCGGTGCTACATATCTGGCCAAGATGTTCGGCGTGGACAAGGTCGTCATCGGCGTGGAGGACAACAAGCAAAACGGCATTGACGCCATGAACAAGGTCATTGCCGAGAAGAAGGCCCCCGTTGTGGTGGAGCCCCTGCGCTGCCGTTACCCCCAGGGCGGTGAGAAGCAGCTCTGCCAGGCCATCACCGGCAAGCAGGTTCCTCCCGGAGGACTGCCCGCCGCCATCGGCTGCGCGGTGTTCAACATCAACACCACCTGTGCCATTTTCCGTGCCATCACCCAGGGTATGCCCGTGGTGAACAAGATCGTCACGGTTTCCGGTTCCGGTGTGGTGGAGCCCAAGAACCTGGAGTGCCCCATCGGCACGCCGTTCTCCTGCCTGTTTGACGCCTGCGGCGGTCTCAACGACAAGACCTACAAGCTGATTGCCGGCGGCCCCATGATGGGCATGGCTCAGTACACCGCGGATGTTTCCGTGGGTAAGGGCACCGGTGCGGTGCTGGCGTTCTGCGAGAACGAGGAGCAGACCGTGGAGCATCCCCAGTGCATCCGCTGCGGCAAGTGCGTGGCCGCATGCCCCATGCACCTCGAACCCCTGTTTATGTATCAGTACGCCTCCAAGAACATGCTGGATGAGCTCAATGACGCCCATATTATGGACTGCATGGAGTGCGGCGCCTGCGCGTACGTCTGCCCCGCCCGGGTGCATCTGACCCATATGTTCAAAACCGGCAAGCAGAAGCTCAAGGACAAGATGGCCGCCGACCGGGCTGCCGCTGAGGCCAAGAAGGCTGCCGAAGAGAAGAAGGAGGCCGCAAACAAATGACGGACTATAAAAATCTCAAACTGATTGCCACTTCTTCACCCCATATCCGTGGCTCTGAAACCACCCGTTCCATCATGCTCGATGTCATCATCGCCATGCTGCCCGCTCTGATCTGGGCCGTGGTCATGTTCGGCATCAAGGCCCTGACGCTGACCGTGGTGTCCGTGATCGGGTGCATGTTCTGGGAGTGGCTGTATCGTACCCTGATGAAGAAGCCCCAGTCTGTGGGTGATCTGAGCGCTGTGGTAACCGGTATGCTGCTGGCGTTTGTGTGCCCCGTGACCACGCCCTACTGGATGATCCTCATCGGTGACTTCTTCGCCATCGTGGTGGTCAAGCAGCTCTTCGGCGGCATCGGCAAGAACTTTGTCAACCCCGCCCTGGCCGGCCGTGCATTCCTGCTGGGCAGCTATGCCGGTGAGATGACCAAGTGGATCGCTCCCGGCGAGACCGCTCCTCTGTTCGGCTCCACTGCCGACGTTGTGACGGCCGCCACCCCGCTGGCCTACATGAAGACCGGCGATATGGAGACCCTGATGAGCACCTATTCCATCAACGATATGTTCCTGGGCAAGATCGGCGGCTCCCTGGGCGAGATCTCCGTGCTGATGCTGCTCATCGGCGGCATCTATCTGATCGTCCGCAAGGTCATCAACTGGCAGACTCCCGTGGGCTACATTGCCACCGTGGCTGTGCTGAGCTTCCTGTTCCCCAAGGCCGGCAGCGGTCTGGACTGGATGCTCTACAGCATCTTCGGCGGCGGATTGATGCTGGGCGCCTTCTTCATGGCGACCGACTATGCCACTTCTCCCGTTACCAAGAAGGGCCAGCTGATCTTCGGCATTGGCTGCGGCCTCTTCACCATCCTGATCCGTTACTTTGGCTCCTATAACGAGGGTGTTTGCTACTCCATCATGGTGATGAACCTCTGCGTGGCCCTGATCGACAAGTATACCAAGCCCACTCGTTTTGGCGTCGTGAAATCCGATAAAAAGGAGGCGGCTGCGAAATGAGCAACGAAGTGAAAACCAAGGAAAAGGTCGATATGGACCCCAAGTACATCATCAAGCTGACCGTGACCCTGTTTGTCACCTGTGTGATCGTCGCAGGTCTGCTGGGTGCCGTCAACATGGTGACCGCGCCCAATATCGCCGCAATCAACAAGGAAAAGACCGAGACCGCCATGAAGGCTGTTGTGGCTGATCCCGATAACAGCACTTTCTCCGATGCACTGGAGCTCACCGATGAGATGACTTCTGCCGCGCTGAGCGCCGGCGGTACCCTCACGGAGGCTTATGAGGTGCAGGTGGACGGCGAGCCTGCCGGCTATGCATTCAAGGTCGTGGCTTCCGGTTCCCAGGGCAACATCGAGATGATGGTGGGCCTGGATGCCGACGGCATCGTGACCGGCGTGTCCGTGGTTGACAGCTCCGAAACTGCCGGTATCGGCACCAAGGTTACCGGCAACGAGCCTCTGTCCAACGGCGGCGGCCGTGTTCTGGATCAGTTTATCGGCAAGAGCGCTGCGGACGGCACCCTGACCGTGGGCAGCAACGTGGTTGCCATCACCGGCGCCACCGTCTCCACCAAGGGCGTCACCACCGGCGTCAACGCGGCTCTGGCTGTGGACGCCGTGATGGGCTGAGAAGGGAGGACGTGAGTTTATGAATCTGAAAAAACAGTTTATGGAGGGCCTCCTGACCCAGAACCCCGTTCTGGTGCAGGTGCTGGGTATGTGCTCTACCATGGCCATCACCACCTCCTTCTTCAACGGCCTGGGCATGGGCGTCGCGGTTATCGTGATTCTGACCCTGTCCAACGTCATCATCGCCGCCATTCGCAAGATTATCCCCAACAAAATCCGTATCGCCATGTTCATCGTGGTGATCGCCGGCTTCGTGACCTGCGTGGATCTGCTGATTCAGGCCTTTGTGCCGGATCTGGCGTCCTCTCTGGGCGTGTTCATTCCCCTGATCGTCGTCAACTGCATCATCCTGGGCCGTGCGGAGTCCTTCTCCTACAAGAACGGCGTGGTTGCCTCCTTCTTTGACGGCATCTTCCAGGGCATCGGCTACACCGTGGTGCTGCTGATCATGTGCATCATCCGCGAGCTGCTGGGCGCCGGCACCTTCGGCGGCGGCATCCTGGGTCCCGATGCCAAGGGCATTCAGATCATTCCCAGCCAGTTCCCCGCCGGCATGCTCACCCTGCCTGTGGGCGGCTTCCTGGTGCTGGGCTGCCTGATCGCTGCCATGCAGTGGGCCCTGTCCAGACCCAAGAAGAATAAGGAGGAGAGCAAATAATGGATCAGATCTATCAACTCCTGGCAATTATGCTGGGCGCCATCCTGGCGAATAACTTTATCTTCTCCCAGTTCCTGGGCATCTGCCCCTTCCTGGGCGTGTCCAAGAAGGTTGACACCGCTGTGGGCATGGGCATCGCCGTGACCTTCGTCATGGGCCTGGCCTCCGCCGTGTGCTTCCTGGTGAACAACTACGTGCTGATCCCCCTGGGCCTGGGCTACATGCAGACTGTGGCCTTCATTCTGGTCATCGCGTCTCTGGTGCAGTTCATCGAGATGTTCCTGCAGAAGTCCATGCCCTCCCTGTACACCGCTCTGGGTGTGTATCTGCCCCTGATCACCACCAACTGCGCCGTGCTGGGCGTGGTGCTGCTGAACGTGCAGAACAACTACAACTTCATTTCCTCCGTGGTCTACGGCATCACCGGCGGCCTGGGCTTCCTGCTGGCCATCGTGCTCTTTGCCAGCATCCGGGAGCGGCTGGTGTTCGCGGACTACCCCAAGTGCTGGGACGGTTTCCCCATCGCCCTGGTCACTGCCGGTCTGATGGCCCTTGCATTCATGGGCTTCTCCGGTCTGAAGATCTGGTAAGGAGGCTGGAATCATGAATATTGTTTATGCAATTGTAGTGCTGGGCGTTCTGGGTGCTCTGTTCGGCCTGGTGCTGTCTGTTGCCTCCAAAATTTTTGAGGTCAAGAAAGATCCCCGGGAAGAGGCAATTCTGAGCCATCTGGCCGGCGCCAACTGCGGCGGCTGCGGCTATCCCGGCTGCGCCGGCTGTGCCGCTGCCATTCTGGCCGGTGAGGCCCCTGTGACGGCTTGCGCTCCCGCTGGTGCGGAGAATGCCGCTGCCATTGCCCAGATCATGGGCCAGGAGGCTCCCACCGGGGAGCGTCAGGTGGCCTTCGTCCGCTGCAACGGCGGCACCAACGCCAAGAAGCGCTTTGAGTATGTGGGCGTGAAGGACTGCCTGTCCGCCACCAAGGTGGCCGCCGGTCCTCTGGAGTGCGCCTTCGGCTGCCTGGGCTTCGGCTCCTGCGTGGCCGCCTGCCAGTTCGGCGCTATGAGCATCGGCCCCAACGGCACCGCCGTGGTGGATCCCGATAAGTGCACCGCCTGCATGGCCTGCGCCTCTGCCTGCCCCCGCAAGCTGATTGTCTCCGTTCCTGCGTCCAAGAAGGTCCACGTGGCCTGCGCCAACCAGGATAAGGGTAAGGCTGCCATGAGCGTGTGCTCCAACTCCTGCATCGGCTGCGGCCTGTGCCAGAAGGAGTGCAAGTTCGACGCGATCCACGTGGTCAATGGCGTGGCCGTCATCGACTATGACAAGTGCAAGGGCTGCAAGCTGTGCACCAAGGTCTGCCCCCGTGACGCCATTTTGCCCATCGCCACTGCGGAGGAAAAGGAAAAGTACAAGGCTATCAAGAAGGCCCAGGCTGAGAAGGCCAAGGCCGCTGCTGAGGCCAAGGCTGCCGAGCCCAAGGCTCCCGCCGCTGAGTAATTTTTACGAAAAAAGTTCCCCAAATCTTCGGATTTGGGGAACTTTTTCTATTGCTATTTGAGGCCGGAAGGCATATCATGGCGGTAATAGGCAGAGTAGGACCGCACGTGTGAAATAGTGCCGGAAAAACGGGGAGTTGTTTTCCGGACGAAAGGGCAAAGTGCCTTGCAGTGTGCGCTCCGCATCCCGCTGCCGCATATGGGAAAAGCAGAACCTTCCTCTGTGCGGCATTTCCGATTTCGGACTGCCAAAACAGAAGGAGGTTTTTTTATGCCCTTGTATTCTCATCCCTTTTCCGCCGATTACTGGCGGGAAGCGCTGCAAAGCTTTCGCAGCGTGCGGACCATGATCTTTTCCGCAGTCATGATTGCCGCCTGCATCGCACTTTCCCATTTTCAGATTCCTTTGACCGAGAGCTTGAGCCTGAATGTCACATTTTTGGCCAGGGCGCTATGCTCGTTGGTCTGCGGACCCCTTGCAGTTTTGGTGTTTGCCGTTGCGGAGGACACCCTGAGCTTTTTCCTCTCCTCCGGAGGCTATCCGTACTTTCCGGGCTATATGCTGACCACCATGCTGGGCTGCTTTACCTATGCCCTTTGCTTT
Source organism: uncultured Oscillibacter sp. (assembly GCA_902490355.1). GTDB lineage: Bacteria > Bacillota > Clostridia > Oscillospirales > Oscillospiraceae > Oscillibacter. Next base: position 5,979 of record CABUDN010000033.1, read on the forward strand.
TACAGGGCAAGGATCTCCTGGTGGCGGATTATTCTGGCCAAGGTGCTGACAAACATTCAGAATGTTCTGCTGGGCGCGCTGTGGAGCTCCATTTTGTATTCCAAAGGATATTGGTATTATCTGACCACCAGCGCCATAAAAAATGTGCTGTATTTGCCGCTGCAAATTATATTGCTGGCATTGGTGCTGCGCTATCTGCTGCCGGTGCTGTATCAGCAGGGATTGACGCCCAAGCAGCTGGACGGCAGCCGTATTTTTTTGAGAAGAGGGTAATCCCATGACCGGACAGGAGGCCATCGCCTACATTCACTCCTACCAGCGGCAGGCCCATGCGCCGGGCCTGGAGCGGATGCGCATTCTGCTGGACCGGTTGGGCAATCCGCAAAAGCAGCTGCGTTTTGTCCACGTGGCCGGAACCAACGGCAAAGGCAGTACCTGCGCCTGTATGGCGGCAGTGCTGCAGGCGGCGGGCTATCGGGTAGGACTCAATACCTCGCCGTATCTGATTACCTTTCATGAGCGGATCCGGGTGAACGGGGAGATGATCTCGGATGAAGCCCTGGCGGCCCTGACGGAGGAGATTCGCCCTATTGCTGAGTCCATGGCGGAGCACCCCTCGGAGTTTGAACTGGTGACCGCCATTGCCTTTTTGCACTTTCTCCGCAGCCGCTGCGACGTTGTGGTGCTGGAGGTGGGATTGGGCGGAGCGCTGGATGCGTCCAATGTCATCGATGTGCCGGAAGTGGCTGTCATCACGGCCCTGGGTATGGACCACATGGCCCAGCTGGGGCCGACGCTTCGGAACATTGCCGCTGCCAAGGCCGGGATCATCAAGCCCGGCGGCTGTGTGGTCAGCTACGGCGGCAGTCCGGAGGCGGACGCGGTCATTCGGCGGGTTTGCCGGGAGCAGCGTGCCGATCTGACCGAGGTGGATTTTTCGCGTCTCTCTGTTCAGCAAGCGGATTTACAGGGAACCCGGTTCGATTTTTTCCCGCACCGGAACTTGGAGCTGCCCCTTGCCGGGGCCTATCAGCCCCGCAATGCGGCTGCGGCGATTACAGCGCTGGAGTGTCTGGCCCGAAAGGGTTGGTCTGTGCCGGAGGAAGCTCTGCGCCGGGGACTGGCCGCGGTGCAGTGGCCCGGCCGGTTTGAGGTGCTGCGCCGGGATCCGGCAGTGATACTGGACGGGGCCCACAATGCCCACGGGATGCGGGCGACGGTGGAGAGTCTCCGTCAGATGTTTCCCGGACAGCGGGTCACGCTGATCCTGGGGATTCTGGAGGACAAGGATGTAGAGCAGATGCTGGATCTTTTGACTCCGGTGGCCGGGACGGCGTTTGTGATCCGGCCGGAGAGTCCCCGGGCCATGGCGCCGGAGGCCCTTTGTGCCCGGCTGGAATGCCGGGGCGTGACGGCATATCCCTGCCCGGATGTGCAGGCAGCAGTGGACGCCGCGCTGCGGACAGCTGGAAAAACGGGGGCAGTGTGCGCCCTGGGGTCCCTGTATTCCGCCGCTGCGGTCCGGCAGGCGGTGCAGCAGGACGGCGCGTGCCCATAAACGAAAAGACTGCGCAGAGCCCGAAGCGGAATTTCCGCTTCGGGCTTTTTGTGGTAAAATAAAACCGTACAATGGTGTGCAGCAACGGGGAAGGGGGGAAGAGAAGATGAAGCGCGGGTGGATGGAACGCCTGGGCTTTTTGGCGCTGGCGGCACTGATATGGATCCCGGCTGTGCGATGGGAACGACAGCAGTCAAAACCGGACCATACCACATGGCAAGAGGCTGTGATGCGGGCACGGGAAGAGGTCAATCAGGGCGCTGCGGCTTTGCAGAAGGCGCAGGAGGCCGCCGCGCAGCGCACGGCTCCAGAGGTGGTGGGGGAGTCTGTCCCGGATCTTCCGGTCAATGATGCGCCGAAGTGGGTGGAGACCCGCTACGTGGGATTCGGCAATGAGGGGGACTCCGCAGATGCAGAGGAACAGGGAACGTTGTATCTGCCCCGAATTTTGTTGGATTCCCCGGACGGGACGGCAGTCAACCGGCTGATCCAGACATGGTACGAGGAAAACCAGAGGGACACAAAAGAAAGCGGGCAAACAGACGTCTTCGAGGCAGACGGACCGCCCATCTGGGATCCCATGTGGGATCACGTATGGTATGCTGCCAATACCTGGGACGGGATGCTGTCGGTGGGAATTTTATGCCGCAATGTTTTTGGCAGTGTTCATGTTCAGGGCGGATGGACGTTTGATTTGGACCACGGTACCTTGTTGGATAACCAGGAGGTGCTTGCCCGGCTGGGTGTATCTCAATTTGCACAGGCGGTCCGGCGGGAGCTCAGCGCCATGGTAACGCGGGAGTGGGATGCGATTACCCAATGGTCGGCCCAGCCGGGAGACATCGTGGTTGAGCACGCAGCGGAAAACCGGGATCGGCTGCTGGCGGAAATTCAAAGCGGACAGCATGATCCGGAGAATCCCGCCGTTTTCGTAACAGGTGACGGAGCGGTCTGCTTGTCGGTACGGAATCCTAGCCAGGAGTACTATTATGATGGCGGCGATGAGGACTGGACAGTGCTGATCACGCTGCGCTGAACCTCCCTGAAAAAAACGCGGGCACGCAGCCCGCGTTTTTTCAGGGAATGCGGGGGGCAATGGAACCGCGGAAAAAAGATTCAAAATTCTGTTCCCCTTTGTTTACAATTTGTTTATATCCATCCATTGACAATGGTTTGCAGTGGTGGTAAACTCGCTTTAGCACTCCGGGAAAGAGAGTGCTAAACCATTGGAAGCAAGCCGACAGGCAGAGGTGTCACTGTGGAACTGACGGAGCGAAAACGGCAAATTCTGAAAGTGGTGGTGGAGGACTACGTCCGCACTGCCGAACCGGTGGGCTCCAAGACCATTGCTGCCCGGATGGGCGGGAGTGTCAGTTCCGCCACCATCCGCAACGAACTGGCGGATCTGGTGGAGCTGGGATATCTGGAACAGCCCCATACCTCCGCCGGACGGGTGCCATCCCCCAAAGGGTACCGGCTCTACGTCAACGAGCTGATGGAGCAGCAGAGACTCAGCGTGGCGGAGACAGAGCGGATCAATGCGTCCCTCCACTTGAAGATGGAGGAACTGGATCACCTGCTCTCTCAGGCCAGCCGGGCTGTCAGCTCCTTTGTCAATTACCCGGCCTATGTCACCGCTGCCGGACGCAAACATCTGACCGCACGGCGGTTTGATCTGCTGGCGGTGGATGAGCGCAGCTGCATTGTGGTTATGATGATGGGCGATAACCGGGTGAAAAGCCAGCTGCTGCGGCTTCAGCTCAAGGTGGATCTGGAACAGATGCCCACATTGGTCAATCTGCTCAATACCCACTTTACCGGCATCTCGGTAGACGAGATGAACCAGGAGCTGATGAATGTGGCGGAGCAGGTACCGCCCCAGCTGTTCTTGCTGCTCTCCCAGACCATTGCCTATGCAGTGGATGCGCTGGAAGAGGCCAGCCAGAGGGAGATCGTCACGGCAGGCGCCAGCCAGCTGCTCAAGCTCCCGGAGTTTCGGGACGCGGATAAGGCCCATGAGCTCATGAGCTTTTTGGCCGACCGCAAAGAGAGCCTCCCCATGCCGGAGGATGGCCCCATGAAGATTCTCATTGGACCGGAAAATGTCACCGAGGCACTGAAAGATACCAGTGTGGTGGTGGCCAGCTATGATATCGGCGATGAGATGCGGGGCCTGATCGGTGTGGTGGGTCCCACCCGTATGGATTATGCGACAGTGGCCGCACGGCTGTCCGGCTTTGCCGACGGGCTGACGCGGCTGTTCGGAAAACAGGAATTACCCCCGAAGGAGGAAGGTAAGGAATGAACGAGGAAAACAAGCAGCCTCTGGAGGAAGAGCAGGTGCCTCAAACGCAGGCACAGGAGGCGCAGCAGCCCCAGGCGGAGGCGGCCGCTGAAGGCGAGAAAGAGGAAAAGAACGCCAAAGCAAAAAAGAAAAAGGAAAAGGGAATCACCTTTACCCGGGAGCAGGTTGAGCAGATGGAACTGGCTGCCAAGCAGCTGGAGTCCGTCAAGGACCAGTTTGTTCGCCTCACCGCCGAGTATGACAACTACCGCAAGCGCACCACCAAGGAAAAAGAGGGATTGTATCAGGACGCCAAGGCGGACACAATCCGGGAATTCCTTGCCGTGTATGATAACCTGGAGCGGGCTGCGGCCAGCGAGGGCGGAGAGGACTCGCCCCACAAGAAGGGGCTGGAGATGATCTTCGCCCAGTATAAGGAGATCCTCAAAAAGCTGGGTGTGACCCAGATTGAGGCTTTGGGCCAGCCCTTTGATCCGGAAAAGCACAACGCTGTGATGCACATTGACGACGAGTCCCTGGGGGAAAATGTAGTCAGTCAGGTGTTCCAGGAAGGCTTTGAACTGGGCGGAAAGGTGATCCGCCACGCCATCGTGCAGGTGGCCAACTAAATCAGCATAAGATTGAAAGAAATTTTCGTTTTTATAGGAGGAACCCGTTATGTCTAAAGTTATCGGTATCGACCTTGGTACTACCAACTCCTGCGTGGCCGTCATGGAAGGCGGCGAAGCAGTCGTTATCCCCAACGCGGAAGGCAACCGCACCACCCCGTCCGTCGTGGCCTTCTCCAAGACCGGCGAGCGGATGGTGGGCCAGGTGGCCAAGCGTCAGGCCATTACCAACCCCGAGCGGACCGTCATCTCCATCAAGCGGGAGATGGGCTCCGACTACAAGGTGAACGTGGACGGCAAGTCCTACACGCCGCAGGAGATCAGCGCCATGATCCTCCAGAAGCTCAAGGCGGATGCTGAGGCTTACCTGGGCAGCCCCGTAACCGAGGCGGTCATCACCGTTCCCGCATATTTCACCGACTCTCAGCGTCAGGCTACCAAGGACGCCGGCAAGATCGCGGGTCTGGATGTCAAGCGGATCATCAACGAGCCCACCGCTGCGGCTCTGGCCTACGGTGTGGATAAAGAGCAGGCCCAGAAGATCATGGTCTACGACCTGGGCGGCGGTACGTTCGATGTCTCCATCCTGGAGATCGACGACGGCGTCATCGAGGTTCTGGCTACCGCCGGCAACAACCGTCTGGGCGGCGATGACTTCGACGAGTGCATCATGAAGTGGCTGGTCTCTGAGTTCAAGCGCAGCGACGGCGTGGACCTCAGCGGCGACAAGGTTGCCATGCAGCGGCTCAAGGAGGCTGCCGAGAAGGCCAAGATCGAGCTCTCCGGCGTGACTACCTCCAACATCAACCTGCCCTATATCACCGCCGACGCCACCGGCCCCAAGCACCTGGATATCACCCTGACCCGTGCCAAGTTCAATGAGCTGACCGCACACCTGGTGGATGCCACCATGGGCCCCGTGCGTCAGGCTATGTCCGATGCCGGATTGAATCCCAGCGACCTGTCCAAGGTTCTGCTGGTGGGCGGCTCCAGCCGGATTCCCGCAGTTCAGGAGGCCGTGAAGAACTTCACCGGCAGCGAGCCCTTCAAGGGCATCAACCCCGACGAGTGCGTGGCCATGGGCGCGGCGCTCCAGGCAGGCGTCCTCACCGGCGACGTCAAGGGATTGCTGCTGCTGGACGTGACCCCGCTGTCCCTGGGCATTGAGACCATGGGCGGTGTGTGCACCAAGCTCATTGACCGCAACACCACCATCCCCGTCAAGAAGAGCCAGATCTTCTCCACTGCCGCTGATAACCAGACCAGCGTGGAGGTCAACGTCCTCCAGGGCGAGCGGGAGATGGCCGCTGCCAACAAGTCCCTGGGCCGCTTCCACCTGGACGGCATCGCTCCGGCCCGCCGCGGCGTGCCCCAGATCGAGGTGACCTTCGATATCGACGCCAACGGCATCGTCAACGTCTCCGCCAAGGATCTGGGTACCGGCAAGGAGCAGCACATCACCATCACCTCTTCTTCCAACATGAGCAAGGACGACATCGAGAAGGCGGTCAAGGAAGCCGAGCAGTATGCCGCGCAGGACAAGAAGATGAAGGAAGAGGTTGAGGTCCGCAACCAGGCCGACCAGATGGTCTACCAGAGCGAGAAGACCCTCTCCGAGATGGGCGACAAGATCCCCGCCGACGACAAGGCCAAGGTGCAGTCCGGCATCGATAAGCTCAAGGAGACCCTGAAGGGCCAGGATACCGCCGCCATCAAGGCTGCCACCGAGGAGCTGACCCAGTCCTTCTACGCCGTCAGCGAGAAGCTCTATCAGCAGGCCAATCCCCAGGGCGCCCAGGGCGGTGCCCAGCAGCCCGGTCCCGACGCCGGTGCGCAGGGCCAGTATTATGACGCCGACTACAAGGTGGTTGACGACGACGAGCAGAAGCAGTAAGTTTCCCTCACATAAAACGTATCAGGGACAGGAATTTGACCTGTCCCTGATACGGCGTTTCGGAATATGAGGAGTTTTCAGTATGGCAGAGCAAAAACGAGATTATTATGAGGTCCTGGGCGTCTCCCGGGGAGCTTCGGAGGCTGAGATCAAAAAGGCGTACCGGAAGCTGGCCAAGGAGAACCATCCGGACCTCCATCCCGGCGACAAGGAGGCCGAGGCCCGGTTCAAGGAAGTCAACGAGGCCTATGAGGTGCTTTCCGACGCCGATAAAAAAGCCCGCTATGACCAGTACGGCCACGCCGGAGTTGACCCGAACTTCGGCGCCGGCGGCGGGTTCGACGGCAGCTTTGACTTCGGAGACCTGGGCGACATCTTCGGCAGCTTCTTCGGCGGCGGCTTCGGCGGCGGCCGGCGGACCAATCCCAACGCACCGCAGCGGGGTGAGAGCATCCGGCTGTCTCTGGCCATCAGCTTTGAAGAGGCGGCGTTCGGCTGTGAAAAGTCCGTCACCGTGGAGCGGATGGAGACCTGCGATACCTGCCACGGCAACGGCTGCGCGCCCGGCTCCACGCCGGAGGTGTGCCCGGACTGCCATGGCACCGGCACGGTTCAGGTCCGGCGGCAGACGCCGATGGGCGTGTTTGCCACCAGTTCTCCCTGCACCCGCTGCGGAGGCAAGGGCAAGATCATTCATCAGCCCTGCAAGGACTGCCACGGCACCGGCGCCGTCCGCAAGCGCAAGACCATTCAGGCCAGTATTCCCGCCGGTATCGACAACGGACAGACCATTTCCATCCGGGGACAGGGCAACGCCGGTAAAAACGGCGGGCCTGCCGGAGACCTGCTTATCACCATCACGGTTCGGCCCCATGAGCTGTTCCGCCGGGAGGGCACGTCGGTGCTGTGTGAGGCGCCCATTACGTTTGCCCAGGCGGTGCTGGGTGCGGAGCTGGAGATCCCCACCATCGACGGCAAGGTCAAGTATGAGCTGCCGGAGGGCACTCAGAGCGGCACCACGTTCCGGCTCAAGGGCAAGGGCATTCCCGCCCTCAACGGACGGGGACGGGGCGACCAGTACGTCACGGTCTACATTGAGACGCCCCGCAACCTGAACAAGGAGCAGAAAGAAGCCCTCAAGAAGTTTGCCGAAAGCATGGGGGACAGCAACTATGAGGCCCGGCCCAAGTTCTTCAAGAAGTTCAAGAAATGAGGAACGGTATGTATCTTGCAGACTATCACACCCATTCTGACTGTTCTCCGGACGCCTCCTTTCCCATGACGCAAATGGCTCTGGCGGCCGTGGAGGCGGGACTGGATGAACTCTGCTTTACGGATCATCTGGAGCCGGTTACCTGGACGGATCAGCAGCTGAGCCCCCCGTATCCCTGGCACAAGCTCCAGGAGGAGTTCCAAAAAGCCCGGGAGGCGGTGGGAGACCGGATCCGGCTGCGTCTGGGCGTGGAGCTGGGGGATGCGCCCCGGAACTTTGCCCACGCCCAAACCCTGATGGCCGACGCACCGGAGCTGGATTTCGTCATTGGATCGGAGCATATGCTCTCCGGCCGCTACGGCTGGATTGATCTGTCCGTTTTCAGCCCCGAGGATGAGGCGGCCGCCCGGGAAGGGATTGCGGACTATCTGACGCTGGTGCAGGAGATGGCCAAATGGGGAAAGTTTTCCGTACTGGGTCATCTGACGCTGCCGCTGCGGTATCTCAATGAAAAGCGGGGATTCCACCTGACGTTTGACGGCTTTGAAGCCCAGGTGGAGGCCATTTTCCGGGCGCTCATTGAAAACGGCTGCGGCATTGAACTCAATACCAATCGCGGCAACGATCCCCTGCCCGGGGAGAAATGGCTGCGGATGTACCGGCAGCTGGGCGGGGAAATCATCACCCTGGGCAGCGATGCCCACAGTCCCAACTTTGTGGGCTGTGCCGTCCGGCAGCGTCAGGAGCTGCTGCGCGCATGCGGATTTACACGTTTTTGTACCTTTGAGAAGATGCAGCCGGTTTGGCATGCACTGTGAATACAAATTTGAATTGCGGGAGGAACATTCCATGAAAATTGCCCTGGGTGCCGATCACGGCGGGTATGCACTCAAAGAAGAGATTAAGAAGATGCTGGAGCGGCTGGGCCACACGTATGAGGACTTCGGCTGCTTCTCCACGGACAGCTGCGACTATCCGGACTTCGGCGCGGCGGCGGCCCGGGCTGTGGCTGCGGGAGAGTGCGAGCGGGGCATTGTGGTATGCACCACGGGCATTGGAATGTCCATCGTGGCCAATAAGATCCCCGGCATTCGCTGCGCCCACTGCGCCGACTCCGTGGAGGCGGAAATGACCCGCCGCCACAACAATGCCAACATGCTGGCCATTGGCGCAGGGTTTACCGGCCGGAATATGGCCGAGCGCATGGTGGAGGCATTTTTGTCCACGGAGTTTGAAGGCGGACGCCATGCCCGCCGGGTGGATAAGATGATGGCGCTGGAGGAGCGCAGCAACTGACCGCAGTGCCGCAATGGCAAGGAGGAAACGGGTGTGACACGCTCGAGAGGATACCACAGCTACCGGGGGCGGACGCCCAAGTGGAAGGTCGTTTTGGCCATTGTGCTGGTGCTGGTGATTTTGGGCGCCGTGGGCTTTATGGTGCTCCAGGAGCATATTGTCTATGACGGAACGGGAACACCGCACCTGCGTCTGCCCCAGCAGGAGACGGAGGACACCGGGACTCCCCCGGAAGAGGAAGAACCGGTGGAAGTCGTGATTCAGGAGCCGGAGGGCCCCCAGGAGATCCATGCGTTCTCTCTGCCTGCGCAGGCATTGACGCAGCAGACGGTGGAGGCGGCGCTGGCGGAACCGCAGGCGGAGTGCAACGCGGTTGCAGTCACGCTGAAGGACTCTGCCGGGCTGGTTTATTTTGACGCGGCCGGAGCCGTGTCCGGAACGGTGCGGACGGAGGCGGATACCACCGCAGCCCTGGAGGCACTGACCGGACAGGAGGACCTCTATACCGTGGCCCGGATCAGCTGTTTCCATGATCCCAAGGCTGCCAATGCCGAGGTGGAGTCCATGGGACTGAAAAATACCGGCGGATATATTTTCTATGACGGCAACAACAGCCAGTGGCTGGATCCGGCCAAGCCGGAGGCCCGGCAGTATCTCACGGGAATCATCCGGGAAGCGGCGGCGCTGGGATTTGATGAAATTCTCCTGACGGATGTCTCCTATCCCACCGAGGGCAAGCTGGATAAGATTGCCTATGGTGAGGTGGACCGGCAGGCGCAGCTGGGTGCGTTTTTGGCAGAGGTGCGCCTGGCCCTGGAGGGCTATGATGTGACGCTTTCTGTGGAACTGCCGGAGACTGCCGTTTTGAATGGCGCGGAGGAAACCTCGGGAGCATCCCTGGCCCAGTTCGCGCCTCATGTTGACCGCCTCTATGCGGTTACTACATCGGACCGGACCACTGCGCTCTCGGCCCTGGCCGCGGCGGCAGAGGGAACGCCGGACTTTGTGGCGGAGCTGAGTGCCTATGATCCCGAGGTCAAGGGCAGTTGGCTGCTGACGGCATCGTAACGCCTCCGATTGAATAACAAACCGGACGCCTCGTATGAGGCGTCCGGTTTCTGTTTTGCTGGGAACAGCAGAAAATACGATGTCCCGGTGCATGGGCCCGAATCCGGGGTTCAGATCTCCAGAGAAAAGACCTGGCCGTTTTCCGCAACGGGAAGCACGCAGCCGCGGTACTGGGGATAGGCGTCCAGGAACTGCTCCGTAAAGCCAAAATCCTCCCACTGATGCATGGGGATCATGCAGCGGATCTTGGCCAGATCCAGGAAGTATCGGGGACCCCGGAAGCCGTCTTTTCCCAGCCGGGGGTCCAGGGGCAGCATGGCCAGATCCAGCTGCCGGCCCTGGAGCGGCTGCGTATAGGCTTTGAAGTTTCCTTCCATATTCCGGTTCCAGCCGGGATCTTCGCCTTCCCAGTGCCACCAGTTGAGATCTCCGGCATGGAAGAGCGTATGGCCGCCCACCGTGACAAGAAACGCCACGCCCTCATCCGTGGAGGTCAGGGTTTCAATCTTTACACCGGAGGGAAGGTCCCGGACTTCCCCGCCGCCCAGACGGATGCAGTGCGCCGCAGTGGCGTCCGAAACATTCCAGCGGGTGCGGCTGCGGTCTGTCAGCCGGATGTCCCGGCCCAGTAGGAACGTGACGTCCCGCGTGCCGTCGTCCAGGGAAAAGATGGCAGGGGAGAAGTGGTCTTCGTGGCGGTGGCTGGCGAACACCAGCAAGGGCCGGTCCGCCGGAATGGGAGGCAGCGTGCCTTTCCACCAGTCGAAGAGGAGGCAGGCCTCCGGCAGTTCCACAAAAAAGCCGCTGTGGGCCAGAAAGGTCACACGCATTACAGCACCCGCACCGCAGTGCCATAGGCAATGACTTCCGCGGCGCCCTGCATTACGGAAGAAGAGCCGAAGCGGATGTTGATGATGGCGTCGGCTCCCAGGGCCTCCGCTTCGTCCACCATGCGCTTGGTGGCAATCTGCCGGGCTTCCGTCAGCATTTCTGTGTAGCCCACGATTTCTCCGCCTACCAGGGTCTTCATCCCTGCCATAAAGTCTTTTCCGATGTTCTTGGACTGCACCACCGTCCCCTTGACGATTCCGAGTGCCTCCACGTTCTTTCCGGGAATGTGATCAATATTGAGCAGCAGCATCTTCTTCTCCTCCTTCAATTTCGTTGAGCCGTTGCTTTAAAACAACAATTGTGGGAACAATGCTCCCCAGTTCCACCAGAATCAGCGCCAGAAACAGGACGGAGAGCACACCGTCCGGCATGCCCCGGCGGATCCAGACCAGCACCGCCGCGGCCAGCAGCCGCACGGCAATGCCTGTCACTGCGCCGCGGATGGCGCCGGCGCGCCGCCGGGCACGCGGATCAGTACTTTTTGGCATCGTCTTCCTCCCCGCGGTCCAGTTCCCGCAGCCGCTGGCGCATGGCCACCAGAACGCCCAGTGCCACGGCCAGTCCCGTCACCGCATAGAACAGCAAAAACAGCAGAGCCGCCAGATTTTCTCCGATCTGAATGAGATCCAGTGCCGCCAGGATTCCCACCGCCGCCAGCGGCAGCACAAATACGATCACCAGGATCGCCGCCGCAATGGGGGCGGCCCGCCGCTTCCATCGCTTGTCAGAATTGCCGCGCTTCATCCAGTTCCCTCCTTCCGATTTCCCGGACCCGCTGGACCAGAGCCAGCAGCACGCCGCCGGCCACCGCCGCCGGAATGGCGGCCAGGGCCACGACCACCGCCAGCGGTGGTGCGCTCTCCGCATCCTGGACGTAGCCCCAGGCCATCAGCGCCCCGATGGACCCCATCAGGGCCACCGTCAGCAGCGTAATGACCACCGGCGCCACATAGCGGAAGCGGATGTCCAGCCTCTGCTTGTTTTGGAATGTGGTGCCCCGCTGTTCCATCTCGTCCATCTGCTCCAAAAGAGCCTGGGCGTCCAGAGTCTCCAGCTTTTCCCGGCACTCCGTCAATCCCGCGCACAGCCGGGCGGCGGCTGCCAGATTCTCCTGCTCCCGCTCCAGCGTGACCAGATGGCGGCGCATCCCGTCGCCCACCGTATGGGCGCCGCTTTGCATTTGGCGGATTTCCTCCAGAGGGACGCCCAGTTTTCGCAAAAGCTTGATCCGCCGCAGCACCGCCACATCGGCGTCCCCGTAATCCCGGTACCCATTTTCACTGTTGCGGCGGGGAGTCAGCAGACCTTCTGCCTCATAAAAGCGGATATTTTTCTTGGTGATGCCCACCAGGGCTTCGACCTCGTTGATTTTCATGGGTGTCCTCCCTTTCTGGCTTTTATGATATACCTTCCCCAAAGGGGAAGGTCAAGGGGGTTTGCAAAAAAAATCGGACAGGGGGTGGGAAGGTGTCGGGAAATGTGGTATAATCCCCCCATGTGTATGGATCAGACAACAATGGAATCGATGCTTGCGGCGCTGCCGCAGCCTCTTTTGGCCTGGTATCGGGAAAACGCCCGGGATCTGCCCTGGCGCCGGACCCGGGACCCGTATCCCATCTGGGTGTCGGAGATCATGCTCCAGCAGACCCGGGTGGCGGCGGTATTGGGCTATTATGCCCGGTTTCTGGAGGCCTTCCCGTCGGTGGAGGCTTTGGCCCAGGCACCGGAGGAACAGCTGATGAAGCTTTGGGAGGGCCTGGGCTATTACAGCCGGGCCCGGAATCTGCACAAGGCGGCCCGCCTGGTAGCGCAGGAGGGCGGCTTTCCCCAAAGCTATGAGGGATTGCTGGCCCTGCCGGGAATTGGAGAGTACACCGCCGGAGCCATCGCTTCGGCGGCCTTTGGACTGCGGGTGCCTGCGGTGGACGGCAACGTGCTGCGGGTGGTGTCCCGGCTGACGGACAGCCGGGAGGATATCGCCCTGCCCAAGACCAAACGGACCATCCGGGCGGTGCTGGAGACGGTGATGCCCCGCGAGGCGGAGCAGATCCGGATTTTTAATCAGTCCACCATGGAGCTGGGGGCCACGGTCTGCGTTCCCAACGGACCGCCCCGGTGTGAGGCGTGTCCCGCGGCGTCGTTTTGCCTGGGACGGATGCGGGGTACGGCGCCGTCGCTGCCGGTGAAATCCGGAAAGAAGGAGCGGCGGCGGGAGGAGAAAACCGTCTTTTTGCTGGTGCGGGAGGGCCGTCTGGCCCTGCGCCGGCGGCCGGATACCGGCCTCTTGGCCGGCCTTTGGGAGTTTCCCAATGTAGAGGGCGCGCTGGAGGAGGCGTCCGCAGCGGCGGAGGTGGAGGCCTGGGGCCTGACGCCGCTGGAATGGCGGCAAAAGCTGACCGCGCGCCACATCTTCACCCATGTGGAGTGGGAGATGACCGGCTACGTGCTGCAAGTGCGGGGGCCGGGCCTGGCGGACTTTACCTGGGTAGATGCAAAAGCATTTTCAACCCGGGCGGTGCCTTCGGCATTTGCCCGGTACCGTGCCGAAGCAGAACGGATTTTGCAGCAGGAAGCGTGAGACGTCCGCAGCGTCGGACGAGAGAGGAGAAGCCGATATGGGGTGGCTGCTG
>CABUDN010000034.1 GCA_902490355.1 uncultured Oscillibacter sp.
TATAATATTTAGATTCATTATACTTCCTCCTGGAAACAGCGTCAAGGATGACCATGTCGAAAAAGCAGGGGTGATTTTGGCCTATTTTACCAGGACTGCGCAGAAATCAAGCCAATTATTTGTACTGAATTGTCAAAAAATAACCAAAAATTTCGAATTTTTTCCTAATTTTAACATGGTAAAAGCATGGAAGCCGCTGCCTTGATTTTACAGCTCCGGGCTGATAAAATGAGTTGAATTTTGTCTGATGCAGGAATCGGGAGGGCGAAGGAATGGATGGTGTGCTTTCCGTCTTAACGGAGCAGACGGTGGACGGTATTGCGCTGTGGGTTGTGGCGCTGATCTGCGTGGGTGTCTTTCTGGCATCTTTTATGGACGCCATTGCCGGAGGCGGCGGCATCATTTCCGTCCCCACCTATTTGATGGCTCTGCACACGCTGCCCACTTATTACGCACTGGGGACCAATAAGCTTTCCGCCTGCATTGGGACGGTGTTTTCCACCGGACGGTATATCCGGGGCGGCTATGTGGAGTGGCGGCTGTTTGGACCGGCAGCGGCGCTGAGTCTGCTGGGCTCGCTGGGCGGGACCTGGCTGCAGCACCGGACGCCGGATACGGTCTTGAAATATTTGCTGCTGGTGGTGCTGCCGGTGGTGGCGGTCCTCACCCTGCGGGGGCACAGCTGGCCGGATGAGGCGGTGCCGGTCCCGCCGGTGCGCCGGGCCGCGGTGGTGTGGGGGGCCGCTCTGGTGATCGGCGCCTACGACGGCTATTACGGACCCGGGACGGGCACCTTTTTGATGCTGGCCTTTGTGCGTCTGGCGGGCATGGATACCCGGCGGGCGGCAGGCGGGACGAAGGTTATCAATCTGGCGTCCAACCTGGGCTCTGCGGTGGCCGCGCTGGCCTCCGGATATGTGCTGGTCAAAATCGGCCTGATTTCTTCCGCGGCATCCATTGCCGGCCATTACCTGGGGGCGGGACTGGCCATTGAAAACGGCGGACGCCTGGTGCGGCCGGTGGTGGTGCTGGTGCTGGCCCTGCTGGCGGTAAAGGTGGGCAGTGAGCTGCTGTTCCCCTCTTTTTGGAGCTGAACGGGCCAGACGGAAAATTTTTACCAAATGAAACCGCGTTTCCAGCCGCATAGGGGGAAAAATCCTGCGGATACTATCTTTTGCCAAGGCAGACCCTGATTCAAATCTGTAAGACAAAAGGAGTTTTCGATATGAAGGCAACTGGAATTGTGCGGCGGATTGATGACTTGGGACGTGTCGTGATTCCCAAGGAGATTCGCCGTACCATGCGGATCCGGGAGGGAGACCCCCTGGAGATTTACACCAGCCGGGACGGCGAGGTGATTTTCAAAAAATACTCTCTGCTGGGCGGCGTGGAGGATTTCGCCGGTCAGCTGTGTGAGACCATGAGCCGTTCCACCGGCTGGATCTGTGCGGTGACGGACCGGGATACGGTCATTGCCGTGGCCGGCGGCGGAAAACGGGAGCTGATGGGCAAGCGGATTACCGCGGAGCTGGAGCAGGTTATGGAGAGCCGGCGGATTTATCAGTACACCGGCGAGGGCGATCCCCTGCCCGTCTGCGACGGCAATGAGAAGCTGCTCACCGGCGTGGCCGCGCCCATTTTGTCCGAGGGCGATCTGCTGGGACTGGTGCTGCTGATTTCTCCGGCGCCCATGCAGCCGTCCGGGGATACGGAATACAAACTGGCCCAGACCATTGCCGCCTTTTTGGGAAAGCATATGGAGAGCTGACCGGTACAGCCGCGGGAGAGGTCCCGCGGCTGTTTTTTCGTCATGCCGGTGCGGAGGGTGCGCATAGGCTGTGGACGAGAAAGGGGGCGGCTGCGGTGACGCTGGAGGAGATCCTTGCGCGGCTGGATGTGTTTTTCTGGGGGCCGGGGACGTTGCTGCTGGTATTGGGGACCGGCGTGTTTTTTCTGATCCGGCTGCGGTTTTTGCCGTGGAGAAACCTGGGATATGCTCTGACCTGTGCCCTGGGACGGGACGCCCGGAAGGCAGCAAAACCCGGCGCGCTCTCTCCGTTTGCCTCCCTGATGACCGCCCTGGCGGCCACCATCGGCACGGGGAACATCGTGGGGGTGGCCACCGCGCTGACCGCAGGCGGACCGGGTGCTCTGGTGTGGATGGAGCTGACGGCTCTGACGGGTATGGCGCTGAAATATGCCGAGTGTCTGCTGGCGGTGCGCTTCCGGCAGAAGAATGCCCAGGGAGAGCTGTGCGGCGGCCCCATGTATGTCATGCGTCAGGCCCTGGGTCCTCTGGGGGCCGTCATGGGGGCGGCATTTGCACTCTTTGCGGTATGTGCCTCCTTCGGCATCGGCGGCATGGCGCAGTCCAACTCCATTGCCGGGGCGCTGCGGGCCTCCTTCGGCGTGCCCCAGGGCGCCTGTGCTCTGGCGGTGACGGCGCTGGTGCTGGTGGTCGTGGCCGGCGGCGTGCGGAGTTTGGGGGCGGTCTCCACCGCCCTGGTGCCGGCCATGGGCGGCTTTTACATGGCGGCGTGTCTCGCGGTGATTGCGGGAAACGCGGCGGCCGTGCCGGAGGCCGTGACGACCATCCTGCGCTCTGCGGTCTGTCCCCAGGCGGCTGCCGGCGGAGCGGCGGGAACCGCTGTCATCACCTTGTTTCAGACGATCCGCTGCGGCGTGGCCCGGGGGGTGTTTTCCAACGAAGCCGGTATGGGCTCCGCCGCCATTGCGTCGGCCTGCGCTTCCACCGACAGTCCGGCACGGCAAGGCTACATCAGCATGACCGGCGTGGTGGTGGATACCATGCTGATCTGTACGGTGACAGGCCTTGCCATCTGCTGTTCCGGCGTGCTGGACAGCGGCGCGGAGGGGGCGGAGCTGACCATTCTGGCCTTCCGCACGGTGCTGGGTCCCCTGGGCGGGGTGTTTGTCTCCGTGGCGGTGACTCTGTTCGCCTTTTCCACCATTTTGGGGTGGGAGTATCAGGGGGAAAAAGCATTTGAATATTTGAGCCGCGGCCGGGGGATGACGCTCTACCGGGGGCTGTTCGCGCTGGCGGTTTATTGGGGGGCCGGGCAGAGGACGGAGGCAGTGTTTCTCCTTTCCGATATCTGCAACGCCCTGATGTGCCTGCCCAATCTTACGGCGCTGATGCCGCTGTCCCCGATCGTAGTGCGGGAAACTCTGTCCTTTCAGTCCAAAATTCGGGCCGGAGGACGGAAAGTGCGGTAATTTTTCCGGGACGCGGTTGCATTTTTCGTTTTTGATGGTATGATAAATGCGGTCAGGAAATTTAAAGCAAAGGACTTGATAGCATGACAAAAATCGACATTATTTCCGGCTTTTTGGGCGCGGGCAAGACGACCCTCATCAAAAAGCTGCTGGCGGAGGCATTCCCCGGTGAGAAGCTGGTCCTGATTGAAAACGAGTTCGGCGAGATCAGCATTGACGGCGGCTTTTTGAAAGAGTCCGGCGTGCAGATTTCGGAGATGTCCTCCGGGTGCATCTGCTGCTCTCTGGTGGGCGATTTCAATAAGGCGCTGCGGGATGTGGCGGCGCAGTTCCATCCCGACCGCATCCTCATTGAGCCCTCCGGCGTGGGCAAGCTCAGCGATGTGATTGTGGCGGTGGAAAATACCGTGGCCGACGTGCCGGAGCTCAAGCTCAACAGCTTTTCCGCCGTGGTGGATGCCACCAAGGTCAAGGTCTATATGAAGAACTTCGGCGAGTTCTACAACAACCAGGTGGAGTCCGCCGGAACCATCATTCTCTCCCGTACCCAGAAGCTCAGCCAGGAGAAGCTGGAGGCCGCGGTGGCCATGCTGCGGGAGAAGAACGCCGATGCCGCCATCCTCACCACCCCCTGGGATCAGCTGGACGGCAAGGTGATTCTCTCCGCCATTGAGAAGGTTTCCCTGGCGGAGGAGCTGCTGGAGAAGATGCGTGCGGAGCATGCCCTGGCGGAACAGGAGCATGAGCACGAGCACCATCACGACCATGACCACGAGGAGCACGAGCACCATCATGGCCACGATCATGAGGAGCACGAGCACCATCATGGCCACGATCATGAGGAGCATGAGCACCATCATGACCACGATCATGAGGAGCATGAGCACCATCACGACCATGACCACGAGCACGGCGAGTGCAGCGATCCCAACTGCTCCTGCCACCACCATCACCACCATGCCGATGAGGTCTTCACCTCCTGGGGCCGGGAGACGCCCCGGACCTATACCCAGGCGGAGGTCAGCCGGATCCTCACGGAGCTGGACTCCGGCGCCTACGGCAAGATCCTGCGGGCCAAGGGCATTGTCAGCGGCGGCGACGGTACTTGGGTGGAATTCGACTACGTTCCCGGCGAGCAGGAAGTCCGCGCCGGACATCCGGACTACACGGGCCGGCTGTGCGTCATCGGCGCGGAGCTGGACGAGGCGCGTCTGGCGGGCCTGTTCGGCCTGTAAGCGGGAAAGGAATCGAGTACTGCAATGGCTGATATTCCTGTATACCTGGTCGCCGGCTTTCTGGACGGCGGCAAGACAAATTTTATCAACGGCATTCTGGAAGATGGATTTGCCCGGAAGGACCGGACTCTGCTGATCTGCTGCGAGGAAGGGGAAGAGGAGTACAATCCCCGAGCCCTGGACAATGTGACCGTGGTGACGGTGGAGGAGGAAGAGGACCTCAAGTGCTCCCAGCTCAAGGCTTGGGAGAAACAGTACAAGCCCAAGCAGATCCTGATTGAGTACAACGGCATGTGGCAGATGGAACGCCTTTACAGAGAGGTGCTTCCGGCCAACTGGGTGCTCTACCAGATCATGACCTTTGTACAAGCCTCCACCTTTGAGCTCTATGCCAAAAACATGGGCCAGCTGATGATGGAGAAGATCATCAATGCGGATCTGCTGGTATTCAACCGGTGCACGCCGGAGCTGCGGGATGCCCTGCGGGGCCGCAACCTGCGGATGGTCAACCGCCGGGCGGATATCTATCTGGAGATGGAGGATGGCACCAGTGAGGATTATCTCACCGGCGACGAGTGTCCCTTCGACCTGGATCAGGAGATCATCGACATTCCCGACGACGATTACGGCGTGTGGTATGTGGATGTGATGGATCACCCGGACCGCTACGCGGGCAAGCTGGTGCACATGAAACTGGTGATGTGCCACTCCAAGAAATATCCCGGCATTCACTGCCCCGGCCGCTTTGCCATGGTGTGCTGTGAAAACGACATTACCTTCTACGGCCTCATTGCCCGGGGAGAGGGACTGGACCAGTACGAAAACCGGGACTGGATTGAGGTGACGGCCCGGATGGCCGTGGAGGACCATCCGGCATACAAGGGCAAGGGCCCCGTGATGGAGATTCTCTCCATCGCACCCTGTGAAAAAGCGGCCCAGGAGGTTGTGACCTTCTGAGCACCAATCCGCTTTGTAGAATTTTGACGAAATAGTACCCGCTGTATGGACCTGCAGCAGGCGGGAGCCAGCAGCTGGGGGGCACACACCTGGCCATCCTGCCGCGGGTATTTGCGCGGGATTGCGAGGCTGCCCGGGTGGTGCGGGTCCGGAGATGTGGAAAACTTCCGGAAGGACTGCTTCCGGAGACCATGGCGGATCAAGAAAACTACAATACGGAGCGTATTTTTTCGACAAAAAATACGCTCCGTATCTCTTTTCGGCGCTCCGCCTTGCTTTTTTCCACAAAATGATTATAATAAATCTATTATGCCAAGATTTTCAGGAAAGGGTCGGTTGCCTTGAAATTACGAGACCGGATTCCCCGCATCGTGCTGCCCTGGTGGTGTGCACTGCTTGCTGCGGTCCTGCTGGCGGGGGCCATTACGCTTTTGGCACTCTGGTGCCAGCCCAACGCTCTGCGCGCCGTGCTGAAGGTGTTTCGGGGCCAGGAGCTGCTGATTGTGCTCAATGCCCTGCCGGTGGGGCTGCTGCTGTTGGCGCTGGCCTGCCTGCTGCGCAATGTCTTTTATGGCGCGGCGGTGGTCAATCTGGCGGTGGGCGCACTGTCCATTGCCAACTGCATCAAGATTGAAGTCCGGGATGAGCCGGTTTTCCCCCGGGACTTTGCGCTTTTGAAAGAAGTGGGCAGCGCCATGGGCACCTACGACATCCACTTCCCGGTGGGGAGCATTGCGGTGGTGGTGCTCTTTACGGTGGTGCTGGTGTTGGCGGGAGCCCTCATCAAGACCCGGCCCGTGCCGGTGCGGGCACTGCAGGGCTGGCTGGGACGGCTGCTGGGCTGCGGGGCTTCCATGGCGGTGTTGGTGGCGCTGATCCTGACGGTGTATGCCTCCAACGATCTCTATAACTCCTTCCGGGTGTCCAACGCCTATTATATTCCCTCGGTGTTCAATGAGCTGGGCTTTCCGTACTGCTTCTGCCATCAGTTCACCACGTATCCCGTGGACCGGCCGGAGGGCTTTGACCGGGATGAGGCCGAAGCCTGGGACAGTGCGCCGGGCAGCACCGGCGAGGGTGCGGCGGTCAACGTCATCATGGTGATGAACGAAGCTTTTTCGGATATCACCGACAGTGAGGTCTTTCTCTGGGAGGAGGACCCGCTGCCCAATCTCCACGCCATGCAGTCCGATCCCCATGCCGTGACGGGGCATGTGGTGGTGCCGGGATTTGCCGGCGGGACGGCCAATACGGAATTTGACGTGCTGACGGGGATGCAGACCAACGCCCTCTCCGCTGCCACCACCTCCTCGTTCCGGGTGGTGAACCGGAATCTGGACAGTCTTTTCCGGGTCTTTGACGAGGACGGATACCACACCTCCTTCTTCCATCCCGGGGATGACTGGTTCTATAACCGGGAGAATGTCTACCGCTGGTTCGGCGCCGAGGAGACGGTGTTTGTCGACCAGATGGAGGACCTGGAGTATAAGGGCCGCTGGGTGACGGATGACTATATGGCCGGTATGATCGAGACGGCCCTGGATGAAGCGGCGGAGGATGGCGAGCTGCTCTTCCATTACACCACCACGATTCAAAACCACATGTCCTATACGGCGGATAAGTACGGCGCGGACTATGTGTATCCTCCGGTGACGACCACTGTTCCCCTGTCCGACGAGGTGCAGACGCTGCTGGAGGTCTACACGGAGGGCGTCCGGGATGCCGACGCCATGCTGGGCCGTCTGCGGGACAACTTTGCCGACCGGTCCGAGCCGGTGGTGCTGGTGTTCTTTGGGGACCATTTGCCCTACCTGGGAGACAACCAGCTGGGCTACCAGGAGCTGGGGTCTCCGGTGGCCCTGGCGGAGGAGGACCGGGAAGATCCCTTCTGCTCCTATGAGACGCCGTATGTGATCTGGGCCAACGACGCGGCGGCGGAGCTGCTGGATTGGGATCGTGCCGTGGAGGCATTGGATCTGCCGGAGAACGGAACCATCTCGGCATCGTTCCTGGGCGCCGCCGTCCTGGAGCTGACGGGCCGGGGAGAGCAGACACCCTGGTTTGCCTTCCTCAATGAGCTGCGGCGCATGGCGCCGGTGGTGCAGAAGAAAACCTATATGCTGCCGGACGGCACCTATCGCCGCCCGCAGGATCCGGCGGAGGAGTTCCCCAACGACCAGCAGGTCCAGGACGCCATTTTGCAGTGGCGGCAGTGGAGCTATTATCACCTGCGCTATAAAGAAATCCCATAATGCTCAAAAACGCCCTGACGCATTTGCGTCAGGGCGTTTTGCACGAATGGGTGGTCGCTCATACCGTGTCAGGGCTGGGAAGAGGCGGGAGCCTCCGGCTCCGGGCCGTGGAAATGGCGCCACACCGCTTCTGCCGCCGGGCGGGGAATGACCGCCGCCAGGGCGTCGACCTCCGCCTCCCGGATGGCCCGGATGGTGCCGAAGGCCTTTTTCAGCTCCTCCCGCCGTTTGGGGCCTACGCCGGGAATGCCGTCCAGGGCGGAACGCAGAGTGCTCTTTTCGTGGCTCTGGTGGTGGTAGGTGATGGCAAAGCGGTGGGTTTCCTCCTGAATCCGGCCGATGAGGGTAAAGACGGCCTGCTGGGTGACAATCCCGATCTCCCGGCCCTCCGGGGTTACCAGGGCCCGGGTGCGGTGGCGGTCATCCTTGACCATGCCGAAGATGGGAATGGTCACGCCGAAGGCCTGCGCCACTTCCTGGGCGGCGGCTGCGTGGGTGACGCCGCCGTCGATGAGGAAGACGTCCGGCAGGGGCAGAAACTTCTCGTCGCCGTCTGCTGCCCGCTGCAATCGCCGCCGCAGCACCTCCCGCATGGAGGCGTAGTCATCCGGCGTACCGGCGAGGTCCTTGATCCGGAAGCGCCGGTAAGCGGATTTGAGGGGGCGGATGCCGCTGTACACCACCATGGAGGCCACAATGTCGCTGCTGCCGGTGTTGGAGATATCGAAGGATTCCAACCGGCTGGGCGGCGCGGGAAGATCCAGCATTTTCGCCAGGAGCTCCAGGGTGTGGGCGGTGCGTTCGGCGTCGCTGGTGGCCCGCTGGGCCTCCTCGGCGGCATTGCGCTCCGCCATGGCCAGCAGATCCGCCTTTTCACCCCGGCGGGGGACGTGGACCCAGACCTTGTGTCCGGCCCGCTGGGTCAGCACCTGAGAGAGGTTTTCGCAGTATCCCTCGGTCTCCTGGGGCAGGAGAATTTCGTGGGGCAAAATGGCCCGGGGCAGATAGTACTGGGCGGTCAGGGCGCCCAGCATTTCGCCTTCGTCCTCTTCCACCGGGGCGGTGAACAGTTCCGTTTCCCGCCCGGCCAGATTGCCGC
The DNA here is from genome assembly GCA_902490355.1 of uncultured Oscillibacter sp. Taxonomy (GTDB): domain Bacteria; phylum Bacillota; class Clostridia; order Oscillospirales; family Oscillospiraceae; genus Oscillibacter. The sequence continues at coordinate 8,781 of CABUDN010000034.1, forward strand.
CCTCCATATGGAGGATGGCGTAGCAGCACTTGCCGGAGCTGCGGGCCAGTCCCCAGATGTCCGTGTCGGCGCACAGCCCGGCGATCACGGTCTGCTTTTTGCCCAGAGCGGCAATGGCGTTGATCTGGTCCCGCAGATGCGCGGCCTGCTCAAAGCGCAGGGCCTCCGCCTCCGCTTCCATTTCTTCCGTCATCTCCCGCAGCAGCTGGCGGGATTTCCCCTCCAGCAGCTGGCAGGCCTGGGCAATGCGGCGGTTGTATTCCGCCTGGGTCATCTCCGGACGGCAAAAGCCGTCGCACCGGCCCATGTGGAAATTGAGGCAGGGCCGCTGGGCGCCGATATCCCGGGGGAAGCGGCGGGAGCAGGTGGGCAGGCGCAGCGCGGCGCATACGGCGTCCAGTGCCTGCCGGGTTTCGAACCGGCCGCCGAAGGGCCCGAAATAGCGGGCGCTGTCATTGGCGGGGCGGTTCACCAGGGAGAAGCGGGGATACGGCTCCGCGGAAAGACGGACGAAGGGGTATCCCTTGTCGTCCTTGAGCAGGATGTTGTATTTGGGACTGTGGCGCTTGATCAGGGAGTTTTCCAGCACCAGTGCCTCAAACTCGCTGGAGACGAAGATGGTGTCAAAATGATCCACCTGAGCCACCATCTGCCGGGTTTTGGGGGTGTGGGAAGCGCTGTCCTGAAAATACTGGCTGACCCGGTTTTTCAGCTTCTTGGCCTTGCCCACGTAGATTACGGTGCCGGTTTTGTCCATCATGAGGTAGACGCCCGGCAAAAGCGGGAGGTCGTTGGCCTTTTCCCGCAGTTCATCCTTTGTCATGCCTGCTCCTTTCTGTTCAAAGTCCGATGAAATTTCGGATGATGCCCCAGATCAGCAGCCATGCCGCCAGAATCAGGCAGACCCGCTGCCGGCGGCGTGCATCACCCCTGCCGTATTTCCAATCACTGACCGCCAGCCAGACCAGGGCTGGCAGGGATACCGTCACCCCCCAGTTATAGGCGGGGGCTTCCCAAAAGCGGCCATGCAGCACGGCCAGGCACAGGTCCGTAATTCCGCAGCCCGGACAGCGCAGGCCGGTCAGGGCACGGAACGGGCACCTGAGCCGCAGCCCCAGGGGGATGAGCAGGTAGCCGTAGACAAGGCCGGCGCAGATACACACCGCGCCGGCCCGAATCAATCGTGTTTGCTCAGTAGTCCGCATAGGAGTTCAGTTCTGCCTGCATCAGCGCGTAGGAAATGATCCCGAGGCTGAAAATCCCCAGCAGCAGATACAAAATTCCCAGATAACCGGCGCGCTCTCCCTGGCTGTAGCGCAGCTGATCCAGCGCGTCGCCGCAGCGATAGAGCCAGTACCAGCCGTACAGTCCGCAGGTGATGATGGTGAGCAGCAGGACCATTCCACCGGAACCGCCGCTGTGTCCGCCGGTCAGATGGTCCATATCTTCGGCCAGACTGTACAGCCAGTAGAGCGTGTAGAGTCCACAGGTGACCAGGGACAGCACAATGCACATTCCGACGCTACGACTTCTCATAAACCCTCCCGCGCCAAAGGCGCTCTTTTTTTATTTGGTGGTTCGATTGTACCATATCTGCAGCCGGTGCGCAATGTGAAAAAAAAGACGAGGCGGCCCTGTCATACGACAGGACCGCCGAAGCCGTTTCCACGTCTGTTTATTCGCCGAAGTTATCCTTGACCAGCTCCACCAGAGCCTTGACGGCATCTTCTTCGTCGGAGCCATCAGCAATCAGAGTGATCTTGGTGCCCTTCACAATGCCCAGGGACAGCACGCCCAGCAGGCTCTTTGCGTTGACACGGCGGTCCTCCTTCTCGACCCAGATGCCGCTTTTGAATTCATTGGCCTTCTGGATGAAGAACGTAGCGGGTCTGGCGTGCAGACCTACCTCATTATTAACAGTAATCTCCTGTGTATACATGATACAGCTCTCCTTTTCTATACCAAGTAATCGCTTCGCATAGTAAGTCACACTTCTAGCTATCATCATAGCTGGTTTTTTCTCCCGCGTCAACGGTGTTTTTCACAAACATTTTATAAAATGGCTTCACGGGAAAAACCCTTTTTGGCAGTTTGCACCACTTTTGGGGGAAAATATACCGGAAAAGCACAAAAAAATTCAATAAAATTTGCAGGAAACCGCCGCATTGCGGCGGTTTCCTGCAAAAATCAATAATTTTCGGCCTTAATCTGGAAGTAGGACTGGGGATGTGCGCAGACGGGGCACACGGCCGGTGCGTTCTCCGCGATCTCCACGTGACCGCAGTTGCGGCAGAACCACATCACCTTGCCGTTCTTGTGGAAGACCTCGCCCTTCTTCAGGTTGTCCAGCAGCTTGAGATAGCGCTCTTCGTGGAGCTTTTCAATCTTGCCCACGCCTTCAAACTGCGCGGCCAGGGCCAGGAAGCCCTCTTCCTCGGCGGTGCGGGCCATTTCGGCGTACATGTTGGTCCACTCCTCGTGCTCACCGGCAGCGGCGGCAACCAGATTCTCCTCGGTAGTGCCGATGCCGCTCAGGGCCTTGAACCACAGCTTGGCGTGCTCCTTCTCGTTCAGAGCGGTTTCCTGGAAGATGGCTGCGATCTGCTCATAGCCGTCCTTCTTGGCCTTGCTGGCGAAATAGTCATACTTGTTGCGGGCCTGAGATTCTCCCGCGAATGCGATCCAGAGATTGGCTTCGGTCTTGCTTCCTTTGAGTTCCATACAATTTGATCCCCTTTCAAATTTCGTTATGATCTTTACCCGCACATGCAGGACAGATTCCTTCCAGCATCAGGCTGTATCGCTCCACCTGCCAGCCCGCTTCCGCCGCAGACCGGACCGGCGCGGGCTCTTCCAGCGCGCTCAGGTCCATCACCCGTCCGCAGCAGGTGCAGCGGATGTGGGCGTGGGGGGCGAGACAGGCGTCAAACCGGGCCGTGGGGCCCTCCAGCTCCTGCAGCATCCCTTCCTGGGCCATCTGGTGCAGATTCCGGTAGACGGTGCCCAGGCTCAGCCGGGGCATCTCTTCCCGGAGCAGGTCATATACCATTTGGGCGGAGGGATGCTCCCGGGAGGCATGGACAGCCTGATAGATCCGTTCTCTCTGTCGGGAATACCGACGCAGTGTCGCCATGCGCTCCTCCTTAACAGTAATAATTACTGTTATTAATATAGCAGATCTTTTTCAAGAATGCAAGCAGTATTTCCCGTTTTTCGAAAAAAATTCCGGGCATGGGAATGGCGGCGGCGGAGACAATAGGCTTTGGGTATCGCGCACGTGTGCCTGCGCAAAAGGAGGATCGAATCATGAAAAGAAGTCTGGCGCTCTTGCTGGCCTCCCTGCTGCTGGTATTTGGACTGACCGCCTGCGGGCGGGAGGACACACCCAAGGATCAAACCGACGGTTCCGTGTCCGAGGATCTGAAGGATGCGGCGGATGACGTGGGAGACGCCGCTCGTGACGGCCTGGATGATGCCGGCAACGCCATTGAGGACGGTGCCGACCGCATCGAGGATGCCGTTGACGGCGACGGAGTTCCCAACAAGAGCCATTCCATGCTGGATGGCGTCTCCTATGAGGAGATGCTGCGCAACGGAAAGGTCCATGATACGGACGGAGACCTGACCGATCATGAAAACGCGGTTTCCGGCAGCGCCTATTGATCTTCGCATACCCGGGACCCCGGCAAAAGCCGGGGTCCCATGGTCTCTGTGGGGAGAATGCCTTTTCTTTTCCGGCGGTTTCCGGTATAATCACAGGGATATATCGAGAGATTGATCGAAGGGAAGGTGCACGTGATGGAATATCCCATGCAGGTGATTGCCCGGATTCACAGTGAGTTTTCCACCAAATTCGGGGTACCCCGGCAAAGCGGTCTGGTGGATGCCCTGGAAGCGGAGGTGGTATTTGAGCCGCCGTTCCGGAATCCCGATGCCCTGCGGGGCTTGGAGGGCTTTTCCCACCTCTGGCTGCTTTGGGTCTTTGATCAGGCGGCGGGAAAGGGCTGGTCCCCCACTGTGCGGCCGCCCCGGCTGGGAGGAAACGCCCGAATGGGCGTATTCGCCACCCGGTCCCCGTTCCGGCCCAATCCCATTGCCCTGTCGGCGGTGCGGCTGGCCGGGATCGATTTTGACGCCCGGGGGCCGATTCTGCGGATTCGGGGCGCGGATTTGATGGACGGCACCCCCATTCTGGATATCAAGCCTTACATCCCCTATGCCGACGCCCACCCCGACGCCCGGGGCGGCTTTGCCTCGGCGCCGCCGGAGGATCTGCTGGAGGTGGAGATTCCGCCCCAGTGGCTGGAGAAGGTTCCGCCCCACCGGCGGGAGGCGCTGCGGGGCGTGCTGGCCCAGGATCCCCGGCCCCGGTATCAGGAGGACCCGAAAAGAGTGTACGGCTTCGGCTTTGCCGGATTGGAGGTACGCTTCCGGGTGGAGGACGGACGGGCGATTGTAGAGGAAATTTTGCCCGGCTCCGCGACATAAGCGCCCAAAACGGCCAAGAGCCCGGAGAGCATCGCTCTCCGGGCTCTTGAATTGGAAGGCAAATCAGGGTCTGCGCGGGGAAGCGGGGGGCGCGCTGTGCCCGCCCCGCACCTCCATGGCCAGCTGGACCACCTCGTCCCGGGGCAGGTCCACATAGCGGGCCACCGCGGTGGGGCCGATGCGGGTGGTGCGCAGCATCCGGCGGGCGATCTCCTCCCGCACGGATTGTTGGGTGGTGTCCATGAAATGCCCCCTTTTCAATGGTGATAGAAAAAGTATAACACGATTACGGTTAATAAACAATAAAAATAATCGGTCAATGTCTCATATTCTCCGAAGATGACATCCTATACACTGGAAGCATCAAACGGAGCAGAGTGGTGTCTATGAGACGTGTATATAAACAGATTAATGTGGATGTAGGTGCCCGACTGCGCGCCTGCCGGGAGCGGGTTCATTTGACCCGGGAAGCGTTTGCGGAGCAGGTGGGCATTACACCCCGCTTTGTGGCAGATATTGAATGCGGAAGAGTGGGCGCGTCCCTGACAACGCTGAAGCGGGCTTGTGAAGTGTTGGGTGCTTCGGCGGATGAGATTCTGTGGGGCGAGGCTTCTGCGGCCAAAAGCGCGGGGGAACATCTGGCTGCGATGCTGGCCGGTGTGGACCCGGAACTGCTGCCCATCCTGGAAGAGAGCATCCGCACGCAGGTGCGGCTCATTGCGGCGGCCAAAAGGCAGGAAACACCCTGAACTGCGCACATACAGCAAAAAAAGAACCACACCGATTGGTGTGGTTCTTTTGGCGGAGAAGGAGGGATTCGAACCCTCGAGACCCTTTAGGGGCCTACATGATTTCCAATCATGCGCCCTCGACCAACTAGGCGACTTCTCCAGATGGTCCAGCAAATCCGAATTGATTCACTTTTCGTCTTGAACAGACAGCGTTATTATTATAGCAGACAGAACAGGAAAGTCAAGCCCTATTTTTCAGTTTTCTGAAAAAGGCGGAGGGCCCCAGCCCTCCGCCCCTGCGCTCAGCGCATTTCGGAGACAATGTTGTCCACAGCATGGTCCACAGCGACACCCATTTTGTGGATCCCTTTTCCCACTTGCGTTTTCATGGAATCACTGCTGTGCGGCATCATCAGCCCCACTGCGGCGCCGGCCATCAGGCCCGCGCTCATACCGACCCAAAATCCGGTACTGTTTGTCATATTCCGTCACTCCTTTTCCGGCACAACCATAGTATGACCCGCCGGAGAGAAAAAAATCATAAAAACTTTCTTTGCCAAAAACTGTCGGATGCACTATACTAGATATCATTGTATGTTTCAAAACCGACTGTTTGGGGGAACCGCCATGACCACAATCTATCTCATCCGCCACGCCGAAGCGGAAGGCAATCTCTACCGCATTGCCCAGGGACAGCACGAGAGCATCCTCACCGACCGGGGATGGCGGCAGGTGCAGGCCCTGGAGCGCCGCTTTGAAGGGGTACATATTGACGCGGTGTATACCAGCGATCTTTACCGCACCTGCGCCACCGCCAGCGCCATCTGCCGGCCCCGGGACCTCAAGCCCATCCGGCGCAAGGATCTGCGGGAGATCTGCGTGGGAGACTGGGAACAGCGCACCTGGGGCGAGATCTATCGCCGGACGCCGGCGCAGATGGCGGATTTCAGCACGCACCCCGAGCGGTGGTATGTGGAAGGCGCGGAGACGCCCGCCCAGGTGCGGGAGCGGATGCTGGCCGCCCTGCAGGAGATTGCCGCGGAAAATGACGGCAAGACCGTGGCGGTTTTTTCCCATGGCTATGCCATTCGAATGGTTTTGGCGGCTTTGCAGGGCATGACCCTGGCGGAGGCCGGAACCACGCCTCACGGCGACAACACCGCCGTGTCTTTGCTGGAGGCCAGCCACGGGGTGCTGCGGGTGATCTGGCGGGACGACAACGCCCATCTGCAAACGCCGGAATTCCTGGCGGGGGAAAAGGTTCGCCGCCGGGCCACGGCCCTGGAGCCGGGACTGTGGTTTGTTCCGCTGGATCTCCAGGCCCACGGCGCATTTTTTGAAGCATGCGCCGCGGAGGCGTGGGAGGATGCCGGAGAGAAGCGTCCGTTTTCCGCCCAGCAGCTGCTGGGCGGCGTCACCAGGCGGACCACTCTGGTGGGGTTCCGGGACGAGGAACCGGTGGGCCTGGTGCAGATGGGGCCGGCGCCGGGCTGGATTTCCCTGCTGGCAATCCGGCGTGCATACCGGGGCCGGGGTTTCGGCGTGCAGCTTATCGGCCAGGCGGTGCAGCTGGCCCGGGGACGCGGCGCGCAGACCGTGCGCATTGCGCCGCCGGAGGAAGCCGCTGCCCGGACATTCCTGGCTGATTACGGATTTGCGCCTGCCGAAACGGCTGCGGCGGACCGGACCGTGCTGGAAAAGGACATCGCATTCCGCAAAGAATTTCTGGGAGATTGACTAAAGCGGCGGCACGCCATTGGCGTGCCGCCGCTTTTTACATTCAGACTTCTGCCAGGGACCGCACGATCCGGGCGGTCATGCCCCAGATCACGTGGGGGCCGTAGTGCCACACCGGGACTTCCACCCAGCCGGAGGCCCAGGGATAGTTCCGGGGAATGCCCACCGCCTCATAGGGGAAGGTATCCGGCACCTGGGGTTCCAGAGTGTAGCGATAGCATTCCGGCGGGGTCTGCCGGAAAAACGACAGCGGAACCGTGAAGACCTCCGCCACCTCCGCCGGGGAAGGGCGCAGGGCCTCCAGACCCTTGGGGGAGACCACCCCCAGCACAGGGTGGAGCAAAAAGCCCCGCTGATTGCAGATAAAATCCGGGGTGCCCAGCAGCTGCACCTGCTCCCGGGGGATGGCCAGCTCCTCCTCCGTCTCCCGCAGGGCGCAGGATTGCGGTGTCTCTCCGGGTTCCATCCGTCCGCCGGGGAAGCAGACCTCCCCGCCCTGGCTGACGGTGGGGGAGCGGACTTCAAAGAGAAGGTGCACGCCCTCCGGCCGTTCCACCAGAGGACAGAGGACGGCATAGCCCGCCCGGGCGCCCAACAGTCCCGGAACATGACCGCCGAACCGGCGGCTCAGATTCTCCAGCTCTCCCATCACAGCAGCATGGTCAGGGCCTGTTGGCAATTGGTGATGTCTACGGAAGGCATACTGGGGGCATACTCTCCATCCAGGGACCAGGGAAGATCTTCCTCGGTTTCCAGATGCAAAGACCGGACATGGCGGAAAATCACGCCGTCCCGGTCGTAGCGCTGTTCCAGCATGGCCAGGACCAGGTTCTGCAGTTCCGCGGGGGTCTTGGGGCTGCGGATGAGCAGCAGCTCAAACCGGCCGTCGTCCAGCACCACCCGCTCCGGGTCCAGCTTCATCAGTCCGCCGATGGAGGTGGAGTTGCATACCGCACCGAAGAGGTACTCGCCGTCCAGATTGTCGCCGTCGGCCTGGATGCGCAGCCGGTAGGGGCGCAGGGAGTTGAGATCCTTCATCCCCTCCAGAATGTAGGCAAAGTGGCCCAGGGCATTTTTGGCTGCCTGGGAGGCGGTATAGGACGTGCTGGTAAAGGCGCCGAAGGATGCCACGTAGATAAAGTGGCGCTGGTTCCAGCGGCCCACGTCCAGCATGCGGGGCTGGTGCCGGACAATGGCCTGGGCCGCCTCGGCGGGATTGGAAGAGATCCGCAGGCTGGCCGCAAAATCGTTGGTGCTGCCCTGGGGCAGGTATCCCAGAAGAGGCGGGTGCTGGAGCTGCATGAGCCCGCAGGCCACCTCGTTGAGGGTGCCGTCGCCGCCCACGGCGACCACCACGTCGTAATGTCCGCCCTCCCGGGCGGCATAGGATGCAGCATCTCCCGGGGCAGTGGTACGGTGGATGGAGAGCAGATACCCGCTCTCGCACAAGATCGCGGCAGCGTCAAACAGCGGTGCCGGGGACTTGTTCCGTCCGGCCCGGGGATTGACGATCATCAAAAGGGTTTGCTGTGGCATGATTCGATCCGGCCTCCTCCCAAAACGCAGGGAACGCACAGTGTTAAAGGCATGTGAAAGTCAGTATAGCACGGGAAAAACGGGATTGCAATTCCCTGGGGGGCCGTGTAGAATAAATCTTAACGGAAAGGAGGCGGAGCCTTGGCTCAGAAGAACCGGTATATCAAATGGGGGCTGACCGTTTTCTGCGTGGTGGCCGCGATCCTGCTTTTTTATGATACGCTCTTTGGCCACCAGGTCCTCCAAAAATTTATCAGACAGTTTTCCGGGGCGGTTCGCCCTGTGCTTTACGGCGCGTTTATGGCATATTTGCTGGTGCCGGTGGTGGATTTCTTTGAGCGGCAGTTCTGTTCCGTTTCAAGCGTAAAAAAGGCGGTTCAGACCGGAAAGGCTGCTATGGCAGTCCGGGCGCTGAGCATCCTGCTGACCTGGGTGGTCATCGGCGTGCTGCTGTATCTGCTGGCGTCGGTCCTGCTGCCCGAACTCTATAAGAGCGTATTGCAGCTGGTATCCAATGCGGAGACATATTACTGGACCATCAGCGACTGGGTCCAGCATTTGCTGGAGACCAATCCCGCTCTGGAAACCTGGGTGGCCGCCCAGATGGACGGTATCTATGCCGACATCAGCCACTGGGTGAAAACCGATATGCTGCCCCAGGCCCAGATCCTGATGCTGGCCCTTTCCGGCGGTGTATTCAGCGTAGTGGGCTTTTTCGGGGATCTGCTGGTGGGCATCATCGTCTCGGTGTACTTCCTGGCTACCAAGGAGCGCTGCTGTGCCTATGCCAAGAAGGTCATTTACGGCCTGTTTTCCCTGGAGAATGTCAAGTGGATCCTGCGGGGAGCAGGCAAGGTGGACCGCATTTTCTCCGGCTTTGTCCGGGGGAAATTACTGGACTCTTTGATTATTGGTATTTTGTGCTTCTTTGGGTGCAGTATTCTGGATTTCCCCTACACGCCGCTGGTATCCGTTACCGTGGGCGTCACCAATGTGATTCCCTTCTTCGGCCCCTTCCTGGGCGCCATTCCCAGCACCTTCCTGATTCTGCTGGTCTCGCCCATCAAAGCGCTTTATTTTGTGATCTTCATTCTGGCCCTGCAGCAGCTCGACGGCAATGTGATCGGCCCCAAGATCCTGGGAGACAAGACGGGCCTTTCCAGCCTGTGGGTGATTGTGGCGATCCTGGTGGGCGGCAGCTTCTTCGGGATCCCGGGTATGTTTTTCGGCGTGCCGGTGTGTGCCTGTCTGTACAGCGCGGCCAACTTCCTGGTGGAGACCCGGCTGCACGCCAAACACCTGCCGGTGGACGCGGAGTCCTATGGCCCGGAAAAGCATCCGGCGCAGGAGCAGGAGCCGAAATGACGGGCTGAAAAAAATCTTGCAATCAGCACTTAGATCGTGTACAATACAGCCTTGCAGGTTTTGTCGTTATTTTTATAACAACAAAGCCCGCAGGGCTGTATTCACGTTTGCGGACGCACCGCAAAGCGGCCCAAAACTGAATAGAGCCGAATCATTCTGTCTGGGCGGGGCATCGGACAATATTTGTGATGTAAATTATTAAGGGACAACCGATTCTATCATATTT
>CABUDN010000035.1 GCA_902490355.1 uncultured Oscillibacter sp.
TGCGCTGCTTATCCGCCCGCTTGACGCTCTTGACGGAAAACACGGCGTTCTCCGTCTCCCGCACCACCTCATCCACCTCAGCGGCGGATTTGAGCTCGGCCTTCTTGCCGTTTTTGCCGTAATACCGGGCGGCAAAGGCCATCTTCTTGAGGTCGTTGCCCAGGAGATTGGCGTCCAGGGTCCAGTACTCCTCCGGCTGGAAAGCCTCAATCTCCCGGTCCCGGTCGTCCACCATCCGGGTGGCAACGGACTGCACCCGGCCCGCGGACAGTCCCCGGCGGATCTTTTTCCACAGAAGGGGGCTCAGCTCATAGCCCACGATCCGGTCCAGGATCCGGCGGGCCTGCTGGGCATCCACCAGATTCTGGTCAATGTCCCGGGGCTCCTGAATGCTCTCCTGCACCACCTTCTTGGTGATTTCGTTAAAGGTCACCCGCCGGGTCTTCTCGTCCGGCAGATTCAAAAGCTGCTTCAAATGCCAGGAAATGGCCTCGCCTTCCCGGTCCGGGTCGGTTGCCAGATACACGGTATCCGCACTTTTGGCCGCTTTTTTCAGATCGCTGATAATCTCTTCTTTTCCCTTGATGGGCTTGTAGACCGGCTCAAAATCATGCTCCAGATCCACGCCCAGAGTGCTTTTCGGCAAGTCCCGCAGATGGCCCATACAGGCCTTGACGGTAAAGTCCTTGCCCAGATATTTGCCGATGGTTTTGGCCTTCGCGGGAGACTCCACGATGACCAGGCTCTGCTTTGCCATAGTTACCTCCAGGCGCCCTCGGCGGGCGCGTTATTTCTTCCCATTTATTTGCAAAGGGTCACAGCCCGGGTATAGCGTTTGCCGCTGTGCTGTGTCACCAAATGTTCCATTTCCAATACCGTTAGGGCAGAGAGCACCCGTCGGGTGGGCAGCTGTGTGCGATCCACCAGATCATCCACCAGAAGCGGCTCTTCCTCGCCCAGCATCTCCAGCAGCATGATCTGATCGTCCGTAAGCTTCAAATCAGTTTGATTCAGGTCCAGAGAAGGCGGCGCCTTGCGGGCCGGTTTGGTCTGCTGCTGGCGGGCCTGATACCCCAGCGCAGCCGGCTCCTCCCTCTTGGGCGTCTGACATAGCTTGGCGGGAAAGCTGCCGGCATACTCCTGCAGAATATCCCAGGCGTCAGCCGTCAGGCCCGCGCCCTCCCGAATCAGCCGGTTGCATCCGGCGCTGCAGGGCGCGTCGATGGGACCGGGAACCGCAAAGACATCCCGGCCCTGTTCCAATGCCGTCTCGGCAGTAATCAGCGCACCGCTGCGTTCCGGCGCTTCCACGACCAGTGTCCCAACGCACAGTCCGGAGATGATGCGATTGCGCACCGGAAAATGGGCGCCCTTGGGCTCCGTTCCCGGCGGATACTCGGAAATCAGCACGCCGGCAGCGGCAATATCTTCATAAAGGTACTGGTTTTCCCGGGGATAGAATACATCCAGACCGCCTCCGGTCACGCCCACTGCCGGTTTTCCGGCACGAAGCGCACCCCGCAAAGCCGCACTGTCAATTCCCCTGGCCAAACCGCTGACCACCAGAGCACCTCCGGCGGCCAGACCATAGCCCAGCTTCTCCGCACAGGCAACGCCATAGGGCGTGTTGGACCGCGTCCCCACCACCGCAATGGCGGCCTCTTCATCAAAAGCGGGCAAATGCCCCTGCCAATAGAGCAGGCAGGGCGGATCATAGATATTTTTCAAGCGGTCGGGATACGCCGCATCCTGGATGGTGAGGATGTGCTGGTGCAGGCGGTCACACGCCTCCAGAATGTTCTCCGCATCCTCCAGATTGCGCTCCGACAGATGCTGCACCTGGGCCGCAGTAATCCCCTCGGTGAGCAGCAGTTCCTCCGGATCGGCATAATAGACCGCTTCCGGCGTTCCAAAATGGCGCAGAAGGGCCAGCCGGACCTGATTGGTCAGGCCTGGCCGCTCCGTCAGCCACAGCCAATATTTGAGCATTGCCCTCTCCCCCTCAGTCCATTCTGGCGGCTTCCCACAACACCACCGCGGCAGCCGCGGCCGCGTTGAGTGACTCGCAATGGGGACTCATGGGGATTCGGACCGTCCGGTCGCACAGCTCCAGCATCTGTTGGGAAAGTCCCTTTCCCTCACTGCCGATGGCCAGAGCGCACCGGCTGTAATCCACCGCCCGCACATCCACCGTATCCTGCCGCAGTGCCGTGCCGTACAGCGGCAGCCCGCTGCGGCTGAGCAGCGCACGCAGCTGCTCCGGTGCACAGGTCCACACCGGGCAGCGGAATACCGCCCCCATGGTAGCCCGGATGGTCTTGGGATTATAGAGATCCGCGCAGCCCGGCAGAAGAAATACGCCGTCTGCGTGGAAGGCATCCGCCGTGCGGAGAATCGTCCCCACATTCCCCGGGTCCTGCACGCCGTCCAGCACCACATACCGCCGCCCCTCCAGGCATTCCGGCAACGCACGCTCCGGCATCCCGCACACCGCCAGAGCCCCCTGCGGAGTCTGCGCCGGTGAGACGGCCCGCATCACATCCGCCGGTACCCGGACATGACGGACCCCCGCCGGAAGGGTCGGCAGGGGTATGGAGTCTGTGGAGATCACGGTATGCACCGCACCCTGCCACAAGAGGGCTTCCTCCAGCAGTTTGGGACTGTCGCACACAAACTCCCCGCACTGTCTGCGGTAGGAGGCAGAGGCCGACAGCTTGCGCAGGTGGGTGCACAGCGGATTGGTCCGGCTGGTAATGGTCTCCACAGCAGTTCTCCCCTCGTTTCACAGTCCGTTTCCATACACTCCAAAGTGTCAAAACGGCATAATAACCAGTATATTTAGTGTATTATAGCAATGTCCTTTTTCTTTTTCAAGCCGTGTTTTGGAAATTTCACGCGGCAAGCCCATCTCCCCGCTGTTTTCAGCAGGGAGATGGGCTGGAAAATCATTCCTCTTTCCCGTCCAGGTTCACCGTTGCAAACCGGTAAAACGGCTTGCGCTTACGCAGCTCGTAATCCTCCGTGCGCTCCGGTGTCCACTGATACAGATCCTCACCGGTGGCAATCTTCTCCTCCAGCAGGTGGCTGGGCCGGTCCGCGTTGCACAGGTGCGGGAACAGGTAGGTCTGAATATTCTGCTGCAGGGATACCGGGATATGGTCCCAGTATTCCATCAGGCCGATGGAGCTATACCGCTGTCCGATAGAGTACAAAATGGTCTTGTCCACATCCTCAGCATCGGCAATGCCCTCGTCGATAATATGCTCCGCTTCCCGGAACAGGGCGTGATGCAGGCGGTTTCCGATGAAGCCCGGTGCATCCTTTTTCAGCACCACGGGCACCCGGCCCAAATCCTCCATCAGAGCCACTTCCCGGTCCACCGTCTCCTGCGTGGTGGCATCGCACCGGACGATCTCCACCAGAGGCACCAGGTGGGGCGGATTCCAGGAATGGGCCACCAGGAACCGTTCCGGATGACGCAGTCCGGCGCCGATCTCCCGGGCGGAAATGGCGGACGTCGTGGAGCTGAGAACCGTCTCCGGAGAGCAGACCTCCTCCAGATGTGCCATGACCTCCCGCTTGGCCTCAATGGTCTCCGACACGGACTCAATGCAAAACGCGCATCCTGCCAAATCCCCATAGGACGTGGTCGTCGTAAGATACGACAGGGCGGTTTCCTTCTGCTCCTTTTTCAGGGCGCCGACCGAGATCAGATCATCCAGCGCTGCTCCCACAGCCTGGAGTCCCCGCTCGCAGCTCTCCTGGGTGCGGCCATACATCACCGTCGGATACCGATTGCAGATCAAAAGGGTAGCCGTCCCGGTAGACATGACGCCGGTGCCCACAACACCTACCTGACATTTTGCCATAATAGCTCCTCCTCCAACTGGGTATGATTTTGGATAACTTTACTATATCATACCTGCCGCTGTGGGAGCAACGTCTTTTTCTTCGCCGGCACTTTTGCAGCAGCCGCCTTCTTGGTGCTGCCGTCCCCATTGCGGTCCCGCTTTCCCTTCGGGATCCTGAATGGATGTGGCCCCCTTCTCCGGCACGCAGAGATCCGGAATATCTCCAGGAAAAAGGAGCACACACGGTTCTCCCGTGCGTGCTCCTTCACTCAGGGCCTGTCCGGCCCGGAAATGCAAATGGAACTGTGCTGCCGGATCCGGAAGCAGCTTAATACAGCTTCGCGCCTGCCGGAATGCGGTCATCCACCATCAGCAGGTTCAGGCCCTCGTGGCCATCCTCCTCGTGTACGGCGGAAATCAGCATGCCGCAGGAATCAATGCCCATCATCTTGCGGGGCGGCAGGTTCACGATGGCGATAGCCGTCTTGCCCACCAGCTGCTCCGGCTCGTAGTACTCATGAATGCCGCTGAGGATCACCCGGTCGGCTCCGGAACCATCGTCCAGAACGAACTTGAGCAGCTTCTTGCTCTTGGGCACCGCAGTGCACTCCTTGATCTTCACAGCGCGGAAGTCGGACTTGGAGAAGGTCTCGAAGTCCACCATCTCCTCAAAGAGCGGCTCAATCTTCACGTTGGAAAAATCGATCTTCTCGGCGGTCGGAGCAGAGACTGCGTCAGCCGCGCTGGAAACCGCCGGCTTTTCCGCCTTGGCGGTACTATCCGATGCCAGGGGCTTCATGGTGGGGAACAGCCTTCTACCCTCTTCATCCGGCTTCATCACGCCTTGTACGGTCGAAAAAGTGCCGTTTTCACGAGGTTTTTCTAACTTTTTGGATTCCATAGTGTGTCCTCCTGTGCCGTCTGGTTCGGGGCAAAAGTTGTAAAAAAGTTGTAGAAAGTTGTAGGCCGGTTTTCCGTCCTTTTTTTGAGCATTTTTACAAAAAGTCCCAAACAAAATTTTTTGTAAAATATTTCCACAAAATCGACTGATACATTGTAGAGCAATGGAGAACATCCCAAATGCTGTGTGCCTTAGAACAACGAAAGCCATTCAGAGCAATCAGCTGAACCCAATCGACAAAGCCTCCAGCCGATTCTTTTTACAATACAATAATAACATAAGCCCCCAAGATGTTCAAGTCAACGATTTTTTCGTTGGACCTTCCAATTTCATACCTTATATATAAAAAGGAGAAAGCCATGCCAACCTATCAATTACAAATTAAACAGGTGGTGGACTACCCACGCTGCCGGATCTACCGGCAGTTCGTCCGCTTTCTGATGGAGGACCGGAGCATTCGCGTAAGCGGAGGCTCCGGCCTTTTTTATTTTACGGTACTTTGCAGCTACGCAAACTTCCGCACCTCATATCGCCGCATCGACGGCATCAGCTATACCGTCTACCCTGGCGAATGGGTCTGCACCCTCAAGGAGCTGTCCCAATGGTTCCGTACCCGGTTCCAGTGCCAGGCGCTGGCCGTACTGGAACGGCTGCAGAAGCAGAACCTTATTTCCTTTCAGACACTGGGCCGCGGGAATGTAGTCCGCTATAAGATCTGCGACTGGGCGCGGCATAATACAGTCCTGGAGTACAATGCCCCCTGCCAGAAGGACACCGGCTTTTTCTTCCTGCCGGTTTCGGTTGCCACTGACCTCATCAGTTCAGACCGCTGCTCTGAGATGGACATTGTGCTGGACCTGTGGATCTCCGCCATCTACAACGACAATCAGGTACAGGGATCAGACCTGGGGCCAGTGGTCTATTTCCGCAACGGCACCGGCAATCCCCTTGTGACCTACACGGAGCTGGCTGCCCGCTGGGGGCTGTCCCGGGCGACAGTCGGCCGCATCCTGAAAAAGCTGGCTGCGCTGGACTACCTCTCCCTCATGTCCTTCCCGGGCCGGCATGGCAGCGTAATCTATCTGCAAAAATATCTGTCCACCATGTTCGAGATCTCGGATGTGATGGTGGATAAAGAGGAGGTCGCTATGACGCTTAACATTCGCCTGGAACTCCCGAAGGAGGACAGCACAGGCCACGACTCCCCTGCCTTGGAGCATGAGGTCATCGTTTCAGATGAACTCGCCAGCGTTTCAAAATCGCACATTGAAATTATCCTTCAGAAAATGGCGCAAATCCTGATGGCACAAGGGATTTCATGCTTTGGCTGCCCGCTCTCTCGCTACAAGTTATATCCCTTATCGGGCGACTGCCGGGAAGATTTACTCCCCCGCGCGCGCGAGCAGTCCCTGATGCGTTTTGGCCTTGCTGTTCTGTGCGGGAACAAGCAGGTCGCCACTTTTGAACTTACACTCTCTCCCTCGGTGGAGAATTGAACAAGGAGGTCTTACCATGAAGAAATTTGTTGAAAAAGATGTCGCAGAGAACCCTCTGTACCATGATACCTGGAAACTGCTGAAAAAATACCGCGATGTGGTTTGGAGCTTGGAGATTTCCGTCCAGCATGTGCGGGCCAAGTTCGAGATCGAATACGGCACTTCCATCGAGGAATTTCTGGATTCCGTCTACCTGGCCGGCGCAGACCTGAACGGGAGCGACATTGAGCACCATGCCAAGTGCATTGAGCGTAGCCACAAGATGCTGAAGCTCCTGGATTCGGCAGTCGAATTGCTCCGCACCCGCCACAAGAACGGCGAGGCGTATTACTGGCTGCTGTACTACTCCTTCCTCTCTCCCCAGCAGCTGAAGAATGTGGAGGAAATAATCGAAAACCTGCGCCCGCATATCCGGGACATCTCCTTCCGCACCTACTACCGCAAGCGCCGGGAGGCCATTGACGCCCTCAGTTCAGTGCTGTGGGGCTACACTTCCAAGGACAGTCTGGATGTGCTGGAACAGTTCTTCCCGGAGCCGAAATCCACCGAGAAAAAGGCGGGCAAATAATTGGCACAATTCGGGACTGAAATTGGCGCGTTCCTGCCCTTGAGCCGTAAATCCCTATGTGTTAGACTGAATATGCTCAAACTTGCACCCAAAACTGAATACAGGCAGTGAACAGCACCTTTTCCGAGGTGCTTTTTTGCTGCCCAAACGGTCTTTGGCCTGAGAAGGAGTCCACATCTGCACAACGGATGCGGGCTCCTTCTTTGCTTTTTGAGCAATGAACATCACATTTGGATTGGAGGTCCGCAAAATTGAAAAAACTGAGAACACCTCAACAGCAGCGGCGGGAAGACGACAGCAGCCCGCCTCGTCGAGTTTCCATCGGCCGGATCGCCTACACGGCGTTCCTCTGTGTGACGATGGCAATGATGTTCTGCCAGCCGGCCTTTGCCGCAACCGATGTTTGGACGAAGGCCAAGGAAATCATGCAGGATGTCTACACGCAGATCCTCGCCATCTCCACCATTGCGGCCATCGTGACAGCCTCGGTGGCGCTTCTGCTCATGAACTTTTCCCGCTCCGGCCGGACAGTCGATGAAAGCCGGGCGTGGCTGAAGCGCATCTGTATTACCTGGGCCGTCCTCAATGGTCTCGGATTCATCATGGCTTATGTGACGCCTCTGTTCTCTGGTGGTCAGTGGACAGGCTGATCGCCGCCGCAATATACCCACTGGAAGGAGGCGTAAGCTATGGGTATTCTGGATGGCATCGTTGAATGGATCGCGGAGCAGGTAATGGCCGGCCTTGACCTGGTGACCACTTCGGTTTTGGGCGCTCTGGGCTGTGACATGGCTGTTTTTCTGCGGTACTTTCCCGCTGCCGAAACGATGTATAGCGTCTTTGTGGCGCTGGCTGTCGGCATTATCCTGCTGAATTGGGTCTGGCAGCTGTTCAAAAACTTCGGCCTGGGCGCAGGGATTGAGGCGGAAGATCCGGTCAAATTGAGCATCCGGTCGGTCATTTTCATCCTGCTGGCGCTCTTTTCCGATGAAATCGTCAACATCGTCCTGACCATCGGCGGCACGCCGTACCGCTGGATCATGGATTCGGAGCTGCCGCCCCTCAGCTTTGCCGATTTTAACTCGGTCATGCTGGTGATCATCGGCGTTTGCGCCAATGGCGCTGTGGCACTGATCACCTTGATCCTCGTCATCATCCTGGCCTGGAACTACCTGAAATTACTGCTGGAGGCGGCGGAACGGTATGTTCTGCTGGGCGTGCTGGTCTATACGGCGCCGGTCGCTTTTTCGATGGGCGCAAGCCAGACCACATCGAACATTTGGAAATCCTGGTGCCGGATGCTGGGCGGGCAGATTTTTCTGCTGATTATGAACGCCTGGTGCCTGCGCCTGTTCACGAGCATGGTTGGCTCTTTTATTGCCAATCCGCTCTCTTTGTAAGGAGGGGCGCTTTGAAAAGATTCAAGAAAATTTTGTTCCTCGCGCTGATGGTTGCAGCCCTCTCCTGCCTGTTCTGCCAGCCGGCCTTTGCCATCTCTGAGGAAGAAGTGCAAGCCCAGGTGGACGCTGTGGGCAAGGAGGCGGTTTCCGGCAATGTCCTGATCTGGTTCATGTGTGCGATAGGCTTTTTGAAGGTATCGCAGAAAATCGACTCGTTCATGGCAAGCCTGGGTGTCAATGTAGGACACACCGGCGGCAGTATGCTGGCCGAGGCCATGATTGCGGCCAAGGGCATCGGCGGCTTTAAGAACTTTTCCAGCCATCACTTTGGCGGCGGACGCAGCAGCAACTCTACCCATGTCAATGCCAATGGCGGAGGTGGGAAAAGCGGTGCCGCCGGATTTGGTGCAGGCTTTGCCAGCGGCGGTCTGGCCGGCGTGATTAAGCGGAATGTCACGAACAATGCCGTCAAAACGGCCACAACGCCCTCGGATGCCAAGCCTTCCGGCCTCGGCGGTCTTGTGGGCGGTGCTGCAGGCGGTGTTGGCGGCCACATTTATTCTTCTTCAGTGAGCAAGGGCGGCAATTTTGCAAATAATGTCATCGGTTCCGTGGCTACTGGGAACATCACCCAAATGGGCACGATCACCGGTGAGAAGGCAGTTGAAGCCCTGCACTCCTATATGGGCCACACGGCACTTGGGCCTGGGGCAGAGAATATCCCCACCTACCAGAATGTCGAAATCGGCGGCGGCCGTATCACCGGCACGGAGGTCACACCGGAACACCCGGAGGGCATTGCCTTCGGTATGTACCATGCAGACCAGTATGTTGCGCCGGAGGGCCAGTACACGACGGTTCACGCCGCAGACGGCACTGCCTGGTATAAGCAGTATGCGGTGGACGCGGTGGACAAGACGCCCTACATGGCTCCGGACGGCTCGATTGCCTACAACGAGTCCATTGTGAAGAAGCTGCCGCCCACCCCCAAACGAAAGGATAAGATCTGATGGCTGAAGAACGCAAGGATAGCTTTGCTGAAACGGTAGACACTGCAGCCTCTGCAGCACATACGGTCAAGGGCGCCATCAAGGCCGGCAAGGCAATTTCAGGCGCGGCCAAGGGCGCTGCAGCCGGTGGTCCCTATGGGGCTGTGGCCGGGGCGGTCTGGGCCGGGCGCAAGCATATCGGCAAGATCATCGCCGTCATCATCATTCTGCTTTTGCTGCCGGTCCTGTTTATTTTGATGCTGCCCGGGCTGATTTTCGGCGGTTTGATCAATGCTTTTTCGCCGGCAGACACGGAGCAGCCTGTCCTCAACAGCGAAACTGCTATCGTAGAGAACGCCAACGACATTACTTTTACCATCAATTCCATCTTGGGCGAGGCGCTGGACGATGTGATGGCCCGCATTGAAGCGGACTTTGCTTCTTCCGGCGCTGACCAGATGGAGATTAAAAATCCCTATTCCTCCGGCCCTGTCTACAACGCCAACCTTATCATCTCGCAGTATTGCGCTGCCCGGGATGAAGACTTTGAGAGCATATCACTGGATGACCTGGCCGCTGTCCTGCGTGAGAACAAAGAGAATCTGTACTCCTATACCAGCGTGCGGGAGAGTCGTGAGGTCACATCGGAAGACCCGGAGACCGGGGAGGAAACCACAACCACCGAGATCTGGATGGTCTACACCATCCGCTACAACGGCGAGTCTTACCTTGCTGACCATGTTTTTGCGCTTACGGATGAGCAGAAAGAGCTTGCCTCCGATTATGCCTCAAACCTGAGCATGTTCCTGGGGGACGGCCTGCTGCAGAACCTGACAGAATGGACCGGAAACAGCATTCCCTCCCTGGGCGATGTGACCTTTACAGACGGTGTGACGCCGGTGGTCTATTTCAATCAGCTCGACGAGCGTTATGCCGGCCAGCCCTACGGCACCGATAATATCGGCGGCTACGGGTGCGGGCCTACCGCCATGTCTATTGTGGTGTCCTCTCTTACGGACGAAACTGTGGACCCGGTGGCGATGGCCCAGTGGTCCTACGAAAATGGGTACTGGTGCAAGAACAGCGGCTCCTATCACGCACTGATCCCCGCTGCCGCTGAGGCATGGGGCCTGCCGGTATCCGGCTGTACGACTTCCGAGCCCCAGCGGATATTGGATGCCCTCGCCGCTGGAAAGCTGGTCGTGGCGATCATGTCAGAAGGTCACTTTACTTCGTCCGGGCATTTTATCGTTCTCCGTGGTGTGAAAGACGGTCAGATTATGGTGGCGGACCCGGCCAGCTATAAGCGCAGCGAACAGCTCTGGGATCTGTCCATCATTCTAAATGAAGCAAGCCGCCGTGCGGGAGCGGGCGGTCCTTTCTGGATCATTGGCTGACCTGCCCCCTCGGCTGCGGAAACGAGGTAATACATGAGCAACAAAAACGACCATGATACTTATATCATACCGCCGAATTTCATAGAAACAGGCACCTTTTTCGGCGGTATGTTCCGTGCGCGGAATGTGATCGAGGCCGGCATCCTGGTATTTGCCATTGGGATGCCGGTTTTTCTGTTTCTTCCGTTTGGGCTGACCACCCGCATCATTATTTTGAGCCTGACCGCTCTTCCGGTAGGACTGGTCGCCTTGATCGGCATATCCGGGGAAAGCCTTTCGCAGTTCCTGGTCATCTTTTTGAAGTACCTGCGGAACCGCCGCGTTGTCGGCGGTGACGGTGAGCAGCCGGAGGAAAAAGCGGCCCCCTCCAAATCGGCCGGCAAGCATCTCAAGCAGCGGCCTCCCAAGGAGAAAAAGCCCAAGGCCCCGAAGCGCCGGCGGTCTGGCGAGGCAGATTTCCCGGCTGAATTCGATGAAGTGCGCGGCTATGAGATCCGTGAAAAGCTGCGGCCCAAGAAAAATGCCAAAAAGGAGCGTCCTGCCAAGGCCAATAAGGCGAAAAAGAAAGCAAAGAAGCGCCCTGAAAAGGAGCGCCTGCCTAAACGCCCTGCCCATGTCAAGGAGCAGAAGCCCGCCTGCCTCAATCCGGTGGCGGATTATCTGCCCATCGAGAAAGTAGAGAACGGCATTATCTACACCAAGGACCATCGGTTTGTCAAGGTGGTCGAGGTTGTCCCTATCAACTTCATGCTGCGGAGCGCCAGAGAGCAGAGGAATATCATCTACTCCTTCGTTTCGTACTTGAAAATCTCGCCTGTCAAGCTTCAAATCAAGGTTCTGACCCGCCGCGCGGACATCAACCGCCACCTGGACACGGTGCGCCGGGAGATGGCCCATGAGGAAAACGAGCAGTGCCGCTTGATGCAGGAGGATTACCTGAACTTTGTGCAGCAGGTCGGCTCCCGTGAGGCTGTTACACGGCGGTTCTTCCTGATTTTCGAGTATGAGCCCTGGGCCAATACCCGGCGGTCGGAGCAGGAAGATGAAGCAATCCAGTCCCTCCAGAGCGCCGTCCATACGGCCTCCAACTACCTGCGCCAGTGTGGGAACGAGGTCATTGCCCCCGAAAACGAGGACGAATTTACCGTTGATGTCCTCTACAACCTGCTGTGCCGGAACGAGAGCGCCGTCAAGCCGCTGTCGGTACGGGCGCAGGAGGTGGTGGCGCAGTATATGGAGCAAGGCCGGGAGAATGAAATAGACCATATCCCGGCGGCGGAGTTTGCCGCCCCCCGAAGCATTGATTTTTCCCACGGGCGCTATATCTGCATTGACGGCTTGTACTATGCCTACCTGCTGATCCCCTCGGACGGGTACAAAACGCAGGTGCCCGCGGGCTGGCTGAGCCTGATCGTCAATGCCGGCGACGGCATCGACATGGATATGTTCCTCGCCCGCCAGCCCAAAGAACGCATTATCCAGCGGGTGGGCCAGCAGCTCCGCATCAACCGCTCTAAAATCAAAGACGCCAGCGACACAAACACCGATTTTGACGACATCGACGGCGCCATCCGGAGCGGATATTTCTTAAAGGAGGGTCTTGCCAACAACGAAGATTTTTATTACCTGAACCTGCTGATTACTGTGACAGCCCCCTCTGTGGAGGATTTGGAGTGGAAAGTCAGCGAAATGAAAAAACTCCTGCTGTCTCAGGATATGAATGTCAGCGCCTGCCATTTTCGTGAAGAGCAGGCGTTTCTTTCTGCCCTCCCGCTGGTTTCCATGGAAAAAGGGCTTTACGAGCGCGGCAAGCGCAACCTGCTGACGGGCGGCGCGGCCAGCTGTTATCCCTTCACTTCGTTTGAGATGTGCGATGACAACGGCATTTTGCTGGGAGTCAATAAATATAACAGCTCCCTGATTATCGTGGATATTTTCAATTCCTCGATCTATAAGAACGCCAATATGGCGATCCTGGGCACCAGCGGCGCCGGCAAAACCTTTACCTTGCAATTGATGGGGCTCAGGATGAGGCGCAAAAACATCCCCGTTTTTATCATTGCGCCGCTAAAAGGGCACGAGTTCCACCGGGCCTGTGCCAATGTGGGCGGAGAATTTATCCAGATCTCCCCAGCAAGCCCGCACTGTATCAATGTCATGGAGATCCGCAAAGTGGATCGGTCGGTCAATGAAATGCTGGACGGCCCCGGTATCCAGCTCTCGGAACTGGCGGCAAAGATCCAGCAGCTGCACATTTTCTTCAGCTTACTCATTCCCGATATGACCCATGAGGAACGCCAGCTGCTGGATGAGGCGCTGATCCGTACCTACAACGCCAAAGGCATTACCCATGACAACGCCTCTCTGGAAGACCCGGCCAATCCGGGCTGCTACCGGGAGATGCCGGTGCTGGGCGACCTGTATGAGATTTTGAAGGCCGCCCCGGAAACCACCCGCATGGCCCATATCCTCAACCGTCTGGTGAACGGTTCCGCCAGCACCTTTAACAAGCAGACCAATGTGCGGTTGGATAACAAATACACCGTGCTGGACATTTCCTCCCTCACCGGCGACTTGCTGACTGTGGGGATGTTTGTCGTGCTCGACTTCGTGTGGGACCGCGCCAAAGCCGACCGCACCGAGGAAAAAGCCATTTTTATCGACGAGTGCTGGCAGCTTCTTTCCGGCGCCGGCGCCACGGGCACCCGGCTGGCTGGTGATTTCGTGTTGGAAATTTTCAAGACCATCCGCGGCTATGGCGGTTCAGCGGTCTGCGCCAGCCAGGACCTGAACGACTTTTTCAATCTGGACGAAGGCCGTTTTGGGAAAGGCATTATCAACAACAGCAAGACCAAGATCATCCTCAATCTGGAGGATGACGAGGCGGAACGGGTCCAGGAGACCCTGCACCTGTCCGACGCGGAAACGATGGAGGTCACCCACTTTGAACGCGGCAACGGCTTGATTTCCACCAATAACAATAACATCATGGTGGAATTTAAGGCCAGCCCGCTGGAAAAGGATTTGATCACCACCGACCGCCGCGAATTGCGTGAAATTTTGGAGCGCAAGCGCCGTGAGCAGGAATCTGCATAGGTTCAAATGATATATGCGAGGTGAATCCCATGTTTTGATGTGCTGCGCTGGGTGTGCGTCTATATGACGCCTTCCATGAAGAAAAGCGCCGGTTTGACGCCCGGATGGCGTCTTTCCGGCATTCCAATGTTCGATAAGGCGTTCCGATGACGCCTTGATGACGCCATTTGATAAAGGAGGTGGCCCCCATGAAGACCAGGGCTGATATCTATGGAAATGAGGCTGCGGACTTGCTGCGGACGGTAACAATGTACCCTGGCCTCAGTGAACAGCAGCTTCTTTGTTTTCACCCTGGCAAAGAAGATACGGCAAAGGCCCTGCTCTCCCATCTGGAGAAGCAGGGCCGTATTTTTCAAACAGAGAGCGGCGGCTATTTCCCGGCCGGCCAGCCGGCAAAACTTGACCGGACGCTTGTCCGGGCAGTGTGGGTCCTGCTGGACTTCATTCAGCGGGCCGAATACCATGCTCCCGCTGATTTTCCTGTCAAGCTCGTTTTCTTTGCCGATGGCGAACTCTACGAAGTGGCCTGCGTTGAGGACGGGCAGGAGGCGCTTGTCTGCCATGCCCTGCGGGGCAATAAGGGTGACAGCCGCCGCATTATTCTGGTCGATTCACCGGCGCAGATTGCCAAAATCGACTGCCCCGGCATTTCCGGGTTCTGCACCGTAGAGGAAAACGGCCAGACACACTATTTCAAGAAAGCAGGAGGCACATGATTGGACCGAAAACTTATATCCCGCCGGATCGGGAGTATCCTTGACGATATATCCCGGCTGAACAACGCGCTGTATGCGATGGACACCACCGACATCCAGCGTTATCCCGATAACTATGAGACCCTTTCCACCGATGCCGCGCTGCGGGCAGAGCGTATTGCCTGCCGGCTGCGGCATTTGATTTATTCCAGCACGACCATCCGCAAGGGCGATTACCTCAAGTCCGCCAGTGTGATGCACGGCATCACCATCACCTATGAGAACGAGGTGCTTGCGGTGACGCTGCCCAGCCTTCTGCCAAAGCGCAGGCAGCGGCAGAGCGCCGAATTCCTGCTGGACCCCCTCTATTTCGCCCTGGAGCAGTACGCCAAAGAGAACACTTTGCCCCACTACCGGGAATGTGTTGTCTGCTTCGCCCAGGTGTATGACCAGGCACTCCCCACCAGGCGGGTGCGCGACTATGACAACTTGGAGGAAAAGCAGATTTTAGATCTGCTGTCCTCTTTTGTAATGGCTGATGATACCGGCCTGTTGTGTGATGCCTATAACACCGCCGAGCTGGGCGAGCAGGACTGCACGATGATTTTCGTCATGGAGAAGCACCGCTTTCCCGGGTGGCTTGCAGAGCATAAATCAAGCCTGAAATCCATCTCGGATTTCTGAGCATTTTGGACCCCTTGCGGCCCGACATCCCGCAAAGCCGCTGAAAGTCCCGGATTTTCGGGCTTACGGCCATTTGGGAGATGCTTTATTTTACCGAAGTTCTCAGTCATTACGGTAAAAATCCAGCACCGACAAAGGAGGTGATCCCTTGGGAAAAACAGCCGCACTTTTCCACAGCCGGATACGCTCCCGTTCCGGCTTTTATCGCTGACCGCCATCTCTGGAGAGTTCCCAACCAGCCAGCTGAACCGTCTCCCGGCCAGCCCCTACTATTTGGAGGCGGTCGTGACCTCGCTCAAAAAGAGCGGGCTGCTGCGAACCTACTACCGCGACAGGCTCCGGGGCTATCGGCTGGGGGCAAAGGCCAAGGCCGCCCTGCTGGACGGCTGGCCGGAGCGTTTCTCTCCCTACCTGACCGGCGACACCGACACCAACCGCCTCAAGACCGAGGTGAACCGGCGGCTCCGGCTCCACCGCCTCGCGGAAACCTATGTCACGATGGACAATGCGGGGATCGGGCTCTTTCAGGATGAAAAGCCGAAGGTTTTTTCGCCGCAGGGCTATTGCGGCGAAGCCATCGAGTATCCCGCCTTTTACAGTTCCCGTGAAGTCAAGGAAATGGGAATCGACGCCACGCAGATTCGCAGCTCCCGGTTCGCAGGGGTGCTTCTTGCGCCCACCGGCATTTTTGTCACCTACAACAGCGGCGCTGCCCTGATGAAATGGCGCTGCAAATCCGAGATGCGGGTAAAGGCGCTGATGTGGAGCGTCCTGTGCCAGCAGCGTTTGGCCAGGCAGTACCGCGCCGAAGATGTGCATGGGCTGGTGCTGGGCGACAGCATGGAATTGGCATACCAGATGCTCACAAGCACCGGCGGGGCCAAGCACGACTATTTCATGCTGGACGGCAGCTACGACCATTTTTATTTTCTCACAAATAACCACCAGGGGGAGGTGATCCTTGCTTTACTGTGTGATCCCTTGAAAACCGCAGAGCTTAACCGCATTCTGTCCCAGGGCCTGATTACCGGAAATGCCGGCAGGGCCATAGAGCAGGATGCCGCGGAGCGGGACGGCACGCCGGTGCTGTTCGGCTATTTCTGCGACTTGCCACGTATCGCACGCTTTAATACCTCCCTCGACCTGATGGACCGCCCCGGCACACTGATCTGCTTTGACTTCCAGGCAGATGTGCTGCGCCGCTACTGCGGCGGCCGGGTCCGTTTCCAAACCATTGATTTCACAAAATTCGAGGGGAGGTTGTTCCCATAAATAAGAAGAAACTCATTGCAGGCCTGATCGCTGCGCCGTTCGCCATCCTTGCGATTCTCTACGCAGGCGGCTTTCTGGGGCAGATATTGGGCAACTACGCGGCATGGAAACAGGGCGGCGGCATCCCCGGAGACGGCACATCTCCGGCGGCAGCGTCGCCCGATTTTATTACCTGCCTGACCTCTGTGCTCCATCCCCCCTATGGAGTGTACGGGGTGCTGATCTGCATTGGCCTGCTGGCGGTCCTGCTGCTCATGGTCATGCGGATGGGCTACAGTGATACCGGCGAGTATGACACGGACCGGAACTTTGTCTATTCGGCCAAGGGCACCTATGGCACCTCCGGCTGGATGGGCCGCAAGGAAATGAAGGGTGTGCTGGATCTGGTGCCGGATCTGCGCAAGCATAAGGGCATTGTGCTGGGGATGCTGGACGGGAAAGCCGTCTGTATTCCCGAGAATCCCCGCATCAACGGCAACCTGGCCGTGTACGGCTCCAGCGGAAGCATGAAGACCCGCTCATTTTGTATGAACCGCATCCTTCAGGCGGTGATCCGTGGAGAATCGCTGATCATTTCAGATCCGAAAAGTGAACTCTATGAAAAATCCAGCGAATACCTGCGGGAACAGGGCTATTGTGTCAAGGTTTTCAACCTGGTGTTGCCGGAAAATTCAGACAGCTGGAACTGCCTTTCCGAAGTAGAAGGGCAGGAACTGATGGCGCAGCTTTTTGTGGATGTCATCATCAAGAACACCAACAGCACCGGCAAGGGCGACCACTTCTGGGACTCCTGCGAGATGAATCTGCTGAAAGCCCTTGTCCTCTATGTGGACCAGAGCTATGCGAAAGAAAACCGGAATATCGGTGAGGTGTACCGGCTGCTGACGCTGAACGGGGAATCCGACTTGGATAGCCTGTTTGATGTTCTGCCGCCCACCCATCCGGCCAAAGCGCCCTACAGCCTGTTCAAGCAGGCCAGCGACACGGTACGCAGCGGCGTCATCATCGGCCTTGGCTCCCGGCTGCAGGTGTTCCAGTCGGAACTCATCAAGAAGATCACCACCCGGGATGAGATCGACCTGGAATTGCCCGGCCAGGAGCGGTGCGCCTACTTCCTCGTTACCAGCGACCAGGACAGCACCTTTGATTTTCTGGCAAGCCTGTTCCTGTCCTTCTGCTTCATCAAGCTGGTGCGGTATGCGGACAAGAACTGTGAGGGCGGCAAGCTGCCGGTTCCCGTCCATATCCTGGGGGAAGAGCTCACTGCCTGCGGGACCATTCCGGACCTCTCCCGCCGTCTCAGTGTGATTCGATCCAGAAACATATCCATGAGCTGCGTCTTTCAAAACCTTGCGGGGCTCCAAAACAGATACCCGCTCAATCTCTGGCAGGAAATCTTGGGAAACTGTGATGCGCAGCTGTTTTTGGGCTGCACAGACAGCCTGACGGCGGAATTCATCTCCGAGCGCACTGGTCTGGCCTCTGTGTCAGTGTCCAGTAAATCCAAGCAGCTGGGCACCTGGCGCATCTCCAATTATACGCCGGAATACCGGGAGACCTCTGGCGTCGGCAAGCGGCCTGTCCTCACCCCGGATGAAGTGCTTCGCCTGCCGATTACGCAGGCGCTGGTCATTATCCGCGGCCAAAAGGCCCTGAAGGTGGAGAAGATGGACTACTCCAAGCACCCGGAATCGTCCAAGCTCCGCGACTGCAAAGCCTCGGCGCACATTCCTGAATGGCGCGAGTTGGAGGAACAAGCGCAGCCGAAGCCTGCCGCCGCGCCGTCCCCGGCCCCCAAGCCGCAGGGAACCGCCCCCAAGAAGCCGGCGGCAAAGAGAAAACCGAAATCTTCCGGTACGCCGGCTGCCCCGAAATCGCCCCCGTCACCGCCTGCTTCCGAGGCCCCGGACGGGATCATCACCACAGACAAGAACTCGATCCTTTCTTAAATTCACAACATAAGGAGGTTTTTACTTATGGCAACCAAGAAAAAAGAATTGCTTGAGCAGGAAAATACCGCACCTGAGACCACGGTTCCCGTGGAGAACACTCCGCCCCCTGATGAAGCGCAGGCTGATATGGCGGCGCCTTCTGATGGCGGCGATTTGAATGAGCTGCTGGCCTCTATGGACCAGACTGATGAAGATGCTGCCCCCACGGAGGATGGCGGCGCCCTCCCGGAACTCACCGAAAGCGAGGTGTTTGGTGCG
>CABUDN010000036.1 GCA_902490355.1 uncultured Oscillibacter sp.
GTAAATTCCAATACATCCAGACTGATTACGGTCTATATAAGTTTCATGTTCACCATATCCCGGCACAGTTTCCCGCATGATTCCAGCCTGCTCTCTTTACGCAAAAACTCCCAGAACCTTACGGTTCTGGGAGTTACTTGGTGGACGATACAGGACTCGAACCTGTGACCCCCTGCACGTCAAGCAGGTGCTCTAGCCAGCTGAGCTAATCGTCCGAAGCGGAACAAATATAAGATACACGGTTTTTCTTGATTTGTCAACACTTTTTTTGTATTCTGTAAAAAAAGATTGCTTTGCCGGAACTCCGGCAAAGTCAGGAAGGAATGATACAGATGGAATCCATCGTACTTGTTACCGGCGCGTCCCGGGGAATCGGCCGGGCCATCGCCCTGGAACTGGGGCAGGAAGGCCGCTGTGTATGCGTCAATTACCTCCACCATGCCGAAGCCGCCCAGGAGGTCGTCCGCCAGCTCCAGGCCCGGGGCTGCCGCGCCATGGCGGTACAGGCAGACGTTGCAGACCGGGCGGCTGTGGAGCAGATGATCCACACGGCAGAGGACGCCTGGGGGCCCGTGGACCTGCTGGTCAACAATGCTGGCATCTCCCTGCAGGGGCTGTTCCAGGACACGACGGACGAACAGTGGGACCGCATCCTGGGCGTCAATCTTACCGGCCCCCGCAATACCATTCAGGCCGTCCTGCCTGCCATGATCTCGGCCAAACGGGGCTGCATTGTCAACATCTCCTCCATCTGGGGCCTGCGGGGAGCCAGCTGCGAGGTGGCATATGCCTGCACCAAGGCGGCAATCGTGGGGATGACCCGCTCCCTGGCACTGGAGCTGGCCCCCTCCGGGATTCGGGTCAACGCCGTCGCCCCGGGCTGCATCGAAACCGATATGGTGCGGGTGCTCAGCCCGGAAACCCGGGCTATGCTGGTGGAGGAAACTCCTCTGGGCCGTCTGGGCACCCCGGAGGACATCGCCCACGCAGCGGCTTTCCTGGCCTCTGAGAAGGCCTCCTTCCTTACGGGACAAATCCTTACCGCAGATGGAGGATTCATCGGCTGAGACGGCTCCTATCCCGCATTTGAAGCAGGAGAATGCCTGTATGGAGCCATCTCCTGTTTTCCCACAATTCCAGTACGATTCCCTTTGAGAGGGTTTTCCCTGCGAACAGGAAAAGAGCGGGCCGGACCGGCCCGCTCTTTTTTAACTTTTTCCCGGCAGCGGAAGCGTATGCACCATCACCCGGCCAAGGCAAACCAGGTTCCGCCCGCATCCGGGGGTCAGCACCACATCCGCATCGGCCCGGGCCCGGTTCAGTGAGAACAGATACACCACACCCGCCGGATCCTTGTAATACTGCTTGCAGAACATGTCCCCGTCCACGCAGAAAATGCCCACATCCCCGGCCCGGAGCGGATCGCGGTTCACATAGGCGACGGAACCGTCGGCAATCACCGGGATCATGGAATCTCCCTGAATGCGCACAGCAAATTCTGCCGCCTGGGGAACCGATTCATCCACCTGGATATAGTCAAAATCTTCCCCAAACACCGGCGCGGCGTAGCCCGCTGCCGCCGGGCTGCGGTAAAGGGGAATCACACGGGGCTCCGGTTCCGTAGGCACGGCCTCCAAATCATCCCGATAGGCGCACAGAGCCGTCACCATGGAGCCTACCGCTTCCTTCCCCAGCGCAGACAAGCTCCGGTAGTGCTTGAGCAATTCCCGCTCCCGGTCACTGAGAATCTGTTCCCCCCGAAGGAAATGATCTTGAAAGAGGGTATTGGGATCCGTCTCCAGGCAGTCAAACAGCCGCAGCAGCACCGTCTCCTTGGGAAAACTGGTATCTTGTTCATAGTTTCCGATGGCAGACGGCGAAACGCCCAGCCGCTCGGCCAACTCGGCCCGGGAAATTCCCAGCGCTTTGCGCCGTTCCCGCATACGTTGTCCAAGGCTCATCCCGTTCATCCTTTCCTCATCCACTTCCCATTGTGGTTATGGTATCGAATTTTTTCTCTCCTGTCAATCCAATTTTACAAGTTTCTTGTAAATTATGTCTTGACATAACAAATATCTTGTGTTAATGTAGTCATGCTTACAGGAAACTTGTAAACATCCCCATCATAAATCAGGCAGCCGGTCATTTCTTGTCTTTTTTTACAGAACTGCCTGAAAATAAAAAAGTTGGGACAAGCAACGCTTGTCCCAACTTGGTGGGGGAAGGTGGATTCGAACCACCGAAGCCGAAGCAACAGATTTACAGTCTGCCCCATTTGACCGCTCTGGAATTCCCCCATATGAAATTTGGAGCTGGTGGACGGATTCGAACCCCCGACCTGCTGATTACAAATCAGCTGCTCTACCAGCTGAGCTACACCAGCAGTTCCAACAGCAGGACTTATCTTAGCAGATAAGTCCGATTTTGTCAACACCTTTTTTTATTTTTTTTGAAGGAGGAGTCCAACTGCATTTTTCACATCGCTGCCGGCGCCATATTTTGCTGTGCACACTCTGTGGCCGGGAGATTGCGCCGGGCGAAGAATACTGGGCCTGCAACGGCAGCCGCGTCTGCGCTGCATGCCTTTTGGATTTTGCCAAACAGGAGTTGGCCGCCTGCCGGCAGACGCGGGGAAAGGAGACACAGTTATGACCTTACTGGAACTATCCATTCAATACGCCGACGGTGCTGCCGCCATCCATACCCGCATCCGGGAGCTGGAGCAGCTGGAACGGATCCAGACGGATCCGGTCTGCGCCCAGGCGCTCCGGCGCCGGATTTTGGAACTGACCCCTTTGTGGCGGGACATGCGGGAAATGACCCGCCGCACAGCACACTATTACGACAGGAGGCATTGAGATGGCAACTCACACTTTTGATACCCGCAGCAGCGAATGGCTGGGCGACATGACCGTATGGCTGCGGGACAACGCCAATACCAATTCCGAGCTGCTGACCCGTCTGCGCCAGAATCTGCGCCGGGCCCGCCAGCAGGAGCTCACTCCCCGCCAGCAGCAGGTTTTGACTTTGTATTACGACCAGGGAATGAATATGACCCAGATCGCCCAAACTCTGGGTGTCAACTGTTCTACTGTGTCCAGAACCATCCGCCGGGCCAAGCAGAGGCTCTACCGCTGTCTGCGCTATTGCCTCTAATCTGTACATTTTCCTCTTGAGCTTTTCCGGACAAGCCCGTATAATTGTCCCAGATGGATTACCCAGCCCTGAGTACGTTGTCCGGGAGGGACCTGCCATGCTGTATAACACCCTGCATAACCGATGGCTCCGCCTGATCGCTGCCGTTGCGGGCGAACTGATTTCCGCATTGGCACTGAATCTGTTTATCGTGCCCCTGAACCTGTACACCGGCGGTACCATGGGTGTATGCCAGCTGGTGCGGACTCTGCTGCAGACCTATGTGGGATTGGATTTCGGACCTTACGATGTGGCCGGTATCCTCTATTTCATCACCAATATCCCCATCCTGATCTTCGCATACAAAAACCTGGGACGGGGACTGGTCATCCGCACAGTGATCTGCACAGTTGCCTACTCATTCTTTTACAGTATCATCCCCACGCCCTCCGCGCCCATCGTGAATGACTATCTGACGGCCTGCCTGCTGGGCGGAATTCTGACGGGAATCGGAAGCGGCATTGTCCTGACCTGCGGATGCAGCGGCGGAGGACTGGACATTGTGGGTCTCTGCCTGAGCAAACGGGGCAGCACCTTCACTGTGGGCCGGTTTTCCCTGCTCTTCAACGCCGTTTTGTACTCCGCCTGTCTGGTGTTGTTCAGCGTGGAAGTGGCGATTTACTCCATTATTTATAATTTCTGCACTTCCCTGGTACTGGACCGGATGCATCAGCAAAATGTCAGCGTCCAGGCGCTGATTTTTACCCGGGAGGATGAAAGCCAGCTGAGCCATTTCATCATTGACCGGCTGGGCCGCAGCGTCACATTCTGGTCCGGAACCGGCGCCTATACCGGCGAGAGTGTTCACGTGCTGTGTGTATGCCTGTCCAAATATGAAATTGAGGAGCTGCTTCATGCCGTCAGTTCCATCGATCCCCACGCCTTTGTAACCGTACAGGAGGGGACCCGCATTTACGGCAATTTCCCAAAAAGATTGGAATGATCGCGCAATGGAAACCCCTGTAGCCGTTTTGGCCGGAACGCCCGTAGATACACAGATGGGCGCCTCTTTTGTGATGCAGGCCGGTCTCACGGCCTGTCCATTTCCCCTGGCAGCCGATCCCCGGTCCCAGACAGCATTTCAGATCTCCTCTCAGGAGGAAAAACTGCAGGCTGTCCGGGACGTACTGGCCCAGGCACAGTCTCAGGGCTGCCGCCGTGTGTTTGTCTACTGCAACTCCCTTTCTTCTTCCGTAGACTTCCCCACACTGGCCTGTGAGACCGGTCTGCGGATTGTGACCCCTCTGGATGTCTACCGGCATCTGGCGCCCTCCTATCGCCGTCTGGGGCTCATCGCCGCCAATGCTCAGGGGCTGGCAGGCATCGAGCGGACGCTGCTTACCGCCAATCCCGAGCTGGATTTGCTGGGAGCCTGCCTGCTTCCCGCAGTTTTGTCCATTGAGGCCGGGCTTCCGCCCCGGGAGCTGGTGGCACAGCATCATCTGGGGGAACTGGCCGAGTGGTACCGCACCTGCGGCATGGAAGCTTTGATTCTGGGCTGCACCCATTTCCCCTATTTTAAAGACGCCTTGACGGAGCAGACTTCTTTGCCTCTGATCGATCCGGCGCAGGAAATGATCCGTCTGCTGCTGGCATAACGTCAATCCCCGCAGAAGCCATTGAAACGGCTTCTGCGGGGGTTTTTAATGCGCGGTGTCTCCTTCTTTTCTCCTTTACGCGCTCCGCGCCGGTGGAGGCAGCGCGTTCTTTCCGTCTACGCAAAAAAGAGGACATCCAGATCGGATGTCCTCTCGCTATATGGAGCGGGCAACGAGGCTCGAACTCGCTTCCGGCATCCCGCAAACGGCTTCGCCATTTGCAGGAGCCCTGCCGCACCTCTCCTTTTACGCGCTCCGCGCTGGTGGAGGCAGCGCGTTCTTTCCGTCTACGCGAAAAAGAGGACATCCAGATCGGATGTCCTCTCGCTATATGGAGCGGGCAACGAGGCTCGAACTCGCTTCCGGCATCCCGCAAACGGCTTCGCCATTTGCAGGAGCCCTGCCGCACCTCTCCTTTTACGCGCTCCGCGCTGGTGGAGGCAGCGCGTTCTTTCCGTCTACGCGAAAAAGAGGACATCCAGATCGGATGTCCTCTCGCTATATGGAGCGGGCAACGAGGCTCGAACTCGCTTCCGGCATCCCGCAAACGGCTTCGCCATTTGCAGGAGCCCTGCCGCACCTCTCCTTTTACGCGCTCCGCGCTGGTGGAGGCAGCGCGTTCTTTCCGTCTACGCGAAAAAGAGGACATCCAGATCGGATGTCCTCTCGCTATATGGAGCGGGCAACGAGGCTCGAACTCGCTACCTCCACCTTGGCAAGGTGGCGCTCTACCAGATGAGCTATGCCCGCGGAACAAGGAGTATCTTACCAGACATTATGCTCCTTGTCAAGGGATTTCTCCAATTTTTTTGATTTTATTTTGCAGGGACCTCCTGCTCTCCGGATGCCTGCACCTCCGCTCCCTCAGGCTGGAACAAAAACTCCACCAATCCTACCGGGCCGTCAGCCGGATAATAGTAGATGGTCCACTCCGGTGTCTGCGTCAGACCCCGCTCTTCCCGAACCTGAGCCACAGCTTCTTCCACCCGGTGCACGCCGTTGTCGCCCCAATAGCCGATCCGCACCGCTAGTTCCGTTTTTTCCTCGTCCAGTGCAGACTGCAGCAGAGTATAAAGCGCCTCTGTACTGGTGGCGTTGACTACATTTTGAATCTGCTCGGCTGTACGGCGGTAACTGATCCGAACCGCAATTTCATAATACCCCCTCTGAGCCTGACTGGTGGACGTAATATATTCCACCGCATACGCCCCCATGGGGGTCTCCTGCTGGATTTCCGTAGTTGCCTGCTCCAGGGTCTCCGCTACCGTCATATCGTCCTGAAAATTGTACAGGCGCAGCGTGGCGGTCTCCGTATGCTGGCCGATGAGCAGCAGCAAATCATTGACCACATCCTGATAATTCTCCGCCCGCAGTGTGCTCGCCGCCTCGCTCTCCCAGAACTTGCTGCTGTGGGGTTCTGCGGTCACATATGTCCGCTCCAGCAGCGGTGCGCAGCCGCTCATGCCCAGCAGCGCCAGCAGCATCAGCATACCTGCCACTATCTGCTTCATGGCGGGCCTCCTTTCCGGATCAGTAGCCCAGGTCTTCGTCTACCAGCACCACTTCCATCTCTACGCCGGACATGGCTTCCCACAATACAGCCAGGCCCCGGCAGATCCGCTCCGGACTCTTGCAGTCATAGCACCGATCCCCCTTCACGGCACAGGGTGTCTTCTTCCCCAGCCGCTGGGCATTTTTCGGCGCGGCAATGTTCCGGGCCCGCCAAAGCGCTTCTTCGTAAGTAGGAGCCAGCTTGTTCCGTCCGGCTACCAGATAGACCTTCTGATGTCCATAGAGCATGGAAGCCACCCGGTTGCCGTTGCCGTCGATGTTGAGGATCTCTCCCGTCTCGGCCAGACCATTGACGGAGGTGAGATACACCTGCGCCGTCATGGCCTTGGAAAGGACTTCCGGCCCGTCCGTCCAGTGCCAATAAACCGTATTGTGAGAGGCCAGACGGTCATGGAGCCCCATCTGCTGCACGGTGATGCTGCCGCCGATGCCCACGCTGACACCGTCAATGGCACGATTCAGGTACTCCGCCGCCTCCGCCGCCGTGGCAAAGGTCTGCACGGAAAATCCCCGGCTCTCCAGATTCTTTTTTACCGTTTCAAACGCCATGTCAGAGTTCCTCCTTATGATAATCCCCAAATCCCTCGCCCAATACCTCATGGGCGTTGCAGACAATCAAAAACGCGCTGGAGTCCAGATCCCGGATGGTCCGCTTGAGCTGCACAATCTCCTTTTGAGGAAAGGCCACCATCAGCACCTGTTTTTCCGCGCCGGTATAGGCCCCCTGTCCCCGAAGGATCGTCACGCCCCGGTCCTGCTCCCGCAGCAGCACGTCGGCAATCTCCCGCCAGCGGTCGGAGACGATGATAGCTACCTTGGAAGCATCGGTTCCGTAAAGCACCGCATCCATCACCTTGGCCATCACCACCAGGGCCACCGCACCATAGAGCGCCGTTTCCACCTGGCCAAAGGCCACGGCCGCCAGTGCCAGCACCACGCCGTCCGGCACCAGCAGCAGCTTCCCCATGGGCAGCCACGGGAAGCGCAGCTTCAGCAGCCGGGCCACGATATCGGTGCCGCCGGTGGTCGCCCCCTGGGCAAACACCAGACCAAAGCCCGCTCCCATCACGGCGCCGCCGCACAAACACGCCAGCAGCGGGTCCATGGGCGGAAACGTATACCAGGCGGCAATCACATCAATGGCCACCGAACTCACCGCCATGGAAAACAGGGAGGAAGCCAGCAGGTGAAAGCCGATGAGCTTCCATCCGGCCAAAAACAGCGGAATGTTCAATATAATGGTCAAAACACCCACTGGAAGCGCCGGAATCAGCACATTGATCACCTGGGCCAAGCCGGTGACGCCGCCCATGGCGATCTGATTGGGCGCAAAGAACCAGTCAAAGCCCAGGGCAAAGATCAACGAACCCAGGGCAATGATGGCATAGCTTTTTATAAATTGCTTCATGTGTTCTCATCCAGCAGACCCAGCTGCCGCTCCTCGGTATCCTCCTGCCGCAGCAGCGCACCGGCAGCCGGAATGGCCCGGACCCGGTAACGGCTGAGATTGGAAATGGCGCTCTCTTCCACCGGCACGACCCGCTCCAGATGATACTTGGGCTTGAGGTTCATCACCGCCACGCCCTGGGTCGTCCGGGTGGTCTTGGGAGCAAGGAGAGCCGTGTGGAAGATCAGGCAGCGGGGCTCCGAAGAGTACACTGCCAGCTCCCCTTCTTCGTCCACCCGCCGGATGCAGCAAAGGGGTGCCTTGTCGGAATAGGCGCCGGTAAGCTTGCGGCGGTTGGAGGTGGTCTGATAGGCCGTGAGCTCCACCCGGGCCACTTTGCCATTTTCAAAGAAGAACAGCAGCGCACCGGCATAATCTGCTCCCGGCAGCACGGCATAAATCACGCTCTCTCCGGGGTCCATACCCAGCTTGGCGGGCAGATACTCGCCCAGCACGCTGGCCTTGCTGTCCTCAAACTCGCTCAGGCGGGTCTTATAGACCTGATGCTGGTCCGTGAAGAACATGATCTCGGCATTGCTGGTGGTCTCAAAGCTCTGGCGCAGGCTGTCGCCCTCCTTGAACTTCTGGTCCGAGCTCATGCGCAGGCTCTGGGGCGAGATTTTCTTGAAGTATCCCTCCCGGGAGAGGAAGATGTGCACGGGATACTCCTCCGCCTGCTCCTCCTCATACACCGGCAGCTCATGGCCGTAGACCAGGGTGGTGCGGCGGGGCTCGCCATACTTGGCCGCCACGGCCGTCAGCTCATCCACCAGGATCTTGCGGATTCTCTGGGGCTTGGCCAGGGTATCCTCCAGGTCCTCGATCTCATCCCGCAGGGCATCGGTCTCCTGGACCCGCTTGAGGATGTATTCCTTATTGATATTGCGCAGCTTGATTTCTGCCACGTATTCCGCCTGGACCTGATCGATGCCGAAGCCGATCATCAGGTTGGGAATGACCTCGGACTCCTCCTCCGTCTCCCGGATGATTTTGATGGCCTTGTCGATGTCCAGCAGAATGCGCTTGAGGCCCTTCAAAAGGTGCAGCTTGTCCTGCTTTTTCTTCATGACGAAGTACACCCGCCGCCGCACGGACTCCGTGCGCCAGGCCGTCCACTCCTCCAGGATCTGCCGCACGCCCAGCACCTTGGGACTGCCGGCAATGAGGACATTGAAGTTGCAGGAGAAGCTGTCCTCCAGTGTGGTCTGTTTAAACAGGCGGGCCATGAGCTTGTCCGGATCGGTTCCCCGCTTGAGGTCGATGGTCAGCTTCAGACCGGACAGGTCCGTCTCATCCCGCATGTCGGCAATTTCCTTAGCCTTGCCGGCTTTGATCAGCTCGGCCACTTTATCCAAAATGGCCTCCACCGTGGTGGAATAGGGGATCTCATAGATCTCGATGAGGTTTTCTTCCTTGACATAGCGGTACTTGGCCCGGACCCGGACACTGCCCCGTCCGGTATCGTAGACCTCCCGCAGAGCATCGGGATCGCAGATCAGCTCGCCGCCGGTGGGGAAATCCGGCCCCAGCAGCGTGGCGGTAAGATCGCACTCTGGATTCTTCAGGTAGGCCACGGTGGTCTCGCAGACCTCCTTGAGGTTAAAGCCGCAGAACTGGGAGGCCATGCCCACGGCGATGCCGCTGTTGGCGGACACCAGAATATTGGGGAACGTAGTGGGCAGCAGGGCCGGCTCCGTCATGGTGTTGTCGTAGTTATCCACGAAGTCCACCGTGTCGGCGTCAATATCCCGGAACAGCTCGGCGCAGATGGGAGTCAGCTTGGCCTCGGTGTACCGGGGCGCGGCGCAGGCCATATCCCGGGAGTAGGCCTTGCCGAAGTTGCCCTTGGAATCCACAAAGGGGGTGAGCAGAGCGCCGTAGCCCCGGGACAGACGCACCATGGTATCGTAAATGGGCGCGTCGCCGTGGGGGTTGAGGCGCATGGTCTGGCCCACGATGTTGGCGGACTTGGTCCGCGCTCCCGTCAAAAGGCCCATCTTGTACATGGTGTACAGGAGCTTGCGGTGGGAGGGCTTGAAGCCGTCGATCTCCGGAATGGCCCGGGAGACGATCACCGACATGGCGTAGGGCATGTAGTTGACTTCTAGGGTATCGGTGATGGGCTGCTCCACCACTGCGGCGTGGAGCCCCATAACGTTGGGATTATTCGCTTTATGCCGGTTTTCCGCCGGCTGCTTCTTCTTTGGCATGGTGTTGATTCCTTATCCTTTATCCGTATATCAGGCGTTTTGTCGGCTCAGGCGGAGCTCTTTCCGGTGCTCAGCAGGGGTACAAAGCCCAGCAGAGAAACCAGCAGAAGGCCGACGATCTGGGCAAGCAGAATGAAGTCCGTGTCAAAGGACACAAACGCGGCCAGCAGCCAGCCCAGAGGGCAGAGGGCGGCGTTGAAGAGGTACAGCGCTCCCATCCGCCGGGCCCAGAGCCGCTGAACCGCCTCCGGAACCTTCCGCTGCTGCCAGAGGTACGCATTTCCCGGTCCCCGCAGGCATCCCAGTCCGTACAGGATCGATGAGACGGTCATGATGGCATAGAGCACGGCCATGGCGGGAAAGTCTTCCCACCAGTAGGGTGCCAGCACCACGGCCAGCAGTCCGATGCTCAAGGCAAAATTCAGTCTACTCATATGATTCCTCCACACATCCCGCACGCCGGCACACACTGCGCGCAGTTGCGGCCTTCATCGCGCAAAGGCGCCTTCCCTTCGGCTCTTACGAGATATCCGCCATTTCCAGATACTTGTAGCCGTTTTCCGCAATGTGGTCCTTGCGCCCCTGGAGGTTGTCTCCCAACAGCAGGTCAAAGACCTCCGCCGTGCGCTCCACATCCTCCGGCATGACCCGGATCAGCCGCCGGGTCTCAGGGTTCATGGTGGTCAGCCACATCATATCCGGATCGTTCTCGCCCAGGCCCTTGGAGCGGTCGATCTTGTACTTCTTCCCCTCCAGGCTCTTGACAATGTCGTTTTTCTCCTTATCGGAATAGGCAAACCAGGTCTTCTCCCCGGAGTTGATCTCAAAGAGGGGCGTCTCGGCAATGTAGACATAGCCCTCCCGGATCAGGGTGGGGGTCAGCCGGTAGAGCATAGTCAGCACCAGGGTGCGGATCTGGAAGCCGTCCACATCACCATCGGTGCAGATGACCACTTTATTCCAGCGGAAGTTGGCCAGGTCAAAGGCTGCCATGTTCTTGACATGCCGTCCCTGAACCTCCACGCCGCAGCCCAGCACCCGGATCAGGTCCATGATGATGTCGCTTTTGAAGATCCGGGCGTAGTCCGCCTTCAGACAGTTGAGGATCTTGCCCCGGATGGGCATAATGCCCTGATATTCCGCGTCCCGGCTGAGCTTGACGCTGCCCAGAGCGGAGTCGCCCTCCACGATATAGATTTCCCGCTTGGACACGTCCTTGGACCGGCAGTCCACGAACTTCTGCACCCGGTCGGCAATGCTGATGTTGGCCGAGAGCTTGTTCTTGATATTCAGCCGGGCCTTCTCCGCACTCTCCCGGGAGCGCTTGTTGATGAGCACCTGCTCGGCGATCTTCTCGGCGTCAAAGTGGTTTTCAATGAAATAGATCTCCAGATTGGACCGGAGGAACTCCGTCATGGCCTCCTGGATGAACTTGTTGGTGATGGCCTTTTTCGTCTGGTTTTCATAGGAGGTCTGGGTGGAGAAGTTGTTGGACACCAGCACAATGCAGTCCTCGATGTCCGCCCAGGTCACCTTGCTCTCGCTCTTTTGATACTTGTTCTGCTGGCGCAGATACGCGTCCACCGCCGAGACAAAGGCGGACTTGGTGGCCTTTTCCGGGCTGCCCCCGTGCTCGAGCCAGCTGGAGTTGTGATAGTGCTCGATGCAGCAGGTCTTGTTGGAAAAGCAGAAGGACACACTGAGCTTGACCTTGTACTCCGGCTTGTCCGCCCGGTCCCGGCCCTTCTTCTCAGCCTGCCAGAACACCGGCGCCGTCAGGGTCTCCGTCCCGGCCAGCTCCGCCACATAGTCGGCGATGCCGTTTTCGTAGAGAAATTCCGTCTCTTCGAACTTGCCCGGCTCTGTCTCATTGCGGAAGCGGAAGGTAATGCCGGCGTTGACCACCGCCTGGCGCTTGAGCACATCCGTAAAGTACTCCGCGGGAATGGCGATGTCGGTAAACACATCCAGATCCGGCAGCCAGCGGGTGCGGGTACCGGTCTTTTTCTGCTGGCTCTTGGGCAGCGGCGCTGCTTCCAGTCCCCCGACGATCTCGCCCCGCTCAAAGTGGAGGCGATACTCCTGGCCGTCCCGCCAGACCGTCACGTCCATGTACCGGGAGGCATACTGCGTGGCGCAGGCGCCCAGGCCGTTGAGGCCCAGGGAGTACTCGTAGTTGTCTCCGGCCAGGTTGTCATATTTGCCGCCGGCGTACAGCTCGCAGTACACCAGCTCCCAGTTGTAGCGCTGCTCTTTCTCGTTCCAGTCCACCGGGCAGCCCCGGCCGGCATCCTCCACCTCTACGGAGCGGTCGGCATACCGGGTCAGAGTGATGACCCGGCCATGGCCTTCCCGGGCCTCGTCGATGGAGTTGGAGAGGATCTCAAAGACCGCATGCTCGCAGCCATCCAGCCCGTCGGAGCCGAAAATGACACCGGGCCGCTTCCGGACCCGGTCTGCTCCCTTTAATGCGGAAATGCTCTCATTGCCGTAAGATTGCTTTCTTGTTGCCATAGTGCCTCCGAAACGGCAAAAACTGCCGTGATTGATCGGGTGTTATTGTACCACAACCCGTCCGGCAGTTCAAGGGCTGCCGCCGCCGGCCCGGCTTTCCCGCCGTTTCCCGCCGGGAAGAGGCATTTTTCGAGAAAATGTTATTGCGCAAATTTTCTCATAACCTGGCTGTCACCTTCATAATTCCTTCATAATAAAGGGTTTTGCACATTCTCCACAGGGTTTTCCACACCGTTATGTAAACTCTTCACTTCCCGGAAAAATTCCGATCCGCAACCGCCGGTTGCCGGAATGCCAGTTTGGGCTGGTTGCGCGCAACTGCGGCGTCTGCTATCATGGATGCAGAACGAAAGGAGGATGCCCCATGACCTTCTCCCAATGCCTCAGCCAGGCCCGCAAGACCCGCGGAATGAGTCAGGAGGCCCTGGCCCATCAGGTCGGCGTATCCCGGCAGGCGGTCAGCAAGTGGGAAACCGGTGAAGCCCTGCCGGACCTGCCCCGGCTGTTGGCCGTTGCCGATGCCCTGGAGCTTCCGTTGGACGACCTGTGCGGCCGGGATCTGCCTCCATCCCCGCCCCCACCGCCTGCTCCCGGAACGGCTCCCAAACCAGACTCCTCTGCTCCGGCCGATATTTCCCAGCCCGCACCGCCCCCTTGTCCGGATTCCGGCACTGCCTCCGCTCCCGCCCGGCTCCGGCTGCGGCGCATCCTCCCCCTGGTCATTGCCTTTTTCCTGGGCGCAGGGCTGACGGGCGGCGCCGTGTGGGGCGTCCGTCAGTCTCAGCTGGTCCCCTCCGAGGAGGCGGCCGCCGCAGACCTGCCGGAGGCATTCACCGTCTCCGGGCTGTCCTTCTCCAGCCAGAATGACATCCTTTCCTATACCTTTACGCCCAGCACCGCCGCGCCGGGAACCACCTATCAAATTTCCTTCACGGATTCCCAAGGGCACACCGAGATCTTTGACCCGTCATGCAGCGGCGGCGTGTGCAGCGGCACGGCGGTACTGGATCCCCTGGAATCCTATCAGGTCACCGTGACGGCCCAAACCGGCACGGCCCAGAGGAGCCTGGCCGTTGCGGGGAATCTGACCTTCGGCAAAAGCCGCGCTGACTGGATGCCTCTGGAAGAAATGCCTTGACGTTGACGGGGGCATATGATATGATACCGCCCAGGGAATGAAGTTCTCCCCCGGGGCAACCCGAAACCGCTTGCAATGAGCTGATGACTTCTGCGATGCACTCCATCGCGGAATCATCGGCTTTTTTTATGGAAAGGTGGCATTGTCATGCTGACATCTCTGGCTCTGATTTTTTTGGTGGGACTGGCCATGGCCGCGCTGTGCCAGATGATCCGTCTGCCCCGGATCATCGGTATGCTCCTGACCGGCATTTTGCTGGGTCCCTACGTGCTGAACTTGCTGGACGACTCCATTTTAATGATCTCGGCGGACCTGCGGGAAATGGCCCTGGTCATCATCCTCATCAAGGCGGGCCTGTCGCTCAAGCTCCAGGACCTCAAAGCGGTGGGCCGCCCGGCTCTGATGATGAGCTTTGTCCCCGCCAGCTTTGAGATTGTGGCCTATACGCTCTTCGCACCCCTGGTGCTGGGACTGACCCGGGTGGAAGCCGCGGTCATGGGCTCCGTGCTGGCGG
The DNA here is from genome assembly GCA_902490355.1 of uncultured Oscillibacter sp. Taxonomy (GTDB): domain Bacteria; phylum Bacillota; class Clostridia; order Oscillospirales; family Oscillospiraceae; genus Oscillibacter. The sequence continues at coordinate 14,189 of CABUDN010000036.1, forward strand.
CGGTGTCTCCGGCGGTGGTGGTTCCCCGGATGGTGCAGCTGATGGAAGAGGGCCGGGGCACCAAGCAGCACATCCCCCAGATGATTCTGGCCGGTGCCTCCTTGGACGACGTCTTTGTCATCGTGCTCTTTTCCACCTTCACCGGGATGGCCCAGGGCGGCACTGCGGATCTGGGCGCCTTTGCCGGCATCCCGGTGTCCATTGTGCTGGGCATCGCCGTGGGCGCGGTGAGCGGTGTGGGACTGGCCTGGTTCTTTGAAACCCGCTACGCCCGCTCCCACAAGGTCCGGGGCAGCGTGAAAGTCATCATCGTTCTGGGCGCGGCGTTTTTGCTGACGGCCCTGGAGGACTGGCTGGACGGCCTGGTCCCCTTCTCCGGACTGCTGGCCGTCATCGCCATGGCCTGCGCTCTGCAGATGCGCAGCGCGGAAGTGGTTTCCCGGCGGCTGTCTGAAAAGTTCGGCAAGCTGTGGCTGGCGGCGGAAGTCATTCTCTTCGTGCTGGTGGGCGCGGCGGTGGACATCCGCTATACCCTCTCCGCCGGTGCCGGTGCCCTGGTGATGATCTTCCTGGCTTTGGCGGTGCGTTCGTGCGGCGTGCTGGTGTGCCTGCTGGGCACAGCCCTCACTGCCAAAGAACGGCTGTTTTGCGTCATTTCCTATCTGCCCAAAGCCACGGTGCAGGCCGCCATCGGCTCCGTCCCCCTGGCCATGGGCCTGGCCTGCGGGAATCTGGTGCTGTCGGTGGCCGTGCTGGGGATCCTGATTACCGCTCCCCTGGGCGCCCTGGGCATGGACGCCACCAAGCATCGCCTGCTCCAAACCGAATAAAAAACGTGCCGCCGGAGAACCGGCGGCACGTTTTTTATCCCAGCAGCATCAGCACCACGCCATACAGGACCGATGCCAGGGTTCCAAATACGATCACCGGTCCGGCCACCTGGAACATTTTGGCCGCCATGCCGGTTACAAACCCCTCGCTTTTAAAATCAATGGCCGGTGAAACCACCGCATTGGCAAATCCCGTAATGGGCACCAGCGTTCCCGCGCCGCCGAAGCGGGCCAGCCGGTTATAAAGGTTCAAACCGGTTAAGAGAGCCGACAGCGCCACCAGGGAGCAGGAGGTGGCCGTTCCCGCATCCTGGCGGCTGAGCCCCGCGTCAATCCATCCGTTTTGAATCAGCTGTCCCAGTACGCAGATCCCTCCGCCGATCACAAAGGCCAGCGCGGTATCCCGCACAATGGGTGATTTCTTGGCACGGGCACTGACAAAGCGCTGATACTCCTCAGGTGTCATATCCACGGATCATGTCCCCTTCCCATTCGTTTTTCCTAGTCTGGCCTCTGCGGACGGGAAATATGCGTTCTTGCAAATATCCCGCAAACGCGGTAGACTAAAAGAATCAGTGAATGGGAGGATCACATCGATGCATGTTACACCGCGCCCCCTGGGGCTGTATCTTCATATTCCCTTCTGCCGGCAAAAGTGTGCCTATTGCGACTTTTACTCCCTGTCCGGCCAGGATGCCCGGATGGATGATTATGTGGACGCCCTGTGTGCCCACCTGACGGAAGCCGCGCCCTCCGCCTCCGCACATCAGATCGACACCATCTATTTCGGCGGCGGCACCCCCAGCCTTCTGGGTGTCAAGCGCCTGACCACCCTGCTCAAAACCGTCTGCAAGCGGTATCACGTGGCCAAGGACGCGGAGATCACCCTGGAAGCCAACCCGGAATCCGCCGGCGACTGGAAAGCACTCAAGGCGCTGCGCAAGGCCGGATTCAACCGGCTGTCCCTGGGCATGCAGTCCGCCAGCGACGCAGAACTCCAGCACATTGGCCGGGTACATACCATGGCGCAGGTCACCGCAGCCGTGGAAGCCGCCCGGAAAGCCCGGTTTGAAAACCTCTCCCTGGATCTCATTTACGGTCTCCCCGGCCAGAGTGCGGAGCAATGGCAGGAAAACCTTTCCGCCGCCGTGTCCCTGGCGCCGGAGCACCTGAGCTGCTATGGGCTGAAGGTGGAACCGGGCACTCCCCTCTATGCCCGGCAGGCGGAGGAAGATTTGCCCGACGATGAAGCCCAGGCGGACATGTATCTGTATACCGTGGAGTATCTTGCCCAGAACGGCTATGCCCAGTATGAAATCTCCAACTTTGCCCGGCCGGGCCGGGAGTCCCGGCACAACCTGAAATACTGGACGCTGCAGGAATACGCGGGATTTGGCCCCGGCGCCCATTCCGACTTCGGCGGCGTGCGCTATGCCTACGAAAAGGACCTGGAGGGCTATATTCACGGTGTGAAGCACCACATGCCGCTGCTCTCGGAAAGTGAGCGGATTCCGCCCCTGGACCGGGACACGGAATGGCTGATGCTGGGTCTGCGCACGGTGCAGGGCCTGGACCCCCGGGAATTTGAAACCCGCTTCCGCCGCCGCTTCGACTGCTTCCTGCCCTTCCTGGCCGAGTGCTCCCGGGCGGGCTACGCGGTGGAAGAGGACGGCCGCTGGCATCTGACCCCCAAGGGCTTCCTGGTATCCAACCGCATCATCGGCGGCATGCTGGACGCGCTGGCGGCAGAAAAGCGCCGCCGTGCGGAAGCCACCGCCCGGGGAGACTTCCGGGTCCATCTGGACTGAGAAAGGAGCGTCCATGCACGTCTATACCACGGGACAGTGGGTTCTGCTGTTCTTCTTCTACTGTTTTTGCGGCTGGGTCTGGGAATCGTGCTACGTATCGATCTGCCAGAGCCGCTGGGTCAACCGGGGCTTTTTGAACGGCCCCCTGCTCCCGATTTACGGGTTCGGCGCCATCATCATTCTGTTTGCCACGCTGCCGGTGGAGGACAACCTGTATCTGGTATGGCTGTTCGGCATGCTTGCCGCCACAGCGCTGGAATATGTCACCGGCGCGGCCATGGAAGCCCTCTTCAAGGTGCGGTACTGGGATTACTCCAAGCACCGCTTTCAGCTCAACGGACACATCTGCCTTTCCAGTTCCATCGCCTGGGGATTTTTCTCCATCTTTTTGGTACGCTTTCTCCACCCGCCCATCGGCCGGCTGCTGCTGGATATTCCCAGCTGGTGCGTGGATCCCCTGGCACTGGCGCTGACGGTTGCATTCACCGCCGATGTGGTCCGCTCCGTTCAGGCAGCCATGGATCTGCGGGAAGTGCTCATGCGCGTGACGGAGGAGAACGAGGAACTGCGGCGTCTGGCCAAACGGGCGGAAGTGGCCGCAGCCTTTGCCGAGGATGATCTGCGTCGCTTCCGGGCCAAAACCGCCCTGGACGCTCAGCTGCTGCGGGAACGGGTAGAAGCGGAGCGGCAGACCTCCGAAGCGGCCCGTCAGGCCCGCAAACTGCGCCGCCGCGAGCTGGAAGAGGCCCGGATCCGGGACCGGGACCAGGCCAAACTGGAGATTCTGGACACCATCTCCGAGGCTTTGGAGCGGGGCAAGGCCCGTCTGGAGAGTGTGGCGGAAGACTCCGCCGCATCCGGCCGGGAGGAACTGGCCGAGGCTCTGGAGCGAATCCGGGACTACCGGGCGGCAATCCGCACCCGCAAGACTGGCGCGCACCGCGCCGCTTTGCGTCTGCTGCGGGATAACCCCACCGCCAAAGCCCGGGACTTTGGGGAAGCTTTGGAAACCCTGCGCAATCTGATCCGCAAATAACAAATACACGCCCGGCAGGCAAAATGCCTGCCGGGCGCGTTGTTTATGCCGGGGTATCGTCTGAAA
>CABUDN010000037.1 GCA_902490355.1 uncultured Oscillibacter sp.
AGCCGGAGGCCATATGGCCCGCGTTCTGCTCAGTCCGTACCAGGGTATACCCCAGGGACGGCGTCTCGCGCAGCACATCCGCAATCGGGCAGATGGTGGCACCCGCATATCCGAAGATGTGCTCCACACCCTCCCGCTTCAGAGCTTCCACCAGGATCTGTGCTCCTGTCATCATCATGTTTGATCCCCTCCTCGGTGGTCTGCCGGCTCCCATACCGGCGGAATAAAAAAATCCCGTGGTTCGTTGGTCGAACCACGGGATTTTGGGTTATCCGTGCTGTTTCGGTGAGTCCTTGGAAGATTGTTCCGGTTTCACCGAGATGCATGTTCCCCGCCTCTCAGGCATGACCAATCGCACTATCCTGTTTCCGTACCAAAATCCCCAGTACCAGAGCCAGAATAATGTTCAGAGTCAAAATCGCAATGAGAGCAGAGATCATGAACATTTGAAACATCTCCAATGTTTGGTTGGTCTTATTATACAAAGCCATGCATCAAAATACAACATAAACCTGCCGCGCCGGAAAACATTTGTATCCTATCACGAATATGTTCCGCTTTCTTTTCTTCTATTTGTTGGAAAATTCCAATTTCATGTATTTTTACCCGTCCATATGCGCTGCGGGCTGTATGCCCACAGCAGGAGACATCCTACCTTTCTCACCCCGGAAATACGGCCCTTTTCCGGATGCCGGACTTGCCGCATATTGCCCCGCCGCACGCTGAAAATCGAATTTTCCCACTGCCGGACACTTCGCATCCCCTTGCTTTTTTCCATGGGGACCACTATCATAAATGGTAAGATTGCAGCCATTTCCAATACCATCAGGAGGGATTGCCCATGACCCGAGAGGAACTCAAATCCGCCGCCATGGCCATGCGGAAGCGGGCCTATTGTCCGTACTCCCACTTTGCCGTAGGGGCCGCGCTGGAATGCCGGGACGGCACGGTCTTTACCGGATGCAACATTGAAAACGCAGGCTATTCACCCACCATCTGCGCCGAGCGCACCGCGGTGGCCAAGGCCGTCAGCGAGGGCCACACCGATTTTGTCCGCATCGCCGTAGCCGGAGGCGGAGACAACTTCTGCGTTCCCTGCGGGGTATGCCGCCAGGTGCTCCAGGAATTTGCCCCGGATCTGGAGGTCATCTGCCTCAACGAACAGGGCCAGGAACTGACCCTTTCCCTGCGGGAGCTGCTGCCCCACGGCTTCGACCGCTCTTTTCTGCCCCAGGAATCCTGACACCATCCACTCTGCGCAGCAAGCCCGGATGCCGAAACGGCATCCGGGCTTGCTGATTTTTGATGCTTTTCTCACACGACGGCAGGGCAGGGGAGACCCAACCATCCGCACCCGCTTTCCCCGCCGGTACATTCTGCCGGTCAGTCCGCCTGCACTTCCCGCAGTACCAGGTCCCGGCTGGCCTCCATATGGCGGCGCACGGCGGCGTAGGCCTCCAGATCGTCCCGGCCGCTGCTGCGGCGAATGGCGTCCACAATGGCCTGATGCTCCTCCCGGGCCACCGCCCGGCGGTTGGGACTGTGAAAACTCTCCTTGGCGATCACCGACATCCGGTAGTGATAGCTCTCAAAGAGCTGCAAAAATTCCTGATTGCCGGAAAACTCCACCAGCAGGCGATGGAAGGCGAAATCCTCCGCCCAGTACTCTTCCAAATCCGTCTGCTCGCCCTGGGCCTCCATCCGTGCCACACTCGCTTCCAGAGCATTCAGCAAGGCCGCGCCCTCATCCGTCTCCTTGCGGTGCGCCAGATGCAGCGCGCAAAAGCCCTCCACCGCCGTACGCAGCTGATACGTCTCCCAGACATCCGCCTGGGACATGTGATGGAGCCGGAACCCCCGGCTGGGCAGAATGTCAATCAGCCGCTCCTGACTCAGCCGCACCAGAGCGTCCTTGACCGGAGTGCGGGAAATGCCGATGGCCGCCGCCAGCTTCGTCTCGGAGTAGATCTGATCCTCCGCCAGGGAGCCTGTGACGATCTGCTCCTTGATATGGGCATATGCCTCCTCCTGTAAAAACCGGTAGCCCGCCATAGTGGTCCTCCTTCTGCGTTCTGCGCAATCCAATTCGTCTGCCGGTATCTTATCAGAATCCCGGTATACCGTTCAAGGGATTTTTTCACAAAATCCCCCCGGTTCTTTTTGTATAAGCTGCTGTTTTTTCCATTTTTGCAGGAAAATCATAATTTTCTCTTGACCGGTATACCGGTATACTATATACTGACATCAACGAACGCAACGAAGGGTAAGCGTTGCGCAATTCCCGGCGCTCCGACGGAAAACGCCGCCGCCGCAATTCATATGGAATTTACAGGAGGATGGTCTTATGAGCAAGGTCGGTTTCATTGGTCTGGGCATTATGGGTCGCCCCATGGCGACGAATCTGGTGAAGGCGGGACAGGATCTGATGGTCAGCGATCTCAATGAGACGCTGGTCAAGGAGCTGTGCGACATGGGCGCTTCTTCCGGCAGCTATGCCGATATCGCCCGGGAGTGCGATCTCATTATTACGATCCTGCCCACCGGCGCCATCGTCCGGGAGGTGCTGTTCGGAGAGAACGGCGTGGCCTCCGCGCTGACCGCCGGCAAGGTGGTGTGCGATATGTCCAGCGTCACCCCCGGTGAATCCCAGGAGTGCTACCGCCGTCTCAAGGAAATCGGCGTGGGCTTTGTGGATGCTCCCGTCTCCGGCGGCGAGCCCGGCGCCATTGCCGGTACTCTGGCCATCATGTGCGGCGGCGACCAGGCGGACTTCGACCGGCTCAAGCCTGTGTTCGAGATCATGGGCAGCAGCGCCCTGCTGATCGGCAGCTCCGGCGCCGGCAGCGTCACCAAGCTGGCCAACCAGATCATGGTCAACCTGAACATCGCCGCGGTGTCCGAGGCCCTGGTGCTGGCCACCAAGGCCGGTGTGGACCCCATGAAGGTCTATCACGCCGTCCGGGGCGGTCTGGCCGGCAGCACCGTGCTGGACGCCAAGGCTCCCATGATGTGCAAGCGCAACTTCAAGCCCGGCGGCACCATCCGCGTCAACCACAAGGACATCAAGAACGTCCTGGCCACCGCTCACGAGATTGATGTCCCCCTGCCCCTGACCGCCCAGCTCTTCGAGATTCAGCAGGCCCTGAAGGTCTCCGGCCACATGGATGACGACCACTCCGGCTACGTGCAGTACTTCGAGCAGCTGGCCGGCGTCACCGTTCACTCCGACGAGGACTGAGCAGGGGAGGGCAGTACCATGGAACAGACCATCCGTGCCGACATTCTCAACTCTTTCCCCCCTGTGGACCAGGCCGCGGTGGAAGCCCTGCTGCGCCAGGAGATCGACGCCAGCGATGTGAAATTCATCGTCCTGGACGATGACCCCACCGGTGTCCAAACCGTTCACGACGTTTTCGTCTACACGGACTGGTCCGTGGAGAGCATCCGCAGCGGCCTCATGGAGCCCGGCAAGGTCTTCTACATCCTGACCAACAGCCGCGGCCTCACGGCGGAACAGACCACCGCCGTGCACCGGGAGATCTCCGCCAACATCAACGCCGCGGCCAAGGCCAGCGGCAAGCGCTACCTCATCATGAGCCGCAGTGACTCCACCCTCCGGGGCCATTTCCCCCTGGAGACCGAGCTGCTGCGTGAGGGCATGGAGGAGGCGGGCCGCCATGTGGACGGCGAGATCCTGTGCCCCTTCTTCCTGGAGGGCGGCCGCTTCACCATCGGCAACACCCACTATGTCCAGTACGGTGACGAGCTGGTGCCCGCCGCCCAGACGGAGTTTGCCAAGGATAAGACCTTCGGCTACACCCATTCCGACATTCCCTCCTACATTGAGGAGAAGACCGGCGGAAAGTATCCTGCCGCTTCCGTCACCTGCATCTCCCTGGAGGAGCTGCGGGCTCAGGATTACGACGGCATTGTTGCCAAGCTGGACGCCGTGACGGACTTCAACAAGGTGTGCGTCAATGCCGTGAGCTACTGCGACATCAAGATCTTCGCCGTGGCTCTGTACCGGAGCCTGGCCCACGGCAAGACGTTCCTGTTCCGCACGGCGGCAGGCCTCGTTAAGGTGGTGGGCGGCATCACCGACATTCCCCTGCTGCGCCGGCGGGATATGGTGACCATGGACACCGGCACCGGCGGCGTGGTGGTTGTGGGCAGCCACACCAAAAAGACCACTGCCCAGCTGGAAGCGCTGCTGAAGCTGCCCTGCGTGGTGCCCATTGAGTTCCACAGCGACCTGGTTCTGGAGGGCGATGAGGCCTTCTACGCCGAGGTGGACCGGTGCGTGGCTCAGGAGGAGGACGTCATCCGCTCCGGCAAGGTGGCCGTGTGCTACACCAACCGCAAGCTGCTGACGGTGGAAAACGACACCCCGGAAAGCGCCCTGATGCGCAGCGTCAAGATCAGCGACGGCGTGCAGAGCCTGGTGGGCCGTCTGAAGGTCACGCCTGCCTTTATCATTGCCAAGGGCGGCATTACATCCAGCACCGTGGGCACCGAGGCCCTGGGCGTCAAGAAGGCCAATGTGCTGGGCCAGATCTGCCCGGGCATTCCCGTCTGGCAGACCGATGCAAACAGCCGGTTCCCCGGCATTCCCTATGTGATTTTCCCGGGAAACGTAGGTGGAGAGGAAACCCTGCGTCAGGCCGTGGAAATTCTGGTGGAGGAATAATCCATCATCAAACACCCGCAGGGAGCAGCTGCTCCCTGCGGGTGAGCTTTTCGAAAAAGCCTCGCAGAGTTTGCGCCGAATGGCGCAAAAAAATGAAATCCATTTTCTCCGGCGACATGTGCGTCGGAGAAAATACTTTGCAGCCCGCAAGTGTGGGATTTGTCCGCTTATAGCGGACAAATCCTGCGCGCGGCGGACTGTGTCTCTGTCGAAAAAGTGGCTGTGCCACTTTTTCGACAGACTGACCCGCAGGGAGCATCTGCTCCCTGCGGGTGTTTTCATACACTTTACCGCAGCTCCGTGGGGCAATCTTCCCCCCGGGCCATCTGGCAGATTCCCCGGATGCCGCACTCCACCATACTGGCAACGGCAGCGTCGGTATAAAAGGCCATATGCTGGGTCATCACCACGTTGCGGAACTGATGGAGATAGAACCAGTTCCGGTTGGGCAGGATGTCCACCCGGTGGTCCTCGTGGACGATGCCCTCCTCACCCTCGGACGTATCCATGCCCAGGGCGCCGATCTTCTGGCTCTCAATGCCCTCAATCAGGGCCTCAATATCGGCCAGCTCGCCCCGGGAGCAGTTGATCAGCACCACACCGTCCTTCATCTTGGCAATGGATTCCCGGTTGATGATATGGTAATTGGAATCAAAGAGGGGCATATGCAGGGTGATGATATCGCTCTGTGCCAGAAGGGTATCCCAGTCCACATAGGTCACCAGTCCGGAAAGGGCCGGATTTTCCCGCAGATCATAGGCCAGCATCCGGCAGCCGAAGCCGGAGAGGTTGCGCACCACCTGCGCACCGATCTTTCCCGTGCCCACAATGCCCACGGTCAAGTCCTTGAGCTCCCGGCCCTGCAGCCCCTCCAGGGAAAAATCGTTGACCTGTCCCCGCCACATGGCCTGCTTATACTGGCGCAGGCACATGAGCAGCAGCATTACCGTGAAATCCGCCACGCCGTTGGGATCATAGCTGGCATTGCACACCCGTATCCCCAGCTCATGCGCATGGCGAAGGTCAATGTGGTTGTATCCCACCGTGCGGGTGGAGAGATACCGCACGCCCTGGGCATAGAATTGATCCAGCAAAGCCGCGTCGATGGTCCCCTGTCCCAGGATGGACACGCCCTCACAGCCCGCCGACAGGGCTGCGGTATCCGGTCCGGGCACTGCGCCGCTGGTCTCTAGTTCCACCCCCAGCTCTCGCGCCAGGGTTTCCATCTGTTCCTGCTCATCAGGCCGCGTCTCATACGCAAAGATCTTCATATGCTGCTCCTCCTTCAAACGCCGTACCGTTGGCTGTCGGACAGCCTCCGGCAGCTCTATTATAACGATTTGTCATTATACACCCGAATATTCAGGGTTGTAAACCAAGAATTTTCGTATTAAAATAAGAAAAAGTGATAATAGTGGGGTGGCGTATGAATCTCAATCAGCTGAAATATTTTGTTGCGGTAGCAGAGCACCAGAGCTTTACCAAGGCCGCAAATCAATACTATCTTTCCCAAACCGCCATCAGCCAGCAGATCCGGGCACTGGAGGACGCGGTGGGCGTGCGGCTGCTGGACCGGGACAATCGCCCGGTGACCTTAACACCGGCGGGAAGCGTGCTGTTTCAGGAGGCCAAGGGAATTCTCTCCCGCATGGATACCGCCCTCAGCCGTACCCGGGACGCGTCCACCGGACTGGTGGGTACTCTGCGGGTGGGGTACACCAAGGGGTATGAGCGCAGCGACCTGTCCAACAAGCTGCGGGCGTTTCACTTGGAATATCCCAACGTGCTGATTACCTGTCATCGCTGTGATACGGATGTGCTGGCTGCCGGGCTTCTCAATGGGGAGTACGACATCATTTTTACCTGGGACAGCACCAATATCCGGGCGGAGGAGGTAGAGGCCCGGATTGTGGAGCAGGTTCCCCTGGTGGTGGCATTATACGCCGGGCACCCCCTGGCCCGGCGGACCACCCTGCGGCGGACGGAACTGAAAAATGAGGCCATTCTCTATATGTCGCCCTCCGCAACCGGAGATTCCTACGGCGATTCCTACTTTATGGCACTCTATCGGCAAGCGGGATATCAGCCCAACATTCTGCTGCGGTCCAACGATGTGGAGAGTATCCTGATGATGGTGGCAGCAGAGGAGGGGATCTCCATTCTGCCTGCCTACTGTACGGACAAGCTGACCGATGCGGACAATCTGGCGTTTGTTCCCCTGGTGGGAGCGGAAGAATCCGAAGAGATTCTGGCGGTGTGGCGCAAGGCTGACGAAAGTCGTCCTCTTCGTCACTTTATTCGGCGCCTTTAACCCGCTTGGATTTTATCAAATAATAGAATGCATGAATTTGCCCGCCTTCGTCACAAAACGAAGGCGGGCATCGCTTTAGTAAGCAGCTTTTCAACCGCTTCATTACTAAAAATCCACAATATAAAAGGAGGCTTATCAGATGACCATTTCCGTCCTGGTATGCAAAACCGATGGCACTCAGGTCCTGGAAGAGCGTGAGGTTTCCGACCAGTATCTGCAAATGGAGCCGCCCGCCGCAGACTCGGAGGATGAAAACCAGATTCCTTCCGCAGAATAAAACAAGCCCCCGCACCAAAAGGTGCGGGGGCTTTGTTTATTGACCGGAAATCGAATCCGAAGGATTCAATTACAGGCAGACGTAGATGCTGGTGTACTCACCGTCGGCGTTCATCACACCGTAGATGGTAGCCTTCAGGTTGGTCTCGTCATACTCGTTGGCCAGCTTCTTGGCGGTGTAGGTAGAGACATCGCCGTCCTCGACCACGAAGATCTTGGCGCCGGAAGCCAGGTAGTAGCCCTCACCGTCAATGCTCAGGGTGCTGTTCTTGTAGGTAACAACACCGTTGGCGCTATCAACGGAGAACTTGTCGGGATCGGTAGCGTTGGTAACAGCCTCCATGGCGTCAACCACGATGTAGCCGTTCTCGTCGTACTCGATCTCGGTGTACAGCTTGCCAGCCAGGCTGTCGTTCACGGTGTCGAGCTTCACAGTCTTCTCCTCGCCGTTGACGATGGCGTCATAGCGATAGTAGCTGTTGTCGTCGGCATCGGTACCGGCCTTGTCAGCATCCACCAGGAAGACCACGTCGCCGCTGGAAGCGCCGCCCACGATGGACTCAGCCTTATTGACGAAGACGTACTTGGCATAGCCGTCGTCCACATAGACCTCAACCACAGTGTCGCCGTCAGCCTTGATATCGGGCACGTTCTTGATGCCGGTGTAAGCCTTGACATCGCCGTTGTCCTTCACGACCACGAAGATGGTGGAGGCATTGCCCTTGACAGAAGAGCCGTCAGCCAGGCTGATCTTCACGCCCTGAGCGTCATAGTTGGTCACAGTGCTGCCAGCAGAGTACTTGCCAGCGCCCTGAGACTCGTCGCAGGAGGTCAGCTCATACTTGCCGTCGTCCTTAGCGCGGAACTTGTACCACTCGCCAGCGGTCAGGGAGCCAGCGTCGCTGCCGTAAACCTTGTCGCCGTCAACCTTGGAGACGCTGATCTCGTCGTCAGTGCCGTCCAGGAAGTAGCCATAAGCCACGAGCTTGGAGTTAGTGCTCAGGTTGCTGTCCTTAGCGAACTCAGCGATGTAGACGTAGTTGGTCTCATCCTCCACAGCGGGAGCATAGATGACATAGCCATAGGCGTCCAGATACAGGTCGTAGTCGGCCTTCAGATCATAGGAGCCATCGGTCTTGTCGTTGGCGTAAGCATACTTGTACTCGGTGCCGCCGGCAGTCACGGACTCGTCCTCGACATACTCGGTAACGGTAGCGGTAACCTGCTCAGCCTTGGCGATGGACTGGATGCCCTCACCCTCAGCGATGGTGACCAGGACATACTCCTCATCCTCATAGGAATCCAGGTTGTCGAAGTCATCGCTGGAGATCACATCGTCATAGGAGAAATCGGGGGTCTTGGTGTCGTCCACAGTGGCCAGAGTCAGCTCTTCCTCGTCCTCGTCATAGTCACCGTTGACCTGCATCAGGTAGGTGTTGACGACGGTGATGGTCTGCTCGTCCTTGTAGACCTCGATCAGGGAGCCATTGCCCACCAGATCCTTATTGGCATCGTTGATCTTGTCGTCGGCATCGCCGGTCACACCGTTGACGGTGGTGTCATCCTTCTTGGTGACCACGAAGGGGTTGGCATCGGCGCCGTCGATCACAACAGCGTAATCATAGGCCTTGTCCAGGTCCAGATCCTTGTAGATGGTCTCGGCCTTCACATCGGCAGTGTAGACAACGTCAGCTTCCTTAGCATAGGTGCCGATCTTGTCGTTGTCATCATACCAGGTGTTGGAGGGACGGCCGAACACATCGGTAGCAGCGTCGCTGCGCAGCTCCAGGTCGGTGAAGTACTTCTCGCAGAACTGCATGACCTCGTCCTGGTCATCCTCGTCGGTGCGATAGTCCTTGCTGGAGGAGTTGTAGACCACGCTGGCCTTGGAACCGCCCACAACCACGGTAGCGCCGTTGACGTTCACGGTGGTGGTGGAGCCGTACTCGACCATGTCAGCAGTCAGGGTGTTGAAGGCATACAGGCAAGCCTCCTCACGGGTGACAGCCTTCACGCCGACGAACTCGTCGTTGCCGTCATCCAGGCCAATGCCCACGGCCTGCTTGGCCACGGCCACGGACCAGTTGGCGCCCTCATAGCCCTCGATCTCGGCGTCATAGCCCAGGGCGCCCAGCAGCATCTTCATGAAGGCATAGCCAGTCAGGGTGCCGGCGGGACGGAAGGTGCCGTCGCCATAACCGGAGATGATGCCCTGCTGAGAGCAGTAAGCAATGTAGCCGGCGAACTCGTTGGTGACAGGCACATCCTTGAAGGGAGCGGTGTCAGCAGACAGAGCGTCAGCGGTGGTGGGTCCCAGGATCAGGTTGCAGATGATCTTGGCAGCCGCGCCACGGGTCAGGGTGTTGGTGGGGTTGAAGGAACCGTCGGTGTAACCATCGACGATGTCCAGAGCGGACACCACGTCAACAGCTTCTTTATAGGTGATCTTGCTGTCGTCCGTGAAGTCCTTGGCGCCAGCGCTGATGGTGACCAGAGACATGGCCATCGCCAGAGCCAGAACCAGAGAAAGGAACTTCTTCATGGGGATGTTTCCTCCTTATAGAATATTGCAAGTGCGCCGTCCTTCCACGCCGTCCCGAATCACGGTATCGGGGGCTAGCCAACCCCGTTGTCCGGGCCGACAGGGAAGCGCCCGGCGCCTTTGCAAGGTTAATCTACGATAATTTTTAAGGAATTGCAATGGTTTGACCGGCCTTTTAACACAACTGAAAATCGGCATCGATTTTGTCGTGTTTATTTGTATGCAAAAGGTAACATTGGAGATTTTGAGCAAAAAGCACCGCCCCATGCAGGCGGTGCTTTTATGTAGGTTATTCCGCCTTTTGTTCCTGAGGCAGGTACTTTTGTCCTTGTTTGGCAATTTCTCCCGAGGTCACCATCCGCTTGAGGATCAAGGTGCATTGCTTGGGCTGCACATGCAGCAGCCGGGCAATCTCCTGGCGATAGGCGAAGCCTGCCTGCTCCAAATAGTTCCGTACGGCCGTAGGCTGTTCCTCCGGCGGCACCACGGTGCCGGGCAGATAATACTTTCCGCCTACCCGGATCAGCCGGTGCTCTTCTGTCAGCCGGCGCAGCCGGGCATATGCCGCAGTCCGGGACAAGCCCAGCAGTTCCATGGCCTCACTGCGGGAAACCGCTCCGTGGGCAGCCCGCTCCAATAAGGCCGCATCCCCGCTTTGGCGGCGCTCATCCCGCCGCAGATCCATCAGGTGCACATGCTCCAGTCCGCCCCGAATCAGCGCTGCCCGGGTCAAACGGGACAGCCGGGGCAGATCCAGAGGCTTGTGAGATTGCTCGGTCAGCAGGACATGCGGATCCGCCTGAGGCGGGCGGCTGTCCCGCTCCTCCCGCAGCAGCCGGCGCACCGCGTTGGTCATCGGTTCCTCCCGCTGCTCCAGCCGGATGACGCCTGCCTCAAAATCCACCTGATCCCATGTCAGTGCCGCAATCTCCCGGGCCTGCAGGCCCATCTGCCACGCCAGCCACAGGGCCAGCCCCGCCGGAGAGCGCTTTTCCGCCTGAAGCACTTTCCACAATTTGAATTCATCCACCCGTCCTTCGTCGGCAGGCTTGCTCTGCGGCTTTTCCCGGGTCACAAATCTGGAAAACCGCGCCTGCAGCGCCGGAACCTCCACGCCGCTCAGCCGCGCTACCGTAGGCCAATCCTCCGTCTCAAGCTGGTGAATGATCCAGTCGTGGCGCAGATCCATCAGCCGCACATCTTTCTGCCCGCTCCGGTCCAGCGCCTGCCGGGCCAGCCGGGAGATGGACTCGGGCTGCATCCGGTCCCCATACCGTTCGGAAACCACCACGTAGGGACTCTCACTTTTCCGGTTTTGATACAAACGCCACAAGTACTGCGCAGTTCTTCCGCCATGGGAATGGTCCGGTCCGGCAGTTCCAGCCGCTCATCCATAAAGGAAACCTGTTCCCAGCACAGCGCGGCAATCTCATCCCGGGATAAGCCTGCCAGCCACGCAAGCCGCACAATCAGCCCCTCCGGATCGGATTCCCGTTCTAAGAGGGTCCGCATGGCCCCTGCATCCGGTCGGTTTACCACATACTCCCGCACCGTCTTACTCCTTTCCATCCTGCTTGCCATTCATCCAAATCCATCTTCCTAACGTTATAATTACATAGCAAATAGTAAGAACTTTTTACAGGATTCTCCACTTGCTCACAGTTCCGTTTCCGCCGGATGCCCCGATTCTCCAGACAGCACACCGGTCACTTCCCAGCAGCCGTGCCGGGTAATCAGCCCGCCGTACAGCCGCCCTTCTTCCGCTGTCAAGATGGCATCATAGGGCTCCTGAATCGCCCGGGTACGCAGAGATCCCGATATGAGATATTTTCCCGGTTCCAGCACACTGCCTGAAAAACCATTGCGCACGCCCAGCAGCGCAAAATGGCCGGACACCACTCCGCGGTCCTCCTGCAGGAAAATCTCTCCGGACCGGGGGCCCAACTGACTCTGCAAAATTACTGCGTAATGTACCTTTTTCACAACATCACTCCTATTTGTAATGTTAACATGAGCGTGGTACCCCCCAAAACAGTCATTTTTCATAAAAACGTCTATTTTTGGACACATCTTTTTAAAATGTAAAAAGAAGGCAGGAAACCAATGGGTCCGTCCATTCGTCTCCCGCCAAAAATATCCAGTTTTACGTCTCCTGCTCCATTCGTTCCCAGGCCGCTCCCAAGGCCGCTTGCTGTGCCCATTCCTCCAAGGTGGCACTGATGGTCTCCGGTGACTGATCCAGGTCCTCGCAAATCCACGCCTCCAGCAGTGCCAGCAGGATCGACGCTCCGCACTGCAGGCGGATCTGGGTTTCCCGTTCCTCCAGTTTCGCTCCGCCCCGCACACAGTAGTAGGCCATGGTTTTGGCGGACAGGCCCTCTACTGCGTCTCCCAGGATATGCCGCAGGCCCTGATGTCCCTGATGCTTCCAAAACGCAAGATAGTACGGGCGGTTTTCCGCTGTATAGTCCAGCAGGTCCCATACCGCGCCCTGAAAGGTCAGAAAATCATCCTGACGCCGCAAAAGCAGCTCCCGCTCCTGACGCACAGACCAGTCGAACAGGTCGTAGACATCTTTAAAGTGGTAATAAAATGACTGCCGCCGCAGGCCGCACAGCTCGGTCAGCTCCCGCACCCGGATTTGATCCAGTGGTTTTTTCCGCAGAAGTTCCTTCAAAGCACGGCTGAGTCGTTGTTTCGTCCGGTTCTCCGCAGCGTCTGCGGGCATGGCAGTCTCTCCCTTCCTTATGGGACGGCCTGTTGGGTCGCTCGTTTTTACCGAGAATTCCCCGCCAATAGATCTCCGGCAGGAAAATTCTATACTTTATTAGAATACCGCACAAAATCTAGTTTCGTCAAGAACCGTTTTATTAAAAATGTGCGGCCTGTGCGCCGTATTTGCACACAGGCCGCACAGGCCGCTCAAATCAGCTCCGGATCAAACCGGCCCGGCGCATGGCGAGCACGGCCGGGGGAATCAGTACCAGCTGCACCATGATTCCGGGAATGGCAGTCAAGAAAGCCCCCGAGAGGAACGCCGCCCAGGTAAAGGCGGAACCGCTCAGCCCCAGCAAAATGGTTTGCGCCGCGCCCCATACCACACGGCCCAGCAGCATGGCTCCCACCAGGGACCCGTAGGTACCGGCCGCCGTCCGGGGCAGAGTCCGGCTGAGCAGGCCGCTGGCAAGGCCATAGGCAGCCAGCTCAAAGCACATGGCAAGGCCGGTGGGGAACAGGGGCGGCATCCCGAACAGGGCAAAGCGCAGCAGGGGAGCCGCCGCCCCGACCGCCGCCGCCCACCAGGGTCCGCACAAAAAGCCCGCCAGCAGCACGGGGATGTGCATGGGGCAAAGCGCGCTGCCGATTTGGGGAATCTGTCCTGTCAGGAAGGGGAGGACCAGGCACAATGCCAGGGCCACTCCGGCATACACCAGATTCCGAATCCATCCAATGCCGCCTTTGGCGGACGCAGAAATGACAGCTTCTCGATTCATGTTCAATTCTCCCTTTCAAATGGTTGTCCGTCTTGAACGGGAGCCGCGCCTTCGCCGGCGCGATTATGGATACAGTCTGCAGAAAAAATTACTCCAGCTTGGCCGGAGACCGTTACGGGCACAGGGACCGCAGCAGCTCCACCGCCTCATCCATCAGACGGGACAGCGACAGCGCCTGGGTTCCTGCCACCAGATTGTTGCAATGATTCACCGGCAGCAGCAGCTTCTTGGCATCGCTGCGGCCGATGGCCACCGCCATGGTGGGGGTAATCTCCCCCATCAGGGAATCGGCGGCCAGGATACCGATGGGGCCCACGATGACATCCGCCGTCCGGCAGGCCACCAGCACCGGATTTTCTCCGGTGGCACCGGCCTCCGCGCCAGCTTTGAGCATGGCGGACGTCGCAATGGCATTGGTTCCCACCGCCGTGATCTGGCAGGGCAGGTTGGCCGCCGTGGCCCGTTCAATAAACATCTGGCCCATCCGGCCGCTCTGCCCATCAATCACCACTACATTCATGCTTCCACCTCCAATACCAGGTCACACTGGCCCTTGGGGTCCAGAGATTGAAAATACGCCTGCTCCAGCGGAATCCAGGTGTCAAAGAACCGATCCCTCTGGGGCGGAACGTTCCGCCGGAAAATCCGGGCCTTCTGAAGCGCCGGATCGATGTCCAGAAATACCCGCAGATCATAGGCAGGCGCCAGATCGGGATGCAGGCTGTACGCGCCCTCTACCACCGCCATGGAGCCCACCGCCACTGCCGCCGGTTCCAAAAGCTGCCCGCTCTGGCAGTCATAGCGCCGGTAGGCAATGGTGTCTGCGCCCCGGCGCAGCGGCTCCAATACCTCCTGCCAAAACCGCTCCCGGTCCACATTGCCGCCGGGCTGGGCATACCGCTCCGGCGTACGCTGCTCCGGCCGGAGGAAAAAGTCGTCCATGTGGAAAACGCTGCATCCGTACACCGCTTCCAGCAGGGCCGCCAGCGTGGTTTTTCCGCTGGCACTGCCGCCCTCCAGGGCTACCAAAAGCCGGTTCGTCCCATCCCGCTTTCGGTCAATGGCCCCCAGAAGCGGCAGCAGCCACACATACTCCCGCCGAATCACCCGATACGCCGGCTCATAGGCCTGATGAAACGCCGGGGTATGGCGGCAGATCGGACAGCCTGCCTGCCGGTACGCCTGCACCGCCTGCCCCACGGCCGCCTCCGTCCAGGGGAGCCGCCCTGCTTGGGCCAGGGCCTCCAGCTCGGTCAGCGCCGCCTCCAGCTCCTCCGCCGTCCCTGACGGCGTGCGGGCGGAATACGCAAACAGAGCGAATACCGTCTCCGCCTTCATGCCAAGCTTCCGGGCCCAGGCAAGGGGCAGCCGGCAATATGCACCGGCAAGCATCTCCGCTCCGGCCGCATCCCCCCGGGCGCTCTCCATTTCCTCCCGGATCCGGCCGACGCCCTCCTCCGCAGCGCCCACCAGATGCCCGCAGCCATACACACTCTGGTGCAGGGCCTTGATGAGATCCTGCGGCTCCAAAGCCGGATAGCGGCGGCACTGGTCCAGCAGGCATTCGGTAATGGTCAAGGGCTGGGACATGGGAACGACTCCTTTTCTCTTTCTCTGCGGTACTTTCCGGCAAAATTTCCGTCGTATTGTTCATAATATCACAAAGCAGCAGGTTTCCGCAAGGGCCGCCGGGAAAAGACCAAAACCCCATCCATTCCCCCCGGTACGGCATCCTTCTGATTTTTTTGGGAATTTTCCGGACTCTTCGACAAAATGGGACAGGAAGTGCCCATGGTTTTGTGTATGATGATTTCAGTTCCTTCAATATCTTGTGTCAACGAAGAAAGGACGGCCATTATGGAACAAATCCCCAAGGAATATCTGTGCCTGTTTAACGCGATCTCCGACGCGGAAGTGACATTGCGTGCGCTGCTCGCTGAATTGATGTGTGCCCAGCAACGGGCGGAAGAGCTGTTTTTGGAGCAGGAGGAAGCGCCATCCGATCCTCCCGCCCAGGTGTGACGGTTGCATTTACAAAAGACGGCGGTGTCCAAATGTGATAAGATACCAGCAAAACCATTTCACAGGAGGCCGCTCATGCTGTACATCGGATGCCATTTATCCTCCTCCCGGGGCCTGGCCGCCATGGGGCGCCAGGCTCTGGAGCTGGGGGCAAATACCTTTCAGTTCTTTACCCGCAATCCCCGGGGGAGCCGCGCCAAACCTCTGGACGAGGCCGATGCCGCCGCCCTGACGGCACTGCTGCAAAGCCGCGCCTTTGCGCCCATCATCGCCCACGCGCCGTACACCTTGAATCTGTGCGCCGCCGTGGAGGATCGCCGCACCTTCGCCTGGGAAACCCTGGCCGACGATCTGGACCGCATGGAGCATGTGCCCGGCCAGCTCTACAATCTCCACCCCGGCAGCCATGTGGGCCAGGGACCGGAGGCCGGGGCGGCGTGGATCGCTCAGGCGCTCAACACCGTGCTGCGGCCGGAGCAGACCACCACCGTTTTGCTGGAGACCATGGCAGGGAAGGGCAGCGAGGTGGGCGGCCGCTTCGAGGAATTGAAAGCCATTTTGGATCAGGTGGAACTGCGCAAAAAGGTCGGGGTTTGTCTGGACACCTGCCACGTCTGGGACGCCGGCTATGACCTGGCGGGAAACCTGGACGGCGTGCTGGAGGAATTTGACCGGGTGATCGGCCTGGACCGCCTGCGGGCGGTCCACCTCAACGACAGCTGCAATCCCCTGGGAAGCCGGAAAGACCGGCATGCCCGCATCGGGGAAGGGGCCATCGGCACCGAGGCCCTGGCCCGGGTGGTGCGCCATCCGGCGCTGCGGCACCTGCCGTTTTGTCTGGAAACGCCCAATGAACTGCCGGGCTATGCCCGGGAAATCGCCCTGCTGCGCCGTCTGGCAGAAGAACCCGCGCAGTAAAGCAGGAAAAAGAATCCCCCCGCGCCGCACAAAGCGGCGCGGGGGGATTTTAATAGGACCAGGCGGGCCGGATCTCCCGGCACTTCGTGCCGGGAGAAGGGTGTTTCCCAAACAAAAAGATATTAAGAAACAGCCCATGTTTACCTGCTTGCAAACAAAAGAATATTGCTACTAGACTAAGAGATACTACATAAGTGTGTTGGTATCTCTTTTTTGTTGCCGTGAAACAGCAGACTATTTCATTTCTGCTTGATTACCTTAAAACTTATTAGTCTATGGTTTGTCAAGGGCTTGTTGCGTGAGAAATGCTGAATATCACCCTTTACAAAACATAGGCTGATAAGTAACTTTTCAAAAGCAGAAAAGAAATGGCAATGCTTATAACAATATGATATAATGCAGATGAAGACAAAAAAGGAATTTGTCGAGCTGGTTAGTTCGAGATAATTTTGAGTTTGTTAAGATGTGGTGCACTTGATGGAATCACAGGTACGACATCATATTATGGAGGATGAAATAGATGATAGGTTTGATTGTTGCGAGGTCAAAGAATAATGTTATAGGCAAGAATGGTAATATACCATGGAAAATAAAGGGAGAACAAAAGCAATTTAGAGAGTTAACAACGGGTAATGTGGTTATTATGGGGCGAAAGTCTTATGAAGAAATCGGTCATCCGTTGCCTAATAGAATGAATATTGTTGTTTCCACCACAACAGAGTATCAAGGAGATAATTTAGTTTCAGTTAAATCATTAGAAGATGCATTATTATTGGCTAAAGGACGAGATGTATACATATCTGGTGGATATGGACTATTTAAGGAAGCTTTGCAAATAGTAGATAAAATGTATATCACAGAAGTAGATTTAAATATTGAAGATGGAGATACATTCTTTCCAGAATTTGATATCAATGATTTTGAAGTTTTGATAGGGGAAACACTTGGTGAGGAAGTGAAATATACGAGAACATTTTATGTAAGGAAAAAATGAATTGAGTAAATTTTGGATTTAGGGTGTTTTCATAAATATATTGCTTTTTATGCATATATAAATTGTTGTAAGACAAATTCCAGTTTGTATGGGGCGATAAAATCAGAATTTGAGAGAGGATTGAATATGAATAAGGAATGGTCTGAACTTAATAAAACAATGCAGGCACAAATAAAAAAGAAAGATACTTATAAGAGGGGTATTGATACTTTACTTACTTTACGAAGTCAGTTAATACAAACCTTAGTATCTTTCAAAGAAGAATTATGCAGAGAAGATTTTAACTCAATCCCCTTCATAAACGCTGATGGTTATCATAGTATTCACCCTCAACGTATTCCCCTTATTCCGACAGG
>CABUDN010000038.1 GCA_902490355.1 uncultured Oscillibacter sp.
AGATAAAGGAATGTGACTGGAGTTCAGACGTGTGCTCTTCCGATCTTGATTGCTGTACTTCTGATGGGCTATATCGTGAACGAAGATGATACATGTTTAAATCCAACTGCTACACATGAGCTTTTGAGCAAATATCAGCGTGAAATTGATCTTGTCGAGGCAACCTGCCAGCATCCCATTGAAGAAATCTCTTCGACTACCAGAAAAGAAATTGCCTCTGTAGCAAATCGGTATCTCTATCACTCGGACTATCAATTTTCGGAATTGATGACCGACATTGCTGCTGCTTTTGCATTACAAGAAGAATAGTTCCGTGCTGGTATGTAGGCGTTGTGCTCTAAAACGCAGATAACAAGATCTATTTTTTGGAAGAAGATCAACACAAGGCGGGAACATCGCTGGAGATGTTCCCGCCTTCTTTGTGACTCCGATTTTGATTTTCATCATGCTGTTGTGCAGGAAGAATGTGTGTTTGTTGTCGCTGGTCATACGCTTCGGGGGAAGATCAGTGCTGTGATCAGGAAAACAGTTCCTGACCAGCCATCAGAATAACGGCGGCATATTGGCATATTGAGCGGAAGAAGTGCATCGCTTATCATACACCCGCGCTTCCATTCTTAGAAGCATCCGGATATCGGTGACTGGTTGGAGTACCGCTCTTTTTTATCGCAATTGGCGATGCCTTCAAAATCCCTGCGTCTGATCGATTGCATGCCGATCGTTTCGCACATATGATAGATTGGCACCCTTTTCCGTGGAAATTTAGACCGTATGGGGATATAATCGTTCCGATCGCGGGCGTTTTGAAACGAAAAAACAGGAAAATTGTAACAATTTGTTGTTGACCTTTGCGGCAGATCCGATAAAATGGCCTAAACAGAACTCCGACACCAAGGGGGTGAACGGTATGCGGCTGTATAGCGGAAGCGGAAGACGGCTGAGCGGCAAAAAGGGTGGAAAACGGCTCGCCGGCGGTGGGAAGCGCCTGCGTTCCAGAGGCGTGGGCCTGGCGCCTGTGGCCGGGATGATGGCGATTGCCTGCTGCCTGGGCGGAGTGCTTTGGTGCGTACAGGCTGGATTTCTTAATCGTCCGGCGCAGCAGGCGCCGGACGATTCCGATTCGCTGTTTTATCCGCTTCACTTGTCGGTACCGGTGCAGGAGGAA
Source organism: uncultured Oscillibacter sp. (assembly GCA_902490355.1). Taxonomy (GTDB): domain Bacteria; phylum Bacillota; class Clostridia; order Oscillospirales; family Oscillospiraceae; genus Oscillibacter. The sequence continues at coordinate 1,166 of CABUDN010000038.1, forward strand.
GAGGAGGATTCTCAAGAAGCGCCTCCGGAAGCAGAGGAACCGGATCCCCAGGCGGACCGGTTTGTGCTCAGCTTTGCCGGCGACTGTACCTTGGGTGCCGAGCATGACACCTGGAACCGACCGGGCAACTTCCCGGACGTGGTGGGAGATGACTACGCCTATCCTCTGGCAGGTGTGAAGCACGTGTTTGCCGAAGATGACTTTACCTTCGTGAATCTGGAGTGTGCCCTGACCGATGCAGACACCCCTGCGGACAAGACCTATCGCTTCCGCGGCTTGCCCGCATACGGGCAGATCCTCACGGAAGGCAGTGTGGAAGGGGTCACCCTGGCCAACAATCACAGCCTGGATTATGGAGCGGAGGGCTTGGCGGATACCCGGCAGGTGCTTGCGGAACTGGGAATTGCCGCCGGCGGCGATGGGGAGACCTTCCTCTATACCACGGACCGAGGCTTGAAGGTGGGCGTTTATACCGCTTACCATCTGGGCCGTACACAGATTCAGAAGGGGATTACATCCTTGCGGGAGGCAGGAGCCGAAGTGGTCATCGCAGCCTTCCATTCAGGGACGGAGGGTTCCTATACGCCTACGGAGAACCAGAAGAGTTTGTTCCGCTATGCCATTGACTGCGGGGCGGATATTGTGTATAACGCGCATCCCCACGTTCTGCAGCCCATGGAATCCTACCATGACGGCGTCATTTTTTACAGCCTCGGGAATTTCTGCTTTGGCGGAAACCGCAATCCCTCCGACAAGGATACCGCCATCATGCAGGTAACGGTGGAGCGGACGGAAGAGGGAACGGTTCGCCTGGCGGAGGTGGAGGCCATCCCCTGTTCCGTCAGCAGCCGTTCGGACCGGAATGATTACCAGCCCACCCCGTATGCAGAGGGCAGCGCGGGAGCCGACCGGGTGGAACGCAAGCTGGCGGGGACGTACCGCAAGCCGGAGTCCAATCCGGTCCAGCAGGCGGCAGATACGCCTGATGTGCAGACGATTGCGGTCACCACGGTTTCCTCTTCGGAGAGCACGGAAAGCGGAATGTAAGAAAGAAAACAATGCGGCCCCGGAGCTTTATGCTCCGGGGCCGTGGTGTTTATTTGGATTTGAGACGGGATTCATAGTCCCGCAGGGATGCCAGTGCTTCCGAAGACATCGGATAAAGCACAGCCAGATTGAAAATGGTCATCAATCCGATGCCCACATCTCCCAGATCCCAGACGAAGGTATACGTTGCCAGGCCGCCGATGAAGAGCATGACCAGAGCCAGCAGCTTGTACGCGGTCTGAGAAGTCCAGTTGTCTCCGAAGAGATAGGCGATGTTGGACCGGGCGTAGAAGAGAATGCCGATGAAGGTGGAGAAGCTGAACAGCCACAAAATCAGGGCGATGAAGATCACGCCGAACCGGCCCAGGTGATAGTCCATGGCGGCCTGCAGAAGATCCATGCCCTCCAGTCCGGCCACGGTGGATTCCGGAGCCAGCAGCATAATCATGGCAGTGCAGCTGCAGATGACGATGGTGTCGATAAAGACGCCCAGGGCCTGCAGCAGTCCGACCTTGGCGGGATGATCCGTATCCGCGGCGGCGGCCGCGCAGGGGGCGGAGCCGGAACCGGCCTCGTTGGAGAAGAGGCCGCGCTTGACGCCGTTCATAAGCACCGCGCCGAAGCCGCCGGCCACAGCCTGACGCAGTCCGAAGGCCTCCTGGAAGATCCGGGAGAACACAGCGGGCAGCAAAGAAGCATTTTTGATGATCAGGAAGATGGTCAGGAAGAAATAGCAGCCCGCCATGATGGGAACCACCAGGTCCAGCACCTTCACCGTAGCGTTGCGCCGCAGTACGATGACGGCTGCGATGACCACCAGAATGATGGTGGTGTACAGCGGCGGAACGGAGAAGGCGTTGTAGAAGGCGGAGGAGACGGAATTCCCGATGACCTGGCTGATGCCGCACCAGCAGATCAGGCCGGAAATGGCAAAGAGTACCGCCATGGGGCAGCGGCGCTTCTTGGCGGATTCGGGATGCCGGGCGGCAAAGAAGTCCCGGATAAAGTAGGCCGGTCCGCCCCGATAGCCGCCGTACAGGGGATCTTTTTCCTTGTGTAGCTGGGCCAGCGTGGCTTCCACAAACGCGGTGGAGGAGCCGATGAGGGCGGTGATCCACATCCAGAACACCGCGCCGGCGCCGCCTGCGGAGATGGCGGCCACAACGCCCACCAGGTTGCCCATACCCACCCGGGTGGCAGTGGCTACCACCAGAGTCTGCAGGGAGGACAGGGCCCCGCCTTCTCGCTGGGGATGCTTGTCCAACGTGACCCGCAGCATTTCCGGAAACATCCGCACCGGCAAAAAGCGGGTGCGGATGGTGAAATAGATGCCTGCGGGAATCAGCAGCACCACCATGAAGGAAAGCTGCAGGCTTCCGCCGCCGGGAAGGGGAATGGAAAAGAGATCGCCCCACAGCAGGCGGTAAACAAATTCGATCAGCTGAATCATATGTGCCTCCAAACTACGGCCCCGGAGAATGAACCGGCGGACCGCTGCGTTATGCCGTTGTTACGGCTGTCCCACCACGAAGGGCAGGAAATAGCGGATTTGCTTTTTCCACCAGGGCCAGTCATGGCTGACATCGTATCCCCAGTAGTCCACCCATGCCCGGATGCCTTTTTGCTTGAGCACCGCGTCCAGACGGCGGGTTCCCGCCAGCAAAGGTTCCTCCCAGGCGCCCTGGCCCACGCAGAGAATGATTTTGCGGGCATTGAACATGCTGATATAGGGGTGGTCCTCCGGCATGCCGGAGAGGCTGGCGCAGGGGTCGTTGGCGTAAACCACCTCATCCATATATCCGCCGTACATATCCTGGGTATCATAGATGCCGGAAAGGGCGATGACGCTGTCAAACAGATCCGGACGGCGGAAAAAGACGTTGGCCGCGTGATAGGCTCCCATGGAAAAACCGGTGGAGAGCAGCGCATCGCCGGTGCCGTTGATCTCGTGGATCCGGGGGAGCAGCTCCTCGGTCAGGTAGCGGTACCACGCTTCATGCAGGCGGATGCGCTGATAGGGGTCCCCCTCCCGGAATGAAACGGTCTGGGCGTCGATGGTGTCGGCGGTGAAAAGCTGAATCCGCCCTGCGTCCAGATAATCCTGGAGGGTATCGAGCATGCCGAAGCCCTCCCAGTCAAAAAAGCGGCCGTTCTGACAGGGAAATACCAGCACCGGCTTTCCGCCGTGGCCATAGACTTTGAACTCCATATCCCGCCCCAGATGGCGGCTGTATTCCTTATGGTACTCCGTGTGCATAAACACGCCTCCTTCTGCGATACCTCCATATCCTACCATAAAGCGCTGCCGCAGGCAAGCAAAAGGAGAACGGTGCTTTTTTCTCTTGCGTTTTCCGGAAAATTGTCCTATAATTCAATGCTATAAAGTGGTAAATTGGAGGGGCTGGAAATGAGTAATTTTGTGTTTATTTCCCCCAATTTTCCGGAGGCGTACCGCTGGTTCTGCATCCGCCTGCGGGAAAACGGCGTGAATGTACTGGGTGTGGGTGATGCATCCTATGACGAGCTGCACCCGGATTTAAAGCGGGCGCTGACGGAATATTACCGGGTGGACAGCCTGGAGAATTACGACCAGGTGCTGCGGGCTGTGGGATATTACACCGGTCAGTACGGCAAGATCGACTGGGTCGAGAGCAACAACGAGTACTGGCTGGAACTGGACGCGGCCCTGCGGACGGATTTCAACATTACCACCGGACTCAAGTCTGATGAAATTGAAAAGTACAAAAGCAAGATGCGGATGAAAGCATACTACCGTCAGGCGGGGATTCCCTGCGCCCGCTTCGCCCCGGTAACGGACCGGGAAGCGGGACTGGCCTTTGCCCGGGAGGTGGGGTATCCCATCATTGTTAAGCCGGACAGCGGCGTGGGGGCCATTGCCACCTGGAAGCTGAAATCCGACGAAGATCTGGAGGCGTTTTTCCAGGACATTCCGCCGGTGCCCTATCTCATGGAGGAATACGTTCCCGGCGTGGTGACGACGTATGACGGAATCTGCAATTCCAAGGGCGAGGTGCTCTTTGCCGCCAGCCATATCACCCGCAATTCCATCATGGATATGGTCAACGAGGGCGTCCCGACCTATTACTATGTGGATCGGGCGGTTCCCGCCGATGTGGAAGCGGCGGGCAAGGTGGTGCTGCGGGCCTTTGGTGCCTCCAGCCGGTTTTTCCACCTGGAGTTTTTCCGCCTGACGGAGGACAAACCGGGACTGGGCAAGCGGGGAGATATTGTGGCCCTGGAGGTCAACATGCGCCCGGCGGGGGGCTATACGCCGGATATGCTCAACTTCAGCCAGAGCGTGGATGTTTACCAGATGTGGGCGGATATGGTGGCCTTCGATGAACTGCGCCACAGCTATGACGGTCCCAAGAGCTACTGCGTGTATGCCGGACGCCGGGACGGAAAGCCCTATGTCCGCACCTTGGACCAGCTGGAGCAGCAGTGCGGCTCTCACGCCCGGCTGTTTACCCGTATGCCGGATGCTCTGGCGGGCACCATGGGCAATCAGGTGGCCATCGCCTGCTACGACACCCTGGAGGAGGTAGACCGCTTCGTCCAGGATGCCTTTGCTCTCCAGGCCGAGGAAGAATAGGATACAAAGGCCCGGTCTCGCAGGAGACCGGGCCTCTGATTTGACAGCAGGCCGCACCCAAAGGTGCGGCCCGTCGTTTTACAAAGCAGGGAGGTCTTCCAGAGAGGCGAAGGTGTAGCCCATTTCTTCCCAGCGGGTCAACAGCTCGTCCAGGATCTGGGCGTTGGTTTGGGAGGTGGAGTGGAGCAGGACGATGGCGCCGTCGTGAATGCGGGGCAGAAGCTTGGAATAGGCCTCCTGTTCCGAGGGCTGGTTGTCGGTGTACCAGTCCACATAGGCCAGGCTCCAGAATACGGTGGTATACCCCAGAGCATGGGCCTGGCGGAGATTTTCCTCGCTGTATTTTCCCTGAGGCGGACGGTAGAACTTGGACAGCGGCGTGCCGGTGGTCTCCAGAAACAGCGCTTCCAGTGACTCCAGCTCCTCCTGGAAGGCAGATTGATCGCTGATGGCGGACATATCAGGGTGATGGTAGGTGTGATTGCCCACGATGTGTCCCTCATTGACCATGCGCTTGACAATGTCCGGGGCGGACTCGACCATATGGCCCACCACGAAGAACGCGGCGGGGGCGTTGTGCTTTTTCAAAGCGTCCAGAATGGCCTCGGTGCAGCCGTTTTCATAGCCGCAGTCAAAGGTCAGGTAAATGACTTTTTTGCTGGTATCCCCCAGATAGTAGGCACCGTACTGGGCCAGATCTTCTGCGGTGGCGTTGCCCACCGGGGATGCGCCTTCCTGCGGAAAGGCCAGCCCCCAGTTGTCGGCGGAGGCCGGCACCACAGCGGAGGCGGAAGCAGGGGCGGATGGAGCAGAGCGGTCCTGCAGGAGCAGGGCTCCCGCCAGGAACAGACAGGGCAGCAGCAATAAAACAATGCGGCGGTATACAGACATGAAAAACAACCTCCCGTCACAGCGGTAATATCCACAGCCTGTCCCAAACGGCGCGGGTTATGCGTGCTTGAACGCAGAGGAAAAACATGGTATGCTTGCAGAGCAACCAATCATAGGCAGAAAAACTTGGGAGAAAGGAGTACCATTTGATTGCAGCGATCTGTTTGGAAGATCGGAACGGACTGCTGTTCAACGGCCGGCGGCTGAGCCGGGACCGTGTCCAGCAGGAGGATCTGATGACGGTTTGCGGGGCGGGAAGGCTGTGGATCAGCCCGTTTTCCGCTCCGCTGTTTGCGCCCTGGCAGGAGCGGCTGGTGATTGCGGAGGACTTTTTATACCGGGCCGGACCGGGTGCGGTATGCTTTGTGGAGGACCGCCCGCTGCGGCCGGTCCTGGACCGGCTGGAGGCGTTGATTTTGTACCGGTGGAACCGGGCATATCCGGCGGATGTGCATTTGGATTTGGACCCGGCGGCGGAGGGATTTGTGCTGGAACAGCAATGTGAATTTTCCGGTACATCCCATCCGTGCATTACCCGGGAAATTTACCGGCGGGGAGGCGGCTATGGCAAAGCGTAAGAAGAAAAACCGCAGAGTGCTGCGGAAGCTGGCAGTGTTGGTGCTGGCTGTGGCGGCGGCGGGGATCACCCGCTGGTATCAGCAGCAAACCGCCATTTCCCTGGATGAGGTACCGCCGTACAGCGGCGCGCCTTACGTGGTGATCAACGGCAATGTGCCGGATTTTTCCGCCGAGGAGCTTTCCGCAGAACCGTTTGAGGTATACAGCTCCCTGGATTTTCTGGGCCGGTGCGGCACTGCCTGCGCCAATGTGGGGGTGGAGCTCATGCCCACGGAGGAGCGGGGCGACATCGGTTCGGTCAAGCCCACAGGCTGGCAGACCGCCAAGTATGACATCGTGGACGGCGGCTATCTCTATAACCGCTGCCATCTCATCGGCTACCAGCTGACCGGAGAAAATGCCAACGAACAAAATCTCATCACCGGGACCCGCTATCTGAATGTGGAGGGGATGCTCCCCTTTGAAAACCTGGTGGCGGACTATGTGGAGGAGACGGGCAACCACGTGCGCTATCAGGTCACGCCTATCTTCCAGGGGCTGGAACTGGTGGCCCGGGGCGTACAGATGGAGGCCATGTCCGTGGAAGATGACGGCGCGGGCGTGTGCTTCAACGTCTTTGTGTATAACGTGCAGCCCGGCATCACCATTGACTATGCCACGGGAGAGAGCTCCCTGGCAGAGGGATGATTGTGAAGAAACTGTAAAATTCCGCAGCCCCCCTTGCAATACGACAACTTGTCAGGTATGATACCTGACAGGTTGTCGTATTTCTTTTTTCTCCCCGGTTTCTCTCTTGACTTTCCCCTTGGTGGAAGGAATATCCTGATACGGGTTGAAGAAACCGGCGGAGTGATTTCGTAATAGAAGGAGGAACCAGACTGTGCCGACTGCGACATTTTTGAATTTGCCGCCGGAAAAGCAGGAGCGGCTGATGGATGCAGCTTCCCGGGAATTCGCGTCCAAACCCTACAATGAAGCATCCATCAATCGCATCATCCAGGAGGCCGGTGTGCCCCGGGGCAGTTTCTACATGTACTTTCAGGATAAGGAAGATCTGTTTCGGTATCTGGTCCAGGGGTATCTGGACCAGATGACCATGGTGCTGGAGGAGGCACTGGTGCGTCAGGGCGGCGATGTGTTTGCGGCACTGCTGTACCTGTATGACTACATCACCCAGAAGCGGGAGGCATACGATTTAGGCGGCATGGGCGCCATGGCCGTGATCGTGGGCCAAAACAGCGGAATGCAGAAAAGCGCCCTGCTGGAGATGGTGGATTCTGAGGCCGTTATGGCGCGGCTGCGGGAAAAGCTCAATCCGGATCTGCTGGATCTGCGCCGGGAGCGGGATCTGGGAGATCTGCTGGGCGTGCTGCTGACCGTGGCGGTACCGCTGATCTATGCCGGGCTGCAGTCCGGCGGAGATTCGGAACACCGGGAACATTTGGCAAATATTCTGGCTATTTTGCAAAGGGGAATGGCCGCGAAATCAAAACGCGAGGAGAATGAGTAATGGAAGAGTTGTTGGAAGAATCTGTCCCGCAGGCGGAACAGAAAGAAAAGAAGTCCTGGAAGCTGCCCGGGGGAAAGCGGCCTGGAAAACGCAGATGGAAAGCGGTGGCCGCAGTGGTGATTGTGGCGGCTATCGGCGCGGCGGTGGTGTTCGGACAGGGCGGGGCCAAGCAGATGGGACCGGTATACCGTCCGGAGCAGGTGACCCGCCGGGATCTTTCGGTGAAGGTGGCGGGAACCGCGACCCTGGAACCGGCAGATTCTTACCAGGTGACCACCCTGATCTCCGGTGAAATTCAGGGTGCGCCCTTTGAGGAGGGCGATCTGGTGGAGCAGGGGACACTGCTCTACACGCTGGACAGCGGCAATGCCCAGAGTTCCGTGGGAATGGCTCAGATTTCCGTGGAGCAGGCGCAGCTGAGCTATCAGCAGGCCAAGGAGGCCCTCAATCCCACGGCGCCGATCTCCGGCACGCTCAACGAGGTTTATGTCCGGGACGGCGACAGCGTTTCCCCGGGAACGGCCCTGGCCAAGATTGTGGTCAGCACGGATCTGTCCATTGACTTCGTGTTTACATATGCCTCTCCCGATCAGTTCTACATCGGCCAGAGTGCCACGGTGTTCATCAGCGGCTTTGCCGGTTCCGTGCAGGGGACGGTGACCTCGGTATCCAATGCCACGTCCGTCACCAGCAACGGCAAGGAAAGCTGCACGGTGCGGGTCAAGGTGGCCAACCCCGGCGTTATTTCCGATGCCTATACGGCCTCCGCCGTGATCGGAAGCTACAGCAGCTATGGCGCGGCCCCCATCTCCATGGCCGGCGCGACGACGGTCTATGCCACCGGCAGCGGAACCGTGAGCGGATTTTCCAAGCTCTCCGGCAGCACGGTGTCCAAGGGGGAGGTGCTGTGCACCATCGAATCCGAGGCCAACCGGTCTCAGCTGCAGACGGCCAAGCTGAGTGTGGAGTCTGCGAAGCTCTCCGCCAGCAACGCAGCGGGAACGCTGGATGACTATACCATTACCTCCCCGATCTCCGGCACGGTGATTGAGAAGAACTTCAAAGCCGGGGACAAGGTGGACGGTGCCAGCTCCGGCACTCTGGCGGTGGTGTATGATCTGAGCTGCCTGAAGATGAAGATGAACGTCAATGAGCTGGATATCGGAAAGATCCAGGTGGGGCAGACGGTGGAGCTCAGCGCGGACGCCCTGCCGGGACAGATGTTCCTGGGCACGGTGGAAAAGGTCAGCATCAACGGCACCACCACCGGCGGCTTTACCACGTATCCCGTCACCATCCGGGTGGATGACTACGGCGAACTCAAACCCGGCATGAACGTCTCGGCGGACATTCTCTGCGATACCGCCGCCAATGTGCTGTGCGTACCGGTGAGTGCGGTGGAACGGGGCGATACGGTGCTGGTGCCCCTGCCCGGTGCCATGACGGAAGACGGAACCGCCGTGGCGGATGCCAGCAAACTGGAAAATCGTTCCGTGACTCTGGGCCGCAACGATGATGCGTACATTGAAATTACCTCCGGACTGGAAGAGGGGGAGACCATCCTGATCCTGGACCAGACGGCCGGTCAACTGGGAGGCTGAGATCCGTGGAGCATCTCATTGAACTCAGAGACGTCTATAAGATTTATCCCATGGGCGACGAGGAGGTCCATGCCCTGGACGGTGTGAGCCTGACCATTGACCGGGGAGAGTTTGTGGCGGTGGTGGGCTCCTCCGGATCGGGAAAGTCCACGGCCATGAATATCATCGGCTGCCTGGATGTCCCTACCTCGGGAACCTATCATCTGGGCGGGGTGGATGTATCCACCATGAACGACGACCAGCAGGCCGAGATCCGCAACCGGATGCTGGGATTCATTTTCCAGCAGTATAATCTCATTCCCAAGCTGACTGTGCAGGAGAATGTGGAACTGCCGCTGCTCTATGCCGGTGTGCCGGGCGAGGAGCGGCATGAGCGGGCCATCCGGGCCCTGGAGCGGGTGGGGCTGGCAGATAAGCGCCGCCACCTGCCCAGTCAGCTTTCCGGCGGTCAGCAGCAGCGGGTGTCCATTGCCCGGGCCCTGGCCGGAGAGCCCTCCGTCATTCTGGCGGATGAGCCCACCGGCGCCCTGGACTCCCGCACCGGCCGGGAGGTGCTGCATTTTCTGCAAAAGCTCAATCAGGAAGGGGACACCGTGGTCCTCATCACCCATGACAACACCATTGCCCGGAAGGCCCGGCGGATTGTCCGGCTCCAGGACGGGAAGATTATCTACGACGGAGATGCCGCAGATCCCAGGGCCGTGGTGCATGCGGAAGAAGCGGAGGTGGAGGCATGAACTTTACGCAGTCCTTCCGCCTGGCCATCAAGTCCCTGCGCACCAGCAAGATGCGGGCGTTTTTGACCATGCTGGGCATTGTCATCGGCGTGGGGGCGGTGATTGTCATCATCTCCCTGGGCAACGGCCTGCAGCAGATGGTGGACCAGCAGGTGGAGAACATGGGCGTCAACCTGATTCAGACCATGATCTACGGCCGGGGCGACGGCACCACCATGAACCTTGACCCGGACGAGATGTACCAGCTGGTAGAGGAGCATCCCGACGTGCTCTCCGGGGTTTCCCCCTATGTCTCCACCAATGCCCCGCTGCGCTCCGGAGATACCCTGTATGAGCGGACCAGCATCTATGGGGTCAGCGAGATTATGTATAAGCAGGACACCCATGCCACACTGGATGGGGAGACCCTGGCCCAGGGGCGGTTCATTCAGTATATCGATGTGGAGCGCGCCCAGAATGTGTGCGTGATCGGGGCCTTTCTGGCGCAGGACGCCTTTGACGGCGATGCCCTGGGCAAGACCATCAAGATTGGGGGCGTGCCCTATACCGTGGTGGGAGTGCTGAGTCAAAGCGGCGATACTCTGACAGAAGGCGGCCGGGACGATCAGGTCTATATCCCCTATGAAAACGCCCTGAAGATCATGGGCAACCGGTATGTGCCGCTCTATATGTTTACCAGTACCAGCCGGGATACAGCGGCAGCGGCCAAAGAGGTCATCGATGCAAAGCTCTATGAATTCTTCCAGGATGACAACGCCTATTACACCATGACCATGGCGGAGCAGGTAACCATGATCAATGCCATGATGGGCACCGCCATGCTGGTGCTGGTGGCCATCGCGGCGATTTCGCTGCTGGTGGGCGGCATCGGCATTATGAACATCATGCTGGTGTCCGTGACGGAACGGACCCGGGAGATCGGAATCCGGAAATCCCTGGGGGCCAAGCGGCGGGACATCCGCAGTCAGTTCATCATCGAGGCGGGCACCACATCCGCCATCGGGGGACTGCTGGGCATTGCCTTTGGCTGTCTGGTAGCCATGGGGGTAGGCACGCTGATCGGCGGCGCGCTGGTATCCCAGATGAGCGGCAACGTGACCTTCAGTGCGACGCCGACGTTCAGCGCAGTGGCGGTGAGCTTTGGCGTCAGCGTGGGAATCGGCGTGCTGTTTGGATATCTGCCGGCCAATAAGGCGGCCAAACTCAATCCCATTGACGCTTTGCGCTATGAATAAAAAATCCGCGGGCACTGCCCGCGGATTTTTTCCCCCGGCTCAAACTTTTTGACTCCGTTGTGCGTCTGTAAGGCAGAACAAAACGAAAGGACCCAATGGCATGAACACAGTGCGGGAAGATATATTGACATCATTTTTGGTGGAAGATCAGGCGCGGTTTTACCGCTTGGCGTACAGCTATTTAAAGAACAGGGAAGACGCTCTGGACGCGGTACAAACCGCTGTCTGCAGAGCACTGGAAAAGCAAGACAGCCTGCAAACGCCGGAGGCAATGCGCACCTGGTTTTATCGAATCTTGGTCCATGTGTGTACCGATCAGCTTCGCCGCAGAAAGACGGTGGTTTTTCTTCCGCCGGAGGCGCTGGATGCCGGCAGCTATGAAGATCCCCTGCCGGAGGACGGCTCGCTAAACCGCAGAGTGGAAGCCCTCCCGCCGGAGATTGCTACCATAGTCCGGCTGCGCTTTTATGAGGAACTCTCCCTCAAGGAAATCAGCGAGGTGACCGGCTGGAATCTGAGCACGGTGAAAACGCGTCTGTACACGGGCCTAAGGAAATTACGGATATCAATGGAAGGAGCCGAGGAATGATGAACGAGTTTGAGCAGGCAAAGAAGGAATATGAGCAGATCCCCGTCCCGGAGGAATTGGCTGACCGGGTCCAGGCGGGCATCCGCCAGGGACGTGCCAAACGGATGCAGCGTAAGTGGAAGCGCGGTGCAGGCGCCGTGGCCGCCTGTTTGGTGCTGGTAGTGGGAACGCTGAACATCAGCCCCACTGTGGCGGCCGCTGCGGCGGACGTGCCGGTGCTGGGAGGATTGTTCCAGATCCTGACCGTCCGCAGCTATCAGGACACCAACGAAGACCGCACCGTGGAGGTGGAGCAGCCCGGCCTTTCGGGCGGCGCCCTGGCCCAGCAGGTCTCGGAGGAGATCCAGGAGCGGGTGGACGCCAAGATCGCTGAGGGCGAGGAGATCATCGCCCAGTACAAGGAGGCGTTCCTGGCCACCGGCGGCACCGAGGAGCAGTGGGCGGAAAAGGACAATACGGTCAGCGTCACCTATGATATCAAGTCTCAGACGGACACCACCGTCTCCTTTGTGGTAGACAGCTATGTCTCCATTGCCAATGCCTACCAGGAGCAGGTGTACTACAACCTGGATCTGGCGGAGAACCGGGAGATTACCCTGGCGGAGCTGCTGGGGGAGAACTGGGTGGAGATCTGCAACGAGAGCATCCGCACCCAGATGGCCGAGAGCGAGGACCCCTCTGTGTTCTTCACTGAGGACATGGGTGGCTTTACCACGGTGGATGAGACCACGTCCTTCTATATCAACGAGGCGGGCAATCCTGTTGTGGTGTTCCCCCAGTACACTGTGGCTGTCGGTGCCATGGGCAATGTGGAATTTGAGATCAGCAAGTAAATCGGATTGTAAACGACAAAGCGCCTGTGGGATGCCTGGTATCCCGCAGGCGCTCTTTTTTGGAGCCTGAAGGAAAAAGAATGCGGGGCGGGACGACAGCGGGAGAACGCTATGTTTGTGGCAGATGCATCCAAATATCAGGAAGAAGTTTGGGAGAATTTCTTGAATTTTGAAATGCAAACTTGACCGTTTTCAAAAGTTCTGCTACTCTAAAATATAGAAAATATGGAGTAAAATGTTAAAGAGGGGAAGATATGTCAAAGCAGTATTGCGTTGCTGCCGTAGAAAAAGCCATCAAGATTCTGAATTTTTTAGCGGAGTATCCTGGCTCCTCCTTTAGTGAGATTTTTACCGCACTGGATCTCTCTAAGTCTACGACCTATCAAACGCTGTCGACATTGGAAATGTACCATTACATTGTGCGGGAGGAAAACAGACGGTATAGTCTGGATTTGGGACTGCTGCCGCTGCTTAGGGGAATCCCCAGAAGAAATGATCTGGTGGAGTGTGCCCGCAGGCCCCTGGAGCGTCTTGCAGCCGACACGGGATTTACCGTACATTTGTGTACTCTGACCGAGTCACATAATGCAATCTGCGTATATAAAGTGGACGGTGTGAATTTTACCATCCGCACGACGGCGGTTGGCCGTGAGTTGACATTACATACGTCAGCAGCAGGAAAGGCCCTGCTGGCCTGGCTGGATGACAAGGAACTGGAAACGTATCTGGATAAGATCGAATATACTCAATTCACCGACACGACGATCACCTCGCCGGAGGTCTACCGCGAGGAATTGAAACGCACAAAGGAACGGGGATATTCCATCGATAACGGTGAGGGCGCAAAGGGCGTTCTGGGCATAGGCGTGCCGGTCTTTTCCAGCAAGGGGGCTTTGCTGGGGACCATTAGTATCGGAACCGTGGTCACGGAACTGAAAGTGGAAGAGTACGATGACGTGGCCAGGCAGATGTATAAGACCGCCCATGAGATCGTACAGAATGTAGAACTGTCCATTGATTGATGATTATAAAAAAGCTTGCCGCGAGCAATGGCTGCTCGCGGCAAGCTTTTTTTGTTGGGGCTTGTTGCACGAACCCTGTTGAAGACGGCTGCGGTGTGACGCCTGAAAGCGCGCAAGCGGCGGAATGCAGCTGAAGATAACGCAGGCTTGCGGGACTGCTGGCTGCTGCGGCAGGTTTGTTTTTTTTATTTGCTGAAAAAGAAAATGAGTTTGTAATAAATATTTCGGAAAATTCTTGTTGAGATTGTCAAACAGTAAAAAATAGGAATTGAATTTTGTATAAAAATCAGGTGGGAGCCCCCGTTGACATTTGGCTATAATTGTAATATTATCTGTATACAAAACTTAGTTCTGAATTCAGATAAAAGAAGGAGGGCAAACGGTGAGTAAATATCTTGACGAGTATGTGGTGGGAGAGCGGTTTGTTTCCAGTGCGCGCACGGTCACAGAGAGTGATGTTGTGAACTTTGCATGCATGACAGGAGATATGCACCCCAACCACACCGATGCCGCAGCGATGGAACATAGCATTTTCGGAAAAAGAATTGCCCATGGACTGCTGGGCTTGAGCTGGGCGCACGGCTTTTTGTATCGTCTGGATTTGATTACAGAAAGCGCCATTGCGTTTCTTGCAATTGAGGACTGGAAGTTTTTAAAGCCCATTTTCTTCGGAGACACCATTCATGCAGAGATCACGGTCAAAGAGATTGTGCCCAGCCGCAGCAAGCCGGATCGTGGTGTCCTGAAGCTGTTTTTCGAGGTGGTCAACCAGGACGGCGTAGTTTGTCAGAGCGGCACCAAGTGCATCATGATGAAGCGATTCAAAGAAGAAGGAGTCTGAGCGTATGAACAAGGTAGTCAGTGCCGAGCAGGCAATTGCTTCGATTGCCGATGGCAGTACAGTTGCAGTGTGCGGATGCGAAAACATTCTGCTCCCGGAATACCTGCTCTCCCATTTGGAAAAGCGATTTTTGGAAACCGGACATCCCCGGGATCTGACGGAAATTCACCCCGTGATTCATGGAATGGGCGTAGGTCTTGGCCTGGAGCATTTCGCTCATGAGGGCATGACAAAGTTGGTCATTGGCAGCGGATACAGCTACCTGAAAACCTCTCAGATGACCAATTTGATCCGCAACAATCGGATTCCGGCCTATTTGCTTCCCATGGGCACCGTGCTGCAGATGATTTCCAATGTGGCGGCAGGAGAAGCCTATACATACAGCAAAGTAGGCTTTGGAACGTTTGTGGACAATCTGGTAGAAGGCGGCTGTGTCAATCAGATTGCGGAGAATACGTTCTGTACGCATGAGACCGTTCATGGAGAGGACGTGCTTTGCTACCGCAACCCCAAAATTGACGTGGCGATTTTGCGGGGAACCACTGCGGATGAGTTCGGAAACATCAGCCTGGAGCAAGAGCCCATGATGCTGGGAGTTCGGACGCTGGCAATGGCGGCACGGGCCTGCGGCGGAAAGGTGATTGTCCAGGTGAAGCGCCTGGTCAAGCGCGGCAGCATTGATCCGCAAAAGGTAGTCATTCCGGGCATCATGGTCGACATGGTGGTTGTGGACGAAAATCAGGCTCCCAGCGGCGGAAAAATGAATCCTGCACTGACAGGAGAAATCCGCATCCCCATTTCCGCCTTGGAGCCGCTTCCCCTGGATGCGGCAAAGGTCATCAGCCGCCGGGCTGCCCGGGAGATCACCAAGCAGTGCGCAGTGGTGAACCTGGGAGTTGGAATTCCTGTCAACATCCCCATGATTCAGGTGGAAGACGGTGCCGATCAGGATACGATTTTCTTCCCGGAGCACGGTGCTATCGGCGGTGTTCCCGCGGAGCGTGCGATTTTCGGTACCAATGTCAACCCTGAGGCGATCATTGACTCCACGGATGTGTTCCGGTACTATCGGGGCGGCGGCCTGACGCAATCGTTCCTGGGCTTTGGCGAATTCGATCAGTACGGCAATGTCAATGTCAGCAAGTTCAACGGCATCATTCCGGGCTGCGGCGGATTCATCGATATTGCCCATAAAACACCCAAGTTGGTCTTCTGCGGGTCCTTCACTGCCGGCGGAGCAAAGATTGAGATTGGCGGCGGCCGGCTGCATATCCTTCAGGAGGGAAAATACCGGAAGATTGTAGAGAAGGTCGAACAGATTACTCTGAATGGACAAGAAGCCCTGAAAAAGGGACAGGATATTACCTATGTCACGGAGCGGGCGGTCTTCCATCTGACCTCTGCGGGAATTGAATTGGTAGAGTATGCACCGGGCGTGGATATCCAAAAGGATATTCTGGACCTGATTCCATTTACGATTTTGGTCCGCGATCCCCGGGAAATGGATGCACGCCTGTTTGCGTAAGGGATACAAGAGAATGTGCATGATGAAAAGCGAGCTTTGGTATGACGTGCTGGTGGTTGGCGGGGGCGGTGCTGCACTGCGGGCAGCACTCAGCGCCTGGCAGCAAGGGGCACGGACAGCAATTTTGTCAAAGGGAGAAGCGGGAAAAAGCGGCGCCACGTATTACAGCGTGGCAGAAGTGGGCGCTTTCAATGTGCCGGATGGTGCTGCAGATCCTTCAGACAGTCCGGAAGCCTTTTTCCAGGATATGGAGTCAGCGGCTCTTGGCACTGCACAGCTTCCCCTGTGCCGCATCATTGCGGAGCAGGCGGAAAGTGCCTTAAACGCCTAACTACTCATGTTGCAAGACATACTGCGGCTACAGTTGTTTTTCTC
>CABUDN010000039.1 GCA_902490355.1 uncultured Oscillibacter sp.
CCACCGAGATCTACACTCTTTCCCTACACGACGCTCTTCCGATCTGTATTGGTGGCAATTGCCATTGGGCTGTTCAAAGTGTTTGGAGGAAAGGGAAAACAGACATCCACTGTGGTGACGGATATCGTCCAGTACGGGTCCATTACCTCCACCGTGGAAGGCAGCGGTTTGACAAAGGCGAAAAAGAGTGAGACCATTACCCTGACCACGGCCGGTACCGTACAAGAGGTGCTGGTCAGCGAGGGTGAGAAGGTTACTGCCGGAACGCCGCTGTTTACCATTGATTCTGAGGCAGCCCGTACGGCTGTGGAAAAAGCGCGCAAGGATGTAGAGGGCTATGAGAAGAAGCTCAACACTCTGCGCAAGGACATTGCCGGCCTGAATCTGTCTGCCGGGTATGCCGGAAAACTGATGGAAGTGGCGACGCTGAATCCCGGCGACACGATTTCCAAGGATCAGAAGGTTGCCACCCTGGCTGATGATACGCATATGCGCCTGGAGCAGTATTACAGCTATGCCTATGCCGGGGATCTGAAGGCGGGACAGACGGTGAATGTTTCCATTCCCGCCCTGATGTCCACCATTCCTGGTACCGTAGAGGCGGTTCATATGGTCAGCCGCATTACGCCGGAAGGTTCCAAGCTGTTCTCGGCCGATATCGTGCTGAAAAATGACGGAGCACTGACTGCGGATATGGTGGCTTCTGCTACCGTAACGGTGAATGGAGAGACTGTGTATCCGTATGAACCCGGAAAACTGGAGTATTACCGCACCGGCGACCTCAAGAGCACGGTCAACGGCACGGTGATCTCCAGTGATCTGGTAGACTATCTTCAGGTCACCGCCGGCCAGGTGCTGGTGCGGATTGACGGCGAGGAGAGCGAAAGCGAGATCTTCTCCGTCGAGCAGAGTCTGGAAGAGGCCCGCAAGACCCTGGAGACGGCACAGAAGAATCTGGACAACTGCAATGCTGTGGCCCCCATTGACGGCACGGTCATTGGCCTGATGCTCCAGCAGGGGCAGGAGGTGGCCGCCAATACCGCTGTGATTACCATTGCGGACACCTCCACCATTACGGTGGATGCTACGGTGGATGAGCGGAATGTCAGCTATATCCAGCCCGGCATGACCGTTGACATCGACCAGTGGGGAACACCCTTTACGGGAATTGTGGAGTCGGTAAGCCTGAACTCCAAGGCGGAAAACGGCGTGGCCAGCTATCCCATGGTGGTGACGGTGGATAATCCCGACGGAAGCCTGATGACCGGAAGCTATGTGACGTATTCCCTGGTTGCCAGTGAAAACGACAACTGCCTGGTGGTTCCCATCCAGTGCGTCAAGACGGTTCCCATGCCCGACGGCACAACCGGCAGCGTACTGTTTGTCAAGGGAAGCCGGCCGGACAATGCCGTGGATCTGGAGGTTCCGGTGGAAGGTGTGCCGGATGGATTCTGGGCGGTCCCCGTGGAGACCGGAATCTCCGATACATACAATGTGGAAATCAAATCCGGCGTGGAGGAAGGAGCGGAAGTCTTTACGCAGGTGCAGACGGAAAGCTCCTGGGTGTGATATGCTGGTAAAACTGAAAGACGTATATAAAATTTATAGTGAGGGCCTGGAGAGCGAGGTTCGGGCACTGGACGGCGTCAGTCTGGAGATTGAGCGGGGGGAATTTGTGGCCGTAGTGGGCCAGTCCGGTTCCGGCAAGTCCACCATGATGAATGTGCTGGGCTGCCTGGATATTCCCACCCATGGCGAATATTATCTGGATGGTACGGATGTCCGGGAGCTGTCTGACAAGGAGCTCTCCCATATCCGGAATAAACAGATCGGCTTTATTTTCCAGCAATACAACCTGATTCAAAATCTCAATGTGCTGGAGAATGTAGAGCTGCCTCTGATTTATCAGGGAATCAACGCCGATGACCGGCGGGAGATGGCCCTGGAGGCCCTGGAGCGGGTGGGGCTGAGCAGCCGTATCAAGCACCGGCCTTCCGAGATGTCCGGCGGCCAGCAGCAGCGCGTGGCCATTGCACGGGCAATTTCCACCCATCCGCCGATTATCATGGCCGACGAGCCCACCGGCGCATTGGACTCCCATACCGGTAAAGAAGTGCTGGGATTCCTGCAGCAGCTCAATAAGGAGGGCAGTACGGTTATCCTGATTACCCACGATAACGGGATTGCGGCTACGGCACGCCGCTGCGTACGGCTGGCGGACGGCAAGATCGTGGAAGACCGGCTTCAGGAGGTGGATTGGCTGTGAACATCCGACAGGCGATGAAAATGGCCTTCAAATCGATTCTGGGCAACAAAGGCCGGTCCTTTCTTACCATGTTGGGTATCATCATCGGTATCGCCTCTGTGATGACGATTGTGTCCACCATCAACGGTATGAACAAGCGCAGTCTGGAACAGATGGAGGCCATGGGCACCAACCGCATTACCGTTTCGGCCTATCTGTACAACGGCCAGAATGCCTTTGAGGAGCTATACGATTACTGCAATTCCCTTGGCTCCAAGCTGGTACAGGGCGTTACACCTACGGGATACTGCAACGCCACGGTGGTCTACGGCTCCAAGAGCAGTGCTGCCATGGAAAAAAATCAGCAGAATATGTTCAATGGAGACGGCTCCCAGAATTCCAATGTTGCGCTTCCGCCAAGCCTGTACTATGGCAGCGATCAGTATGGAGTATGCAATAATTTCCAAATTGCTTCCGGCCGGGAGCTGAGCAATATTGATATCAAAAATTATAATCAGGTCTGCGTTCTGGGAGCCCGTGCGGCGAGAAATTTCTTTGATTACGCCGATCCCATCGGCAAGGAACTGCAGGTGAACGGCCTTCCCTTTACGGTGGTGGGCGTTTACGCAGAAAAGGACCCGGATTCTCAGTGGTCCATGGACAATATCATTGTTTTTCCGTACACGGCCAGCCGACTGCTCAGTCCGGGGACACAGATGAATGAGTTTGTGGTTAAGGCTGCCAGCGCACAGGCGTCTGTGGAAGTCAGCTCCCGTTTGAGCGGGTTTCTCACCGGTCTGACCAACAACGGAAAAAGCGGCAGCGGCTACGTGGACAACAGCAACCAGTGGCAGCAGAATATCAACGAGCAGGCAACCATGATGAGCCTGGTGCTGGGCGGCATTGCTGCCATCTCCCTGCTGGTAGGCGGTATCGGTATTATGAACATCATGCTGGTGACGGTGACGGAGCGGACCCGGGAGATCGGCATTCGCCGGGCCATCGGCGCCGAGCGGGCATCCATTGTCACGCAATTCCTGATTGAGGCCGCCATGCTCTGCGGCATCGGCGGACTGGTGGGCATGGTGCTGGGAACCATTGGCACGCGGGTGGCCGGATCCCTGTTGGTTCATATGGATATTTGGCCTTCGCTGAGCATTACCGTGGGTGCATTCCTGCTGTCGGTAACGCTGGGCATCGCCTTTGGTATTTATCCTGCAGCCAAGGCATCCAAACTCCAGCCTGTGGAAGCTCTGCGGGCGGAATGAGAAGGAGAGAGCGTATGAAAAAGAGAGTGTTGACATGGTTGACGGCGGTGTGCATGGTACTGACCATGCTGCCGCTGCCGGCCGCATGGGCGGCGGAAACCGTTACATTTTCCGATGTGACGGACCGGAATACCGCTATGGCAGTGGAGACGCTGCGGCTGATGGACGTGCTGGACGGCTATGGCGACGGAACCTTTCGGCCCGAGGCAATTCTGACCCGGGCACAGTTTTGCAAAATGGTCGTCTATGCCATGGGCGCGGAGGACGAGCTGGGGCTTTACCGTACGGTAACCGTGTTCCCGGACGTCAAGCCTTCCCATTGGGCTGCGGGCTATATCAATATGGCAGCCAAGGGAAAGAAGGTAATCTCCGGCTATCCGGACGGACTGTTTCATCCCGATCAGACTGTAACCACCGGGCAGGCGGTCACGATCCTGCTGCGGATGCTGGGTTATAAGGATGAGAACATCGGAGGCATTTGGCCGGACAGCTATATGGCCACCGGTGCCGCCGCCGGATTGACGGACGGCGTGGGAACCAACGGCAATGCCCCGCTGACCCGCGGCAAGGCCGCGCAGCTGTTTTTGAATCTGCTGCGGGCGGATAAGCAGGAGGGCGGCAGCTATCTCAGTACGCTGGGAACACCTGTGGCCAACACCATGCTGGTCTCTTCCAATGCCACCGGTCCGGATGGACGGGACAATGCCCTGCAGATTTCCGACGGAACGGTTTACCAGCTGGCTTCCGGCAAGACTTCCAGCGGCATGCTCAACGGACGCCGGGGAACGTTGGTGGTGAACAGCGACGGAAAGGCTGTGACCTTCGTCCCGGATGCCACGGGCGCCAGCCGTACGATTACGCTGGCTTCCTGCACCACCACGCAGATCGTGGACAATAACGGTGCCAAGTATGCAGTGACCAGCAGCACCAAGACCTACTATAACGGCGAAGAAACCACATGGGGCAGTGCATCCAGCTGGATCCACGGCGGCACCACGGTGACGCTGTATCTGGACGGCTCCGGCAGCGTGGAGTATATCTTCGTGGGCGGCGGCGGCGACGCCACAGCGGCCGTGGTGGTCTATGAGGATCGTTCCGGCGCAGGCTTTGAATCCCTGGCCGGCGGAGCATCCGGTTACTCCATTTACAAAAATGGCGTACCCGCCACGCTGAATGATCTGCGCAAGTATGATGTGGCGATTTACTCCCCGTCCACCAACTCCATCCGGGTCAGCGACACCCGCGTTACGGTGTACTACGAGGACTGCGCGCCCAATCCCAGTGAGCCGGCAACCATCAAGATCCTGGGACAGGACTTTGATGTTCTGCCCACTGCCATGGAGAGCCTCTCCAAGTTCAAGCCCGGCGATCAGATGACCGTCCTCCTGACGGAAGGCGGTCAGGTGGCCGGCGCGGTGTCGGCCAGCGGTACAGAAGCCCGCGGCAATGCGGTGGGAATTGTTTCCGACAGCGGTGCGGTCCAGATGCTCTGCGGAACAGCCACCATTCAGATTTCCGGCGGCGATGCGGGCGGATTGAAGGGCCAGCTGGTTCGGATTTCCTCCAGCAAGAGCGGTGTCTCCCTCTCTCGCCTCTCCGGCGGTATCTCCGGTGAGCTGAATGTTCCTCAGAAGACCCTGGGCGGCCAGCCCCTGAGCGACAATGTGCAGATCTTCCGCAACGGTCAGAGTGTTGCCCTGAGCCAGCTGAGCAGCGGTACCATTCCCTCCGGCCAGATTACGTACGCCCGGGCAAACTGGGCAGGCCAGGTGGACCTGATTGTGCTCAACGGCGCTGCGGATGATACGGTGATCTATGGCCGTGCC
Source organism: uncultured Oscillibacter sp. (assembly GCA_902490355.1). Lineage (GTDB taxonomy): Bacteria > Bacillota > Clostridia > Oscillospirales > Oscillospiraceae > Oscillibacter. The sequence goes on from CABUDN010000039.1 coordinate 5,340, forward strand.
GTGGTGAAGAACGAGCAGATTCAGGTGGAAGACCAGAACGGCAAGGCCCCCGGAGAAGATGGCTACATTCCCACTTACCGGACCACCTCCACAGTGGAAGTCCAGTATGGCGCAGGCAAGACCACCGGTCCCATCAAGGCTGGTTACGCCGTGCGGACCGGAGACTATGTGGCGGTGACTCTGGCCAAGGACGGAAAGAGCTTTACTTCCCTGACTATGTTGGATAAGATGCAGAATGTTTCCAACAGTGCCTGGAGCGGTAAGGATGCTGTCACGATCGGCGGCCGGAGCTATACGGTGCCCAGCGATGTTCCCTGCTACAACGCAGATACGAATACCTGGGTGACGCTGGATCAGGCGCACGCCTATGCCAGCACTGCGGATATCTACGTGTCCGGCGGTGTGGTGCGGGCCATCGAGGTCAGTCATTAACCAAGAAAAAAGGATGCGGTGCAAACCGCATCCTTTTTTTCTCCAATCACAGATACAACGGCGCCCGGCGTAAGCCGGGCACCGTTGTTTGATGCGGTCAGACGACCTGGAAGAGATAGAATTTCAAATAGTTTGTCTCATCGACGCCCCAGAGAATGGGATGGTCGCAGCTCTGCTGCCGGGCTTCGATCTGCCGCAGCTGCACGCCGGCATCTTTCGCGGCAGAGTGGAGCATGGCAATGAACTTTTCTTCCGTGGCGAAGTGGGAGCAGGAGCAGGTGGCCAGATAGCCGCCCCGGGGCAGCAGACGCATAGCCCGATAGTTGATCTCCTTGTAGCCGGTCATGGCTCCGGCCACGGTCTTCCGGGATTTGGTGAACGCAGGCGGGTCCAGAATGATAAAGTCATAACGCGGCGGTTCCTTTTCCAGGGACGGCAGCAAATCAAACACATTGGCTGCCACACACTCCACCACGTCGGAAAGACCGTTGCGCTCGGCATTGGCCCGGGCCATCTCCACGGCGCTCTCCGATACATCCACCGCCGTCACATGGGCGGCGCCGCCCATGGCGGCATTGAGTGCGAAAGAACCGGTATGCGTGAAGCAGTCCAGCACGGTTTTGCCCCTGGCCAGGCGCGCCACAGCGCGCCGGTTATATTTCTGATCCAGGAAGAAGCCGGTTTTTTGCCCGTTTTCCACATCTACCCAGTAGCGAATGCCGTTTTCCGTAATTTCGGTAACGGGAGAATCCGGCAGCGCTTCACCGGGGAGGGGGAACCAGGCTTTGTATTGCGGAAGGCCTTCTTTGTCCCGCAGGGCCACATCATTGCGCTCGTAGACACCCCGGATGGCCTGTCCGTCTTCCCGCAGGATCCGGACCAGAGTGGGGAGAAGGTGTGCCTTGATGCGCTCCATGCCCACGGAGAGAACCTGCACACTGAGCAGATCGTGAAACTTGTCCACGGTCAAACCGGGAAATGCATCCGCCTCTCCAAAAATAATCCGGCAGCAATCCAGGTCTTCCGGGTCCATGACGGTCTTTCGATACTCCCAGGCCCAGCGCAGCTTTCGCTCCCAGAACGCCTCGTCAAAGCGGTCGTTGGCATTGCGGGAAATCAGACGTACCCGGATTTTCGACTGCTCGGAAAGAAAGCCAGTGCCAAGATATCGGCCTTTTTTGCTCAAGATATCCACCAAATTGCCGTTTTCAGGCGTCCCTTCTACGGTGAGGATCTCGGCATCGTAAATCCAGGGGTGTCCCCGCAGGATCGAAGCCTCGGCTTTGGGGGTAACGGTAAAACGGGGATAACTGCGCTCTGCTTTCATGAAATGGTCCTCCTGCGTCAAGTTCTGGCTTTGAGTATATCACATTTTCCGCCGCTCCGCCATAGAATTCCATGAGAAGGAGGGACCAACATGCCTGTCATTTATCTTAGTCCGTCCACGCAGGAGTGGAATGCTTATGTTACCGGCAGCGGCTCGGAAGAGTACCACATGAACCGGCTGGCCGATGCACTGGTGCCGTACCTGTGGTCCAATACCATCCGCTATCAGCGCAACCGGCCGGATATGACCGCCGCGTCCTCCATTCGGGAGGGAAATGCAGGAGACTATGATTTGTATCTGGCGCTGCATTCCAACGCTGCGCCGGAGGGCCATTATGGGGAAGAGCGGGGGATTATTGCTTTCTATTATCCGGGCAGCCAGCAGGGACAGAGAGCTGCGGAACTCATTGCCGAGGAGCTGCGGCAGATCTATCCGCTGCCCAACAAAGTCACAACCCGGGAGACCACATCCCTGGGCGAAGTTCGCCAGCCCCGGGCGCCGGCAGTATTGGTGGAAATCGGATACCACGACAATTATGCCGATGCGGTTTGGGTGGAGGGACACATGGAAGCCATTGCGCAGCAGCTGGCCCGCGCCCTGACCCGGTACTTTGATTTGCCGTTCATCTATCCGGCCGAACCGGTGACGGGGACCGTGGCGGTGTCCTATGGGACACTGAATTTGCGGGAATACCCGTCTGCCGACGGCAGAATTCTGGCCAATATGCCCGGAGGCTCGGCTGTTACGGTTTACGGAGAATGGGAAGGATGGTATGTAGTTGGATTCGGCGAGCAGCTGGGCTATGCGGCTGCGGCTTACATCAACGTGTAGAGGGGAGATGCTCCGGAGTTTTTTACAAAACCATTGGGAAAAATGGGTGTATATTTCGGGTAAATATACGTTTTTCCTTGACAGGGCCCCTCTAAACGATTAAACTGAAAAAGGATGATTATCGAACGGCAAAAGGGGTGTCCGTCCGATCATTTTCTAAAAGGAGCGGGTCTGTGCGGCCCGCTCATACAGCGACCAAACCCAATGAACAGGAGGAATACCAGATCGTGAGTCCCTTGACCATTCTTGCAGCCCTGATCGGGCTGGTGGTCGGCGGCGCGATTTGCTTCCCTGCCGGTTTTTACTACCGGAAGAATGTTTCCGAGAAGGAAATCTCAAGCGCAGAAGAAGAAGGAAAGCGCATTATCAATGAGGCCATCAAGAGCGCCGAGACCAAAAAGAAAGAGGCACTGCTGGAAGCCAAAGAAGAGATTTTAAAGAACCGCAGCGAATATGAAAAGGAAGTAAAGGAGCGCAGAGCCGATCTGCAGCGGCAGGAAAACCGGCTGCAGCAAAAAGAGGAGAACCTCGACCGCAAGACCGAGGCAATCGAGAAAAAGGAAGAATCCCTGGCACAAAAGCATGCCGCCATCGACAAGGAGGCGGAGGAAATCCAGGTCATCAAACGCAGCCAGACCGAAATGCTCGAGCGCATTTCCGGCTTCACTGCGGAAGAGGCGAAGGATTATCTGATCTCCCAGGTGGAGGCGGAAGTGACCCATGAGACTGCCCTCAAAATCAAAGAGGTGGAGTCTCGAATGAAGGAAGAGTGCGAGGCCCGGGCCCGCGAAGTGGTGGCACAGGCCATCCAGCGCTGTGCTGCGGACCAGGTGGCTGAAATGACCGTCAGCGTGGTTCCCCTGCCCAATGACGAGATGAAGGGCCGCATTATTGGCCGGGAAGGCCGGAATATCCGCACCATTGAGACGCTCACCGGTGTGGATCTGATCATTGACGATACACCGGAGGCCATTACGGTTTCCTGTTTTGAGCCGGTGCGGCGTGAGATTGCCCGTCTGGCCCTGGAAAAGCTCATTGCGGACGGCCGGATTCATCCCACCCATATTGAGGAAATGGTGGAAAAAGCCCGCCGGGAGGTGGATGCAACCATCAAGGCCGAGGGTGAGCGTGTGACCTTTGAGTGCGGAGTGCGGAACCTGCATCCCGAGCTGGTCAAGATGCTGGGACGGCTGTATTATCGCACCAGCTACGGCCAGAATGTTCTGCAGCATTCTGTGGAGGTCTCCCACATTGCCGGTATGATGGCCGCTGAGCTGGGAGCGGATGTGCAGGCTGCCAAGCGGGCAGGTCTGCTCCATGACCTGGGCAAGGCCGTGGACCACGAAATGGAAGGCACGCACGTGTCCTTGGGCGTGGAGTTTGCCCGGAAGTACAAGGAGAAGGAAGACATCATCCACGCCATCGAGGCGCACCACAACGATGTGGAGCCCCGGACCATCGTCGCGTGCCTGGTGCAGGCGGCAGATGCGATTTCTGCTGCCCGGCCCGGTGCCCGCCGCGAGAACCTGGAGAACTACATCAAGCGTCTGGAGCAGCTGGAGACCATCACCGGTTCCTATCCCGGCGTGGAGAAGGCGTATGCCATTCAGGCCGGCCGCGAGGTTCGGGTCATGGTCAGACCGGAGCAGGTCAGTGAGGACCAGATGGTGATTCTGGCCCGGGATCTGGCCAAGAAGATCGAAGAAGAGATGGAGTATCCCGGTCAGATCAAGGTCCACGTCCTGCGCGAGACGAAGGTTGTCGAATACGCAAAGTAAAATTTCAAAAGAAAAATCCTCCGGGGAATCATCTCCGGAGGATTTTTTATAAAAAAGGAACGCGCGCAGCTTTTTAGCTGCGCGCGTTTTTGCGTTCCTTATGCCAGGAAGCCCTTGAGGATGCAGTCCTCGGCTTCCTCTTCCGTCAGGCCCAGGGTCTCCAGCTTCAAGAGCTGATCCCCGGCAATCTTGCCGATGGCCGCTTCATGGATGAGCTGTGCCTCCGTGCAGTTGGCGGTAATGGCGGGGATGGATTTGATCTTGGCATCTCCCATAATGATGGAGTCGCACTGCACATGGCCAAAGCAGGCGGCGTTGCCCACCATCCGGGGATAAAAGACCTGGTTGGAGGAGTCCTGCGCCACTGAGCGGGAAATTACCCGGCCCCGGGCACCCTCACCGTCCAGATCAATCTCCATGTCGCTTTCCGCCACCTGGTCGCCATGGGTGAGCAGCCGCTCGGTTATCACGGCCTCGGCATCCTTGCCGCAGACGATTTTGGTATAGCGCTTGGTGGAATCCACGCCCCGGATCTGGGTGGTATCCATTTGAATGGAGGCACCTTCGTCCAGATAGACAATGGTCTGAGGATTCATGATCCGGCCGCCCTTGCCGTCACCCTCGCCGTAATGCTTTTCACTGTAATGCACCCGGGAGTGTTTTCCGACATGGAAAACGTGGACGCCGTCGTGACGGGAGGTTTGGTCGCCGCAGTTGTGGATGCCGCAGCCGGCGACAATCTCCACATCGCAGTTTTCACCGATGAAGAAATCGTTGTATACGGTTTCTTCCACACCGGACTTCGTGATGATAACCGGAATGTGGCAGGTTTCATTCACCGTACCGTCGGCAATGCGGATATTGATGCCCGCTTTGCCGTCATCCCGGTCCAGAATCTGAATGTGCTCCGTGGACTGGCGGCCATCGCAGCCGCAGTCCTTGCGGATGTTGAAGGCACCGACCGGTTTGCCCAGCATGTCCGCGATTTTCTCAAGCAGCTCGCGGTCAATTTCATTTTCCATCATTGTGCCTTCGCCTCCTTTGTCAAAACCGGGCAGCCGCCCAGAGTGTCCGCCAGGATCTGGGGAAGAATTTCCTGGGCAGAGCCCCGGTGCCGGATGGCGCCGTCGCCCACGACAATCACTTCATCCGCCAGGGAGATGATGCGCTCCTGATGGGAGATGATAATCATGGTGGCGGTACCCGCGGTGTGGATCTGCTGGAAGGTCTCCGTCAAACGGGCGAAGCTCCACAGATCGATGCCGGCTTCCGGCTCATCGAAAATCATAAGCTGGCTGTTCCGGGCCAGGATAGAGGCAATTTCGATCCGCTTGACTTCACCGCCGGAGAGGGAGACATCCACTTCCCGGTCCAGATAGTCGTTGGCACACAGGCCCACCTTGGTCAGGTACTGACAGCACCGGTCCTTGGAGAGCGTCTCGTCCCCCGATGCCAGGGTTAGCAGACGGCGAACCGTCAGGCCCTTGAAGCGGGGCGGCTGCTGAAAACCGTAGCTGATGCCCAGACGGGCGCGCTCCGTAATGCCCAGATGGGTGATATCCTGGCCGTTCCAGAGGATCTGCCCTTCTGTGGGGGTGACCAGACCCATAATAATTTTGGCGAGGGTTGTTTTGCCGCCGCCGTTGGGACCCGTAAAGACCACCAGACGGTGATCCTCGATGGTGAGGGAAATATCATTGAGAATGCCCAGCTCTCCGTCGCCTTCCCGAACGGCGTAGCTGATATGTTTGAGTTCCAGCATGGAAACGGAACCTCCTTTACTGGCATAAATGCTCATAGCCTGTCTATTTTAGCAGATCATGCAAAAAAAAGCAACGCAGAGGCAATGCTTTCCAACAGTATTTTACCCGGTTTTTCAGAATATACCTGTTGCACAGGCAACAGGAACAAAAAATGACGTGGCTGCATAAGATGGAGGGAAAAGGAGGGACCGTTCATGGATCAACAGCTACATCAATCGGCGGCGTACGATTACCGGCCCTATGATCGCCTGTGGCAGCGGGTGGCTCCGGGGCTGGAGCCCTATCCCGCTGACACGGCGCAGCAGGCAGTGCCGGCCTCCGCGCAGGCAGAGCTGTCTGCTGACCAGACGAAAGAAGAGAGTACCGAGGGACAGCTTCCCGGCGCTGTTCCGGATCCCTGCTGCATGGGTTCGGATGCGGCGGATATGCTGGACGTGCTGACGGGATTTATTGAGGAGGAGCTGGAGAGCTGCCGGAATTATCGGATGATGGCCCAGCAGGGACCGGCGGCAGCCCGGCAGCGTCTGCGGGATCTGGCAGCAGAGGAGGCGGGTCATGCCCGGCGGCTGATGACGGTTTATTATCTGATCACAGGGGGATGCTACCGGCCCCATGTGATGCTTTGCCAACAGATGCGGTCGGGAAACTGGTGTCAGATGCTTCGTCAATGCTATCATGCCCAGGTATGCAGCGGATTGAACTATGCCCGGGCAGCGGAGGGAACCACAGACCATTGCCTGGCTGAGATTCTCAACGAGCTCAGTGCGGACCACTATCATCAGGCAGATAGATTGATGAAGCTGCTGGAGCAGGCCATGCGCCAGTGCTGACAGGGGCCGGGCGGGAGACCGCCCGGTATTTTCCGCCTTGCCGGGGGAGGAACGCTGTGGTATACTGGCGGTAATTTTAGAAAGACGACGGAGGCAGAGATGTTTACCGGATTTACAGATGAAACGGTGGATTTCATGTGGGGAATCCGCTTCAACAATGAGCGAAGCTGGTTTGAGGCCCATAAAGAGATCTATTTGGAACACTTTTACCGGCCTATGGTGGAGCTGGCGGATGAGATCTATGCATTTTTGCGGGAACAGCGGCCGGATTATGGACTGGTTCGGAAGGTGACGCGGATCTACCGGGATGCCCGGCGGCTTCACGGCCGGGGACCGTATAAGGAGAGTTTGTGGTTTACCGTGGAGCAGCCCTCGGAGCAGTGGACTGCCCATCCGGTGTTCTGGTTTGAGCTGATGCCGGAGGGATGGACCTGCGGCATGGGCTATTACATGCCCCGGCCGGTGACCATGGCCAAACTCCGGGCCAGAATAGACCGGGATCCCGGTACGATGGAAAAAATGATGCGGGCCCTTTCCCGGCAGGAGACGTTTGTGCTGGAGACGGAGGACTACCGGCGTCCCAAGTCCGCGGCACCCTCACCGCTGTTGGAGCCGTGGTACCGGGCCAAGTCGTTTTCCATCACCCATTCGGACAAGCTCACGGATGCGCTGTTCAGCCGGGAGATTGTCGACTGGCTCAAAGAGCAGCTGCCGTTCCTGCTGCCCTGGTACGATTATTTTGTGACGCTGGACGGGGATCCCGATCCCCGGGATCTGTAAAGACTTGAAAAAACGGGAAAGAGAGACTATACTGACTTCAATTTGAGAGAAAGAAGGAGCGAGATTCCATGAAAGCATGTCCGGATCGGGCGGCAGCTCTGGCGCTGCTGCAGAAATATAACCAGGAATCCTTCCACGTCCGTCACGCCCTGACGGTGGAAGCCGTTATGCGCTGGTATGCGGAGACTTTGGGCTACGGCGAGGATGCGGAGTTTTGGGCCACAGTAGGCCTTCTGCACGATGTGGACTTTGAGCAGTGGCCGGAGGAGCACTGCCGCAAGGCCCCGGAGCTGTTGGCGGAGATCGGATGCAGCGAGGAGTTTGTCCATGCGGTTTGCTGCCACGGATACGGCCTCTGCTCCGATGTGGAGCCGGTTCATGAGATGGAAAAGGTCCTCTTTGCCAGCGATGAGCTGACGGGCCTGATCGGCGCTGCGGCGCTGATGCGGCCCAGCAAGAGCGTGGAGGATATGGAGCTCTCTTCTCTGAAAAAGAAGTTCAAGGACAAGAAGTTTGCCGCAGGCTGCTCCCGGGATGTGATCCGCCAGGGGGCGCAGATGCTGGGCTGGGAGCTGGACACGCTGCTGGACCGGACGCTGCAGGCCATGCGGGCCACCGAATCGCAGATCAATGCCGCCATGGAGAATCTGTAAAATATCGGGATATCACTGCCACAGCGCTGATTGTGCGAAAGAAAACCGCCGCCGTCCATTGCCAGGACGGCGGCGGTTTCACGCTATTGCGTTATTCCATGGAGATGATATAGTAATAGACCGGTTGACCGCCGGAGAGAACCGCCACTTCCGCGTTGGGGCAGGCGGCCTCAAAAAGCGCTCCGGCTTTCTGAGCGTCTTCCTCGGTCACATCTTCGCCGAAATACAGAGAGATGAAGGACGCGTCCTTTTCCACGGCGCGCTCCGCCAGCTTGTGCAGAAGGGTATCCAAAGAGGAATCCGTTCCGAAAAGCTTGCCTTCTTCCAGGGCCAGATAGTCGCCTTCCCGGATCTCAAAGCCATCGAAATCGGAGTTGCGGGCGGCATAGGTGATCTGGGCGGTGGTGACTGTGGAGAGGCTTTCCGTCATCGCGTCGGTAATGGTCTGTGCGTCCGGAGCCTCAAAGTCCACGTTCATCATGGCGGTGATGCCCTGCGGCACCGTTTTGGTGGGAATGACCACCACGTGCTTTTCCGTGAGGGCGGCGCACTGCTGAGCAGCCATAATGATGTTGCTGTTGTTGGGCAGGATAAAGACCGTCTCGGCGGGGATCCGGTCCACCCCGTCCAGAATGCTCTCCGTGGAGGGGTTCATGGTTTGCCCGCCGGAGACCACGCCGTCGGCGCCCAGATCGTGAAATACGGCGGCCAGGCCGTCACCGGCGCACACAGCCAGGAATCCGTATTTCTTCTCGGGTTCGGCCACCACGTGTCCTTGTTCCTCCTGAGAAGCGCCGGACTCCAAAGAGGCCTCCACGGCATCGAGATCGTCCGTGCTCTGGACGTGCTTGCCTGCGGCCAGGTCCTCCGCCTGGGTGCGCATATTCTCGATCTTGGCCAGTTCCAGCGTGCCGTACTTCTGGGCTTCGTTGAGGGCGCTGCCGGGAATGTTGGTGTGGACGTGGACCTTGAAAGCCTCGTCGTCCTCACCGATGACCAGACTGTCGCCGATGCTGTTGAGATAGGTGCGCAGTCCTTCCAGGGAGACGTCAGGCGTGGATTTGCGGACGATGAACACCGTGTCGAAGGCAAAGGTGATTTCCTCGGCGGCCATCATGGCAAAATCGGCCTTTTCATTGGGCGTTTCGCCTTCCTCATCGGTCTCAGGCAGGGGTTCTCCCCGCATACCGGCCAGCATGCCCTCCAGAATCAGCAGATATCCCTTGCCGCCGGCATCCACCACGCCGGCCTTTTTCAGGACCGGGTTCATTTCGATGGTCTGCGCCAGGGCGTCATAGCCCTCCCGAATGGCTTCTTCCAGCACTTTTTCCACGTCCTTTTCCTCTGCGGCCACTTCCACGGCCCGCTTGGCCGCCAGACGGGAGACCGTGAGCACGGTGCCCTCAGCGGGCTTCATCACCGCCTTGTAGGCGGCGCTGACGCCCTCCTGCATGGCAGCGGCGAAGGTGGCGGCATCAGCCTGCGTGTGTCCCTTGAGGCCTTTGGAAAGACCCCGGAACAAAAGAGAGAGAATGACGCCGGAGTTGCCGCGGGCACCCCGCAGCAGGGTGGAGGCCGTGATGGAGGCGGCCTGCTCTACGGTGGCGGGATTGGATTTGCGCAGCTCCGCAGCTGCTGCGCCGATGGTCATGGACATGTTGGTTCCGGTGTCGCCGTCGGGTACAGGAAACACGTTGAGGTCGTTGATGGCCTGCTTCTGGGCAGTGATGGCAGCGGAACCGTGCAGAACCATCTGCTTGAACATCAGGCCGGTAATCTGTTCATTCATCTGTTTTCGTCCTCCCTTACAGGGTCATGGAATCGACGCACACGTCCACAGCCTTGACAGTGACGCCGGTATTTTTGGTCACCATGTAACGGACCTCGCTCATGATGGAGCGGCACACCGCGGGGAGGTTTACGCCGTTCTCCACAATGATGTGGAGCTCGATGGAAATGGAGTTGTCATCGTGATAGGTGATATTAACGCCTTTGCTCATGGCCTCGCGGCGCAGTAAATGCACCAGACCATCGGTCATGGAACGGTAGGCCATGCCTTTGACGCCAAAGCAGTTGGTGGCAGCCATGCCGGTGATGTTGGAAAATACGGCGCTGCTGACGAAGATGTCTCCCTGATCGGACTTGAATTGAATCATGAAAACGTCCTTCCTTTCCGGAGCATTGATTGGAAGAGGCGGCAGCCTCTTCTCCATTGCGTACTTTTAGGCTTTCATTATATACGATTCCTATGTAAAGCACAAGTCCTAAAAAAGAGACGGGATCTGGCAGGAAGGTATTGAAAAGCGGGCGCTTTTGCCGTAAAATAAACTGAAATTTCGTGAGGACACAAGGAGAGAACGCTATGCGTGTGATTACAGGCTCGGCGCGGGGACGTCGCCTCAGGGAGCTGGAGGGGATGGAAACCCGTCCCACCACCGACCGGGTGAAAGAGGGAATGTTCAGTATTCTTCAATTTGATATTGAAGGCCGGCGCGTACTGGACCTGTTTGCCGGAACCGGCCAGCTGGGGATTGAGTGCCTCAGCCGGGGCGCGGCGGAGGTTACATTTGTGGATCGGCGGGGGGACGCCGTGCGGCTGATCCGGGAGAATCTGCGGGTAACCAATCTGGAAGAGGGCGCCCGGGTCATTGCCGGGGACGCCATGGAGTATCTGCACACGGTGAAGCAGCGGTTTGATCTCGTGTTCCTGGATCCGCCCTACGCTTCCGGACTGCTGGAGAGCGCACTGGAAGAGATTGCTAGAATTGACATTCTCTCTCCCCATGGTATAATTGTTGCGGAACATCCGGCGGACCATGTCCTGCCGGTTCTGGCGCCGCCGTACCGCCTGCACCGGGTCTACCGCTACGGAAAGATCGGATTGAGCGTCTACCACCGCGGCGCAAACCAAGAGAACGAGGAACAACGCTCATGAAAACAGCCATCTGCTCCGGCAGTTTTGATCCTATTACCCTGGGCCACCTGGACATTATCCAACGCTCCGCCGCCTGCTTTGATCGGGTGTGGGTATGCGTCAGCCCCAATGCGGAAAAACGAAATCAGATGTTTACGCCGGAGCAAAAGCTTCAGCTGGTGCGGGCCGCAGTGGCCCCCCTGGAAAATGTGGAAGCGGAGCTTTGGCCCGGGCTGCTGGCTGATTTTGCCGTGGCCCACGGGGCGGGCGTGATTGTGCGGGGCGTGCGCAATGTGACGGACTTCGATGTGGAGTACCAGATGGCTCTGATTAACCGGGGCATTTATCCGGAACTGGAGACATTGTTTCTGCCTGCCAGCCCTGCGTACCAGCATTTCAGCTCCTCCATGGCCCGGGAGATGATCCGCTATCGCCAGCCGTTGGAGAAATACTTGCCCGCCGAGATTATCCCCATGGTGCGGGAAATGACGCAAAAAAGGAAGGAAGAGTAAAATGGCCAACGATACCAACCGTTTGATCGATATGTTATATGAGCGGATCGAGGATGCCAAGTCCCCTGCACTCAAGCCGAATATGAGCATGGTGGACCGGGACGAAATGCTGGACCTGCTGGATGAGCTGCGTGCTCAGCTGCCGGTGGAAATCAAGCGTGCCCAGGAGCTGCTTGCCGCCCGTGAGAAGTTTGTGGACGATGCAAAGCGGGATGTGGACCGGATGATGCGCCAGGCGGAGCTGGAGGCCAAGACCAAGGTTTCCGACACACATCCAGCCGGGCCCTTCACCTGAACCTGTCCCATACGTGGTGGATGTGGATA
>CABUDN010000040.1 GCA_902490355.1 uncultured Oscillibacter sp.
TCTGGTAATCTTTTGCGTGGAAACGGACGGAGGAATGCGGGAACAGGGTTATGGTATTGACGCCCGCGATTTCGACCTTTCCCTGCATGCTTGCTGCCTCCTGCGCCGTTGAAACTTCAAAACCCAGTATGGCCTGTGCCGGTTTTTCCTATACTGGAAGCTTTTGTCGCATTCTGGCTGCATAGGACAGTCCGTGGCGGGCATAGGGTAAGGCAGGGGAGGGATCGCGATGCAGTGCAGAATCCGGGACCTTCGGTGCAAGGAGGTCATCAATATTTGCGACGGCTGCCGGCTGGGTTATGTGGCGGACGTGGATGTGCGGGTGCCGGAAGGACAGGTGGTGGCCATTGTGGTCTACGGACCCTGCCGCTTTTTCGGTTTGTTCGGCAGGGGAGAGGAGTACTATATCCCCTGGGAGTGCATCCAGCGCGTGGGGGATGATATCATTCTCATCGACAAGCCCTTCCAGCGCCGGGATCCGGGCGCGGAGCGCAAACGCCGGAAAAAATTCTGAGGCCCGGAAAAAAATCCGGGAAAACAGGAAAGTTTTACACAATTTCAGGAAAAAATACTTGCATCACAGGGACTGGTGTGGTATTATATTTCAGCATTCCGCACGGTGTGTCGACTCTCCGTCTGTGTTCCCGCGGGAATTGGCGGAGGGGATGAAGCCGCCGGAGGGTAAACTAAATTTGTTTGGAGGAACTCAACACTATGGCAAATTCTAACGTCGTTTCCATGAAGGCCCTGCTGGAGGCGGGCGTCCACTTCGGTCACCAGACCCGTCGCTGGAACCCCAAGATGGCTCCCTATATCTATACCGAGCGCAACGGCATCTATATCGTGGACCTGCAGAAGACCGTCCGCAAGCTGGAGGAGGCCTATAACTTCGTCCGTCAGCTCAGCGAGAGCGGCCAGTCCCTGCTGTTCGTGGGTACCAAGAAGCAGGCTCAGGAGGCCATCCGCGAGGAGGCTACCCGCTGCGGTCAGTACTATGTCAACGCTCGTTGGCTGGGCGGCATGATGACCAACTTCAAGACCATGCGCACCCGCGTGGACCGTCTCAACCAGCTCAAGACCATGCAGACCGACGGCACCTTTGATATGCTGCCCAAGAAGGAAGTCATGAAGCACCTGGGCGAGATCGAGAAGCTGGAGAAGTACCTGGGCGGCGTGAAGGACATGAAGAAGCTGCCCGGCGCTCTGTTCATTGTGGACACCCGCAAGGAGCGCAACGCCATTGCCGAGGCTCACAAGCTGGGCATCCCCGTGGTGGCCATCGCCGATACCAACTGCGATCCCGATGAGATCGATTATGTGATCCCCGGCAACGATGACGCCATCCGCGCCATCAAGCTGATCTCTTCCATCATGGCCAACGCCGTGCTGGAGGGCAAGCAGGGCGAGCAGACCGAGGAAGCCGCCGAGAAGGCGGAGGACGCCGAGTAAGCGTTTTTGGAAGCGACTGCTTCGAGATAACGATACGGGAGGAACAAGAAAATGGCTTTTACCGCAGCTGATGTAAAGAACCTGCGCGAGATGACCGGCGTGGGTATGATGGATTGCAAGAAGGCGCTGACCGCTTCTGACGGCGACATGGACAAGGCCGTGGAGTGGCTGCGTGAGAAGGGCATGGCCGCTTCTGCCAAGAAGGCCGGCCGCATCGCCGCCGAGGGCATGGCGCTGGCCACGGTTGTGGACGGCGTGGGTGTCGTGGTGGAGGTCAATGCCGAGACCGACTTCGTGGGCAAGAACGAGAAGTTCGTGGACTTCGTCAAGGGTGTGGCCGCTACCGTGGCCAAGGAGAACCCCGCTGACCTGGATGCTCTGATGGGCTGCAAGTATGCCGGCACCGAGCTGACTGTGGAGCAGCAGCAGCAGGAGATGGTGCTGGTGATCGGCGAGAACATTAAGGTCCGCCGTTTCGCCCGCTTTGCCGAGGGCACCTCTGTGGCTTATGTGCATGCCGGCGGCAAGATCGGCGTGCTGGTGAATCTGGAGACCAATCTGCCCGCCGAGAAGGTGGAGGCTGTCGGCAAGGACGTGGCCATGCAGATTGCCGCTCTGAATCCCCGTTTCTGGGATAAGACCCAGGTTACCCAGGACGTGCTGGACGAAGAGAAGAAGATCATGATGGTCCAGATGGAGAACGATCCCAAGATGGCTTCCAAGCCCGAGCAGGTGCGTGAGAAGATCGTCCTGGGCAAGCTGAACAAGTTCTATGCCGAGAACTGCCTGCTGCAGCAGGAGTTCGTGAAGGACAACTCCATGAGCGTGGAGCAGTATATCGCTGCATGCGCCAAGGAGCTGGGCGGCACCATCACCTTCAAGAACGCTGTGCGTTTCGAGAAGGGCGAGGGCATCGAGAAGAAGCAGGAGAACTTTGCTGCGGAGATTGCCTCCATGGTGAAGGGCAACGGCTGATTCTCTTCAACCTGCGCAAAGCGGACACATTGTCCTGCATCATATGTCTGAAAAGAGCCCGGAGGACTGGTTCCTCCGGGCTTTTTGTTTGCATTCTCCGTTGGTGGCGGTTCCATGGGATCATGCGGAGAAGGGGCTTGAGCGGTACGGGAAAATCTGGTATACTAAAAACAAATGTTCTACAAAGGAGGCGCCGCTGCATGATGGATTTGCTTGCGGGACTCAGCGCTGCCCAGAGGGAGGCGGTTACATCCACGGAGGGATATGTCCGGGTGATTGCCGGAGCCGGTTCGGGCAAGACCCGGGCCCTGACACACCGGTTTGCGTATTTGGTCAATGAGCTGGGTATCCTGCCGGGAAACCTCCTGTGCGTCACCTTCACCAACAAGGCCGCCGCAGAAATGCGCCAGAGAATTCATCAGCTTACCGGCGACAACGATACCGGTTATATCAATACCTTCCATGGTTTTTGCGTCAGCGTTCTTCAGGAAGACAGCCATGCAGTGCACTATCCCAAAAGCTTTTTGGTGCTGGACAACGCGGATATTGATGCCATGCTGCAGATCCTCTACGAAGAGCGTGGACTGACCCTGCGGGATATGACCTTTTCCGCCGCCCGGGACCTCATAGAGATGCGCAAGCTGGTCCAGGAACCGGAATACTATCGGGATTTGATTGCCTTTTCCCTGGATACCCTGAAGGAAAAGTACGACCAGGCAACAACTGCCGGAGACATCATTTTCTACGGCTATCTCTATCAGGAGAAGAAATGCTTCGGTTTGGACTACAATGATCTGCTCAAATTTACGCTCTATCTTTTTCAGAAGGATCCGGAAATCCGGCTCAAGTGGCAGCAGAGGCTGGAGTACATCATGATCGATGAGTTTCAGGATATCGACGCCATCCAGTATGAGCTGATGGAGGTGCTGTGCGGCTACCATAAAAACCTGTTTATCGTGGGGGATCCGGACCAGACCATCTACACCTGGCGGGGAGCGGATGTACGGTATCTGCTGGATTTCGACAAGCGGTTCCCCGGAACGAAAACCATTTTGATGATGGACAATTACCGCTCTACACCGGAAATCCTCACCGCAGCCAATACCCTCATCGACCGCAACCGTACCCGGATGAAAAAGAATTTGCAGCCCACACTGCCTGCGGGAGTGCCGGTGGTGTGTTATTTCGCCCAGACCCAGGAGGAAGAGGCCGCCTGGATTGCGCAGGAGATCCAAAAGCTCCATGAGGCGGGGACGCCGTACCGGGAGATCACAGTGCTTTATCGTGCCCACTACGTCACCCGGGCGGTGGAGGAGGGGCTGCTTCAGGAGAAGATCCCCTACACCATTTATAGCGGCGTCCAGTTTTTTGACCGGATGGAAGTAAAGGATGCTCTGTCCTATCTGCGGATGATTGCCTATCAGGACGATCTGGCTTTCCGGCGGATTGCCAACGTGCCCAAACGGAATCTGGGCAAGCGGCGCATGGCGTTTTTGGAGGAGACGGCCCAGCGGCAGGGAACCTCACTGTATCAGGCCCTGCGGGACCATCTGGAGGACCCGATCCTCAAGGGGACCGGCGCGGCGCGGCTGGTGTCCCTGGTGGAGTCCTTTTCCGCCGGGTATGCGGGACGCCCTGTGTCGGAGGTGCTGGCAGATCTGCTCAATCAGAGCGGGTATGAGAAGATGCTGCGTACCGAGGGCAGCCAGGAACGGCTGGACAATCTGGCGGAGCTTAAGCAGTCTGTCTATGAGTATGAGACTTCCTGTGGGGAGGAGTGCACTTTGGAGCATTATCTGACCCATGTGGCGCTTTTTACCAACGCGGACACTGCCCAGCAGGGAGACAAGGTAAAGCTCATGACGGTCCACGCCGCGAAGGGCCTGGAATTTCCCAACGTGTTTTTGTGCGGCATGAATGAGGGGATTTTTCCCTCCCGGAAGGTGCGGACCCTGGCGGCCATGGAGGAGGAGCGGCGGCTGGCCTTCGTGGCCCTGACCCGGGCGGAGAAGCGGCTGTTTCTCTCCGAGGCTGACGGCCGGAATTTTGATGGGTCACCCCGCTATCCCTCCCGGTTTCTCTTGGAGATTGGGCGGGAGCACCTGGTCTTTCCCCGGGAGCCCCGGGAGGGGCTCATCCGGCAAACGCAGGAATACCTGGACCGCAGTTGTCTGCTGCCGCAGGAGACGTCAGCCGCAATTTTCCGGGCGGGACAGCGGGTTCGGCATTTTCTCTTCGGCGCTGGAACCGTGCTGGATGTGGATCTGGAAAAGCAGGCTCATGTGATTCAGTTTGACGAGATGGAGACGCCCCGGCGGATTTCCTTCCGGGCAAAGCTGGAGGCCATCGAATGAAGAGTAAACAGCAAAGCGCCCCTGCTTTTGCAGGGGCGCTTTGCTGAAATGCGATGGATTGCGGGATTATTCCCATCCGTGCCGGTGATGATTGCCGTAAGACTCCTGACCGCAGGAGCCGCCCTCGCCGGGGAAGATCGTGGAGAGATCCTGGTCCAGCAGGTTCTGAAGTTCCTGCATGGTCATTCCCTTTACATCATCTGGAGTTAAATCTGGGTAAAGGGATTTTGCTTGTAAGTATATCTGGTACTTCCAGCAGGGAATTCCCGCCGATTGCGCCTCCTGCGCTTCCTGACTGGTCAGGGAGCCGCAGTGCAGGCCCGGCCGCTGAGCTGCCCAGATCTCCAAATTCTCCAGCACATCGGCGGATTGGTCCGGGTTTTTGGAGATAACCGTAACAGAGACTGGTTCTGCCGGGTCCTCGGCCAGGAGGGTCTGCAGCAGATCCCGCCAATCCTGAAAGCGCAGGGAAGCGGTATCGGAGAGCGCGGCGGAGCTTTCGGAGCTGGGCGTAAACGAGACGATACGGTGGAAGCAGTTGACCTCCAGTTCCCAGGCTGCGGCGGCAGTGCCGGAGGCGGATTCGGCGGCGGGCAGCTCCACGCTCAGAGCGTAGGCGGGGGTAAAGAACAATCCGCCGCCCACCAGGGAGACGATAACCAAGCACGCGGCCAGCGCCGCGCCCAGCTGACGGCGGACCGGGGAGCGCCGGTAGCCGTGGGTCCTGCGGGCCAGGTAAGCCAGGGTTTCCTCTTTGAGGGACTCTTCTGCCCGGATGGCGGAAAAGGCGCCGTTCCATTGTTGTTCATTCATCTGCGCAGCCCTCCAGCTTCTCCCTGAGCAGCTGCTTCGAGCGGGTCAGGAGTGTGTAGACCGTGTTGACGTTTTTCCCCAGAATCCGGCTGATCTGCGGGGCGGTGTATGTCTCATAATAGTGCAGATAGACCACATCCCGGTATTTTTCCGGAAGGGAGAGCACCGCCTCCAGTACCTCCCGGTGGTCGGGAGGCATGGCGGCGGGCAGTTCCGGCAGGGCATCCAGCGAGACGGTGCGGGAGCGGAAAAAGCTTTTGAGCAAGTCCCGGCAGGCGTTGACCGTCACCCGGATGAACCAGGCCTTTTCATGATCCTGGCTTTCAAAGACAGTGGTGCTGAGGACGTATTTCAAAAATACCGTTTGAAAGATGTCCTCCGTGTCGGCATGATTCTTCAGATGCAGCGCGCACACCCGCCGAACGGTATCCGCATACCGTTCCACGGCCTGAACCGCCTCCTGTTCGCTCCGCATGGCCTCGCCCCGCTTTTACGTCTGGAATGATTTACTGTGCGGCCCACCCGCAGTGGGCCCCGCCGCACCGGCCCGTGCCATAGTGGTCACACACGCCGTCTCCGTCGGCGTCCGCATAGGCGCGGCCCATACCGCATGTTCCCGTGCCGTAGTAGTCGCATAGGCCGTCTCCATTGGTATCGGCATAAAAGTTTCCGGTGCCGTCACAGGCCCGGATGCCGTGCCCGCCGCGTCCGTGTCCGACGGCCAGGGCAGCTGTGGAGAGCACGAAGACCGCCAGCAAAATCGCAATCAGTTTTTTCATCATGGATTCCTCCTTGTTGTGGGAGGCGGAATGGAACCGCCTGTATTCTCAATACGACCGGAGGAAACGAAACCATTCAAACCCTGAAAAAATTTTTGCCTGCTCCATTATATCAGATCCGGGGGGAATGGGAAGCACCATCCCGCCGTGACGGCCTTTTTTCTGCTTCTTTCTTGTATTTCAAGTGTTGGGCTGGTATAATACACCTATATTTTTGTCCATGATGTCAGGAGAGGACTATGCTGCATCAACTGCAATTTTTGTTTGAGTCGCTGGACTTTGCCGCTATGGGAAATGCCCTGCTGCGGGTACTGGCTATTTTTTTGTGTCTGACGGTGCATGAGGCCAGCCATGGTTTGGCTGCCTATGTGCTGGGCGATCCCACGGCCAAGGCCCAGCACCGCCTGAGCCTGAATCCCCTGCGCCACATCGATTGGTTCGGCCTTTTGATGATGTTTACCGTGGGCTTCGGCTGGGCCAAGGCCGTGCCGGTGAATCCCCGGTATTTCCGCAAGCCCAAGCAGGGAATGGCGGTCACCGCTCTGGCCGGGCCGGTGTCCAACCTGTTGACGGCGGCCGCGGCGGTGGGAATCAGCCGCCTGATTGATCAGTACGCGCCCTACACGCCTTTGTGGAACGCGCTCTTTGAGTTCTTTTTGCTGACCTTGGCTCCGCTTTCCATCGGTTTGGGTCTGTTTAATCTGATTCCCATTCCGCCGCTGGACGGGTCCAAAGTCGTGGCGGTGTTTTTGCCCGATGATGCCTATGCCATGCTGATGCGCTATGAGCGCTATGGCTTTTTGGTGCTGCTGGTGCTGAGCTATTTCGGCTTTATGAGCGGCATGATGACCAATGCCATCATCGGCGTGTTCTCGATGCTTTACAACCTGTTTTTTTGAGGTGAGAGGTTGGAAAATCCCGTATTTAAGCTCGAGCGTGTGGTGCGCTCCAAATCCGAAGAGATGCAGGACTTCGAGGGACCTCTGGACCTGATCTTGTACCTGCTGGGCCGGAACAAGATGGAGATTCAGGACATTTCCATTTCCCTGATCTGCGACCAGTATCTGGCCTGGCTGGACCAGAGACAGAAAATGGATCTGGAGGTGGCCAGTGAATTTGTCACCATGGCCTCTCAGCTGGTGTACATCAAGACCCGGATGCTGCTCTCGCTGGAGGATGAGGAGGCCAAAAACGAGATGGACGCCCTGATCCAGTCCCTGGAGGAGCGGCGGCGCAACGAACAGTATTTGACCATCAAAGCCCTGGCGCAGAGGCTGGCTCCCATGGGGGAGTTCGGACGCAGCATCCTGACCCGGGACCCCGAACCCGTGGAACGGGGCAAAATCTATGAATACAGCCAGGACCGGGCGGACCTGATTTTGGCCATGGCGGAGATCCGCAGCCGTTCGGAGCGTGCGCTCCCGCCGCCCCGGGCGGCCTTTCGGGATATTGTGCAGCATGAGCCCTATCCGGTGGAGAGCAAGGCAAAGGAAATCCTGCGGCGGCTGCGGGAACACGGCATGACCCGCTTTTTGCTGCTGTTCCGGGGAAGCCGGAGCCGCAGCGAGGTAGTGGCCACTTTCCTGGCGGTGCTGGAGCTGTGCCGGGCCCATGTGCTGCATTTGGCGGGCTCCGAGACGGACTGCACCGTCCGTCAGGAGGGCGAGCTGCCGGAGAATTTGAGCTGAGAAGGAGAACCAAGCGTGGAATCCATGGATATGAAGGAGATCGAGTCCGCTGTTGAGGCGATTGTGTTTGCCTCCGGCGAACCGGTGCAGGTGGACCGGATTTGTCAGGCCCTGGAGGTGGACCGCCCCACGGTGGAGCGGGTGCTGCAAAAGCTGATGGACTACTACGCCTTTGAGCGCCGGGGCATTCGGCTGCTGCGCATCGAGGACAGCTGGCAGCTGTGCTCGGCGCCGGATTATGCCGACACCATCCGACGGGCCTTTGAAATCCGCAAGCCAGCCCGGCTGAGCCAGCCCGCCCTGGAAGTCCTGACGATCATTGCCTACTATCAGCCTACCACCCGGGCTTATGTCGATCAGATTCGAGGCGTGGACAGCGCCTATACCATCGGACTGCTGCAGGAACGCAAGCTCATTGAAGAGTGCGGCAGACTGCAGGTACCGGGGCGGCCCCATCTTTACCGGACAACCAAACAATTTTTGCGGGCGTTTCATCTCTCCAGCCTGGATGAACTTCCGGAGATGCCCGATCTGGGCGCGGAGGGACAGATGCGCCTGAATGAGGATGGACAGATTGTGGACCCGGCGCAGGGTCGAACCGTCAGCGGTTCTGATCCGGCGGAAGGCGCTGTGACACCGGAAGAAACGGAATCCCAAACGTGATGACACCGGCGGTGTGAAGGGAGGTGGAGGCCGTTGCGGTTATGGTGGCTTTGGGCCGTGCTGTTGGCGTTGCTGGCAGGCATCTGGATGCTGCGGATCGGAGTTCGGATTGCGCTGAGTCAGGGAATTTGGACCGTGACCCTGCGGATTGGACCGTGTTCCATCCGCCTCTATCCGCCAAAAAAGGAGGAGCAGCCGGAGAAAGCGCCCCAGGAGGAGCAGCCGGAACCGGAACCTCCCTCCAAACCGAAATTTCAGCTGCCCAAGTGGGACCCCGGGCAAATCCAGAGTGCCGTGCAGGCGCTCTGGCCGCCCCTGCGGCGGGCCCTGGACCGGACCCGGCGAGGCATCCGAATTGCGCCCCTGCGGGTCCATGTGGTTCTGGGGGCGGCTGCGGATCCGGCGGAGGGCGCGCGGACATACGGCCTCATCCAGTGTGGAGTATGGACCTTCATGCCTGTGCTGGAGCAGCTGTTGACTGTGAAGGACCCGCAGATCCACGTGGGAGTAGACTTTCAGAATGAACAGACCGTCGCGGAGGGAGAAGCCGAGCTCTCGCTTCGCTTGGGAACCGGATTGCGGGTAGCCGCCGGAATTGCCGTTCCGGCCCTGCGCTGGTTTATCAGCATGCAGCGTCAGGCGCACCGCAAGAAACCGGAAACCGTGAAACCTGCAGCATAAAGAAAGGAAGAAGGATATGGACAATCCATCTGTTAAGAAGTCTCAGCTCAATGATTTGATGCAGACCGCCATGGAAAAGGTGCGGGAAATGGTGGACACCAATACCATTGTCGGCCAGCCCATCACCACGCCCGACGGCGTAACGCTGATTCCCATTTCCAAAGTCAGCTTTGGTTTTGGCGGTGCCGGCGGCGATTACGGAAAAACGCAGCCCAAAGATTTTGGCGGCGGCAGTGCTGCGGGCGTCAAGATCGATCCGGTGGCGTTTTTGGTGATTCGGGACGGCATCACCCGGGTGCTGCCGGTGGCAGTGCCGCCGGTATCCACGTTGGACCGTGTAGTCGAGATGGTGCCGGATCTGATGGATAAAGTGGAAAAATATTTCGACAAAAAGGAAGCAAAAGAAACCTTCTGAGCGGGGTATACTAGCATCATCGCGTAAATGGGGGGATGCTGGTTGCTGAGGCGAAGAATTTGCACGGGGATCGCCGTGCTGCTGATATTGTTAAGTATAATGCCTTGCCAGGCATTGGCGGTTGGGACATCTGCTACATCGTCAATTCTGATGGACGTAGACAGCGGACGTGTTTTGTATGAACACAACGCCGACAAGAAAATGCTCATCGCCAGCACCACCAAGATCCTCACGGCCCTGGTGGCCATCCGGGAAGGAGACCTGGACGACGTGGTCAAAGTCTCCCGGGAGGCGGCCATGACGGAGGGGTCCTCCATGTACCTCAAGGAGGGGGAGGAGCTGACGCTGGAGACCCTCCTTTACGGATTGCTGCTGTGTTCCGGCAACGATGCGGCGGTGGCCATTGCGGACCACGTGGGCGGCAGTCAGGAAGGGTTTGTCCGCATGATGAACGAGACCGCTCAGAAGCTGGGTATGGAGAACTCCTCCTTTGCCAATCCCAATGGCCTGGATCATGAGGACCACTATTCCACCGCCCGGGATATGGCGCGCCTGGCCTGCGCGGCGGTGAACAACGAAACTCTGGTGCGGATTGCCTCGACCAAGACGGTTACCATCGGCGGACGGACCATGACCAACCATAATAAACTCCTTTCCATGAAGGATGGCTGCATCGGATTAAAGACCGGCTATACCCGGGCGGCGGGCCGGACACTGGTCAGCTGTGCCCAGAGAAGCGGGCAGCGGCTGGTGGCTGTGACCTTGCAGGACGGCAATGATTGGGCGGATCATCAAAGTCTTTACGACTATGGGTTTTCCGCTTATCCCGCCAGCCGGGCTGCAGTGCTGGGCGAGACGGTGGAGCGGGCTGCGGTGACCGGCGGCAGTCAATCCACGGTTGCGCTGGTGGCGGCTGCCGGCTTTTCCTGGCCGCTGGGAGAAGGGGAGACGCTGACGACGGAAATTGAAACGGATGGGCCGCTTCAGGCCCCACTGACGGCGGGGAGCCGGGTGGGGCAGGCTGTGTTCCTGGTGAATGGCCAGGAAGTGGGCCGGGTGGATCTGCTCTGCGGAGAAACCATCCTGCCGGCCGCCGGGTTGGCGCTGGAGACGCTCAAACGTGGGCTGAACTGAGGAACGAAGACATGGAAGAACGTTTGCAAAAACTGCTCTCCGCTGCCGGGGTCTGTTCCCGCCGGGCGGCGGAGGGCTATATCGAGGCCGGCCGGGTGACGGTCAACGGCGTTCCGGCCCAGCTGGGCCAGCGGGCGGATTTGGACCGGGACGAGGTGTGTCTGGATGGAAAACGCCTGGAGAACAAGGCCCGGCCGGTTTACTTGCTGCTCAATAAGCCCCGGGGATATGTGACGACATTGTCCGATGAGAAGGGGCGTAAAACGGTAGCGGACCTGACCCGGGGATGTGGGGAGCGGGTCTATCCCGTGGGCCGATTGGATCTGGATTCCGAGGGACTGCTGCTGATGACCAACGACGGGGAACTGATGCAGCGCCTGCTGCACCCGTCGGGAGAAGTGAACAAGACCTACCATGTCTGGGTGCAGGGCGCGGTGGATGGCGCGGCGGCGCGTCTGGAGGCTCTGCGGGATCTGGAAGGGGAGCCCATTCGTCCGGCCCGGGTGGAGGTGCTGGAGCAGCGGGACGGCAGCGCCCGGCTGTCCGTGACGATTCATGAGGGGAAAAACCGCCAGATCCGCCGGATGTGCGCCGCCTGCGGTCTGACGGTCCAGAGGCTGCGGCGGGTGCGGGAACATACCCTGGAGCTGGGAGACCTGCCTGTGGGCGCGTGGCGCTACCTGACGGAGGCGGAGCTGGCCGCTCTGAAAAACGAATAGCAGTTGATACATCGGAAAGCGCGGAGTACCTGCCGCGCTTTCTTTTTTGCAAGGATCAAAAAAAGTCCTGCAAAAAGAGTTTGAATCATGTCGGTTTTGTGTTACAATACGGCAGGATGAATTCGTGCGGCCGGGAGACCGCGGGAAGATGGGAGGAAACGGCGTGGCGAAGAGCGTCTTACATAGCATTGAGAGCAGCATGAGCGGCTTTTCCAAGGGTCAAAAGCGCATCGCGGCGTACATTCTGGAGCATTATGACAAGGCGGCTTTCATGACCGCCAGTAAGCTGGGGAAGCTGGTTGGAGTCAGTGAATCCACCGTGGTGCGATTTGCCTCGGAGCTGGGTTACGACGGGTATCCCAGCATGCAGCGGGCCTTGCAGGAAATGATCCGCAGCCGTCTGACCTCCACCCAGCGCATCAAGGCCGCCGGGGAACTGTTTGACCAGCAGGATGTGCTGGGCGCGGTGCTGCACTCCGACATGGAAAAGCTCCGGGAGGTGGCGGTAGGCGCAGACCGGGAGGATTTCAATGACGTGGTGGACCGCATCCAAAACGCCCGCCACATCTATATTCTGGGGGTCCGCTCGTCCACCTTTGTGGCCGGCTATCTGAATTTTTACCTGCATCTGCTCTTTGAAAACGTCACGTTGGTGCAGTCCAGTGCGGCCGGTGAGATTTTTGAGCAGCTTTTCCGGATCGGCCCGGGGGATGTGATGATTGCCATCAGCTTTCCCCGCTATTCCAAAGTGACCATGAACACCGTGAAGTTTGCCCAGGACCGGGGGGCATCCATCATTGCCGTGACCGATAACGAGCTTTCCCCGGTCTATCAGATGTCCGACGCGGCCCTGCTGGCCCCCTGTGAGATGATCTCCTTTGTAGACTCCATGGTGGCGCCGCTGTCTCTGATGAACGCGTTGTTGGTGGCCCTGGCTGCCCGGATGGGGACGGATGTGTCCACCACCTTTGCCACATTGGAGGACATCTGGAACGAATACGGAGTGTTTGGGAAAATGGACGATGAGTAAGGAAATCATAGTGGTGGGCGGCGGCGCCGCCGGCATGATGGCGGCCATTGCCGCCGGAGAACAGGGGGCGTCGGTGAAGCTCCTGGAGCCCAATGAACGATTGGGGAAGAAGCTGAATATCACCGGAAAAGGCCGCTGCAACGTGACAAACCATGCGGATTTGGAGACTCTGCTGGCCAATATACCGCGAAACGGCAAGTTTCTTTATAGTGCGCTTTCCCGTTTCGGCTCTCAGGATACCATGGCATTTTTTGAAGGCCTGGGCGTTGCGCTGAAAGTAGAGCGGGGAGAGCGGGTGTTCCCGGTCAGCGACCGCGCGTTCGATGTCAGTGCCGCGCTGGAGCGGCGGCTCAAGGCTCTGCGCGTCACGCTGCTGCGGGAGCGGGCGGAGTCCCTGCTGACAGAAGAGAATGCCGTGCAGGGCGTCAAGACGGACCGCGGCATTCGGAAGGCGGATGCTGTCATTCTGGCCACCGGCGGCGTTTCCTATCCGGCCACCGGCTCCACCGGAGAAGGACATCGGATGGCAGCGGAGGTGGGTCACACCATTACGCCTCTGCAGGGATCTCTGGTTCCCCTGCGGGAAAAGGGAAATCTCTGCGCCCGGATGCAGGGACTGAGCCTGCGCAATATCCGCCTGACGGTCTACGAGAGCGGGAAGAAGATCTATACCGACTTCGGAGAGCTGGTCTTTACCCATTTCGGCCTCAGCGGCCCTCTGGTGCTGTCGGCTTCCGCCCACATGCGCCGTTTCGACCGCAAGGAGTACCGCCTAGAAATTGATCTCAAGCCTGCGCTGGATGAGCAGACTCTGGATAAGCGGCTGCTTTCCGATTTCGAAAAGTATGCCAATCACGATTTCTGCAATGCGCTGGATGATCTGCTGCCGCAAAAGCTGATTCCGGTGCTGGTGGAGCAGACCGGAATTGCACCGCACCAGAAAGTTCATGAGATCACGCGGGAGCAGCGGCGGGCGCTGCTCCAACAGCTCAAACACTTCTCCATTGCCGTGGCGGGGCCCCGCCCGGTGACCGAGGCGATTGTCACCTCCGGGGGAGTGAAGGTGTCTGAAGTGAATCCAACTACAATGGAATCAAAGCTTGTGAAGGGATTATACTTTGCAGGTGAAATCCTGGATACAGATGCCTACACCGGAGGCTTCAACCTCCAGATTGCCTGGTCCACAGGCCGGGCGGCGGGATTGGCCGCGGCAAAGAAACAAGAAGGAGAAGGAGCATGAAACATATCAGAATTGCGATTGACGGCCCGTCCGGTGCCGGAAAGAGTACCCTGGCCCGGAGCATTGCTGCCAAGCTGGGCTATGTCTATGTGGATACCGGTGCCATTTACCGCACCATCAGCTGCTATGTGCTGGAGCAGGGAATTGATCCAGCGGATGAGGAGGCGGTCCTGGCAGCCCTGCCGCAGGCCAAGGTGGAGATCCGGTATGGAGCGGATGGGCTGCAGCATATGCTGCTCAATGGAACGGATGTGACGGAGCGCATCCGCCGGCCGGAGGTCTCCGGCTGCGCGTCTGTGGTGTCGGCGCATCCCGGCGTGCGGGCGCACCTTCTGGAGATGCAGCGGCAGATGGCGGCATCGGACAACGTGGTGATGGACGGCCGGGATATCGGGACGGTGGTGCTGCCGGACGCCGAGGTCAAGGTGTTTTTGACAGCCTCCGCCCAGGAGCGGGCCCGCCGCCGGACACGGGAGCTGGAGCAGCGGGGAACCCCCCAGCCCTATGAGACTACATTGCGTGAGATTGAAGAGCGTGACTGGAATGATACGCATCGGGCCACGGCGCCTTTGCGTCAGGCTGAGGACGCAGTGATGCTGGATACAACACAATTGGATTTTCAGGCCAGCGAGGAAGCATTGCTGCGCATCATCCAGGAGAGGAGTGGAACATGAAGCCCTTTAACGCCCTGTTTGTATTCATTTATTATTTGGTCGGATTCGTCAGCGCCATTTTGCATCCCACGGAGGTTATCGGCATGGAGGAATTGCCCAGAAGCGGCGTACTGCTGTGCCCCAACCATTCCAGCAACTGGGACCCGATTCTGGTGGCGCTGCGGCTGCCCGTCAATTACCGCCTGCACATTATGGCCAAGGAGGAGCTGTTCCACTATCCGGTGCTGGGCTGGATTTTGAAGCGGGTAGGGGCGTTTCCGGTCAGCCGGGGCAATAACGATATCCAGTCCGTGAAGACCGCCATCCAGGCCATCAAGGCCGGAGACAATTTGCTGATTTTCCCGGAAGGGACCGTGATCCGCAACGGAATCGGCTGTGCCGACGGCCTGCCCGCCCACGCCAAGGGCGGGGTGGCCATGATCGGCGTGCGGACCGGAGCCATTATGGTGCCGGTGTTTGTGGACGGAGAGAAGCGCCTGTTCCATAAAACCCGCATCATCTTCGGCAAGCCCTATCAGCCGGTGTATACCGGCCGCCACGGCACGGCGGAAGAGATGCAGAAAATTGCCGATGACATTCTGGAGGCCGCCTATGCCCTGGGCGGGCAGGCCGTGGGAGGTGCACCGCTGTGCCAGGAACCGTAATATTGGCCAAAAGCGCGGGTTTTTGCTATGGTGTCCGCCGGGCAGTGGATCTGGCCCGGAAAACGGCGGTGGAAAGCAACGGCTGCTGGATGCTGGGAGATCTGATCCACAACGCCAATGTGGTCCGGGAGCTGGAGGAGCTGGGGGTGCGTAAGACCACGGAACCGGAGACCCTGGGTGCCGGGGATACTGTGGTGATCCGTTCCCACGGAGAGCTCAAGCACGTGCTGGACGGGTTGGAAGAGCGGGGGGCAGCCTGTGTCAACGCCACCTGCCCCAATGTCTGCCGGATTCAAAAGCTGGTGGCGCAGTCCGAGCAGGAGGGCCGCCGGGCCGTCATCATCGGCGAGCCCCACCACCCGGAGGTTATGGGACTTGCCAGCTGGTGCGCCCAGCCGCTGGTGTTCAGCGGACCGGAGGATGTTCGGGCATGGCTTGCCGAGGCTGAATCCAACCGGGATATTCCCTTGACGGTGGTAGCACAAACCACGTGTATTCGTGAACTTTTTGAAACTTCTTGGGAAATTATAAAAAAAGAGTGTACAAACGTAAAAATCTTTGATACAATATGTGATGCTACGCATAAACGTCAATCTGAGGCGACGGAAATCGCCGGCAAAGTGGACGTGATGGTCGTGGTGGGTGACCGTAAAAGTGCCAACACCAAACATTTGACGGAAATTTGCAAGAGGAGCTGCTCCCGGGTGTTCCAGATTGAGGACGCACGAGAGCTCTCGCCGGATTTTTTCAATGGTTGTCATGTTGCAGGTCTTACGGCCGGTGCCTCCACGCCCGCGGGCATCATTAAGGAGGTATATGCAACGATGAGCGAAGAAATCAAAGCGGCCGAAGGCAAAGAGGAGTCCTTCGAGGAATTGCTGAATCAGTCTTTCAAAACTTTAAATACAGGCGACCGGGTAACCGGTATCGTTACTGCCATTACCCCCACCGAGGTCCAGGTGGATGTGGGTGCCAAGCAGGCCGCTTACATTAAGCTGAGCGAGCTGACCGACGACCCCAGCGCCAAGCCCGAGGACATCGTTCATGTCAACGATGAGATTGAGACCGTGGTCGTGCGCGTCAATGATGTGGAAGGCTATGCTGAGCTGAGCAGAAAGCGCCTGGAGTCCATCAAGGTCTGGGAGAACATCGAGCAGGCCGTGGAGGACAAGACCGTGATGGAGGGTGTTGTCATTGCCGAGAACAAGGGCGGCATTGTCGTCTCCGTCAAGGGCATTCAGGTCTTCGTGCCCGCTTCTCAGAGCGGCCAGCCCCGCGGTGCGGACCTGAGCTCCATGATCAAGCAGAAGGTCCAGCTGCGCGTGACCGAGGTCAACCGCAACCGCCGCCGTGTGGTGGGCTCCATCCGCTCCGTCACCGAGGAGGCCCGCAAGGCTGCTCAGGAGCAGATCTGGTCCAGCATCGAGGTGGGCAAGCACTACACCGGTACCGTCAAGTCCATGACTTCCTACGGTGTCTTCGTTGACATCGGCGGCGTGGACGGCATGGTACATATCTCCGAGCTGAGCTGGAGCCGCATCAAGACCCCCTCTGAGGTCTGCAAGGTGGGCGACACTCTGGAGGTATATGTCATTGCCTTTGATCCCGAGAAGCACAAGATTTCTCTGGGCGTCAAGGATCGCAGCATCGATCCCTGGGAAGTCTTCATGAACAAGTACAGCGTGGGCGATGTGGCCTCCGTGCGCATTGTCAAGCTGATGAGCTTCGGCGCCTTCGCTGAGGTTGTGCCCGGTGTGGACGGCCTGATCCACATTTCCCAGATCGCTGACCGCCGGATCGACAAGCCCGAGGACGTGCTCTCCGAGGGTCAGATTGTGGACGTGAAGATCACGGCCATCGACGAGGAGAAGAAGAAGATCTCCCTGTCCATCCGTGCGCTTCTCGCACACGCCGCTGAGGAGGAGTCCGAGGAGGAGTAATTCTCCGGGATAACCATGTAAAAAAGGCAGACCCCTGCGGTCTGCCTTTTTTCAGCAAGGGTCTTGTGATTTTTTTCACGTTTTGTTTGCTTTCCTGCATGGTTCGTGCTATACTGTGCTGGAAGAGATATGACCACATTGGTGACATCATACAACGTACTCATTTAACCGGCTCTTCTCCCGGGCCGCCTGAAGCTTC
>CABUDN010000041.1 GCA_902490355.1 uncultured Oscillibacter sp.
AGCGGCAAGGCAGCCTTTACCATTTCGGCGATGGGCTTCGGCTGCATGGGGCTGACAACTGTTAGAAAGCCTGAAACGTTTGCGCAAACGATTCAGCGGTACACCTTTGTGTCCGCATTTATGGAAAGGAGTCAATTTGACTATGAAAACCAAGATCGGTATCAATGGCTTTGGCCGCATCGGCCGCCTCGTGTTCCGCGCTGCCCTCAACCGTGATGATGTTGAGGTTGTCGGCCTGAACGACCCCTTCATGAACCCCGAGTATATGGCCTACATGCTCAAGTATGACAGCGTGCACGGCAAGTTCCCCGGCGAGGTTTCCTCTGAGGACGGCATGCTGGTGGTCAACGGTAAGAAGTACCCCGTCTTCACTGCCCTGGAGGTCAAGGACATTCCCTGGGCCAGCGTGGGCGCTGAGTATATCTGCGAGTGCACCGGCCAGCACCTGACCAAGGCTCTGTGCCAGGGCCACATTGACGCCGGCGCCAAGCACGTGGTCATGGGCGCTCCCTCCAAGGACGATACTCCCATGTTCGTCATGGGCGTCAACAACACCAAGTACACCTCCGACATGACTTTCGTGTCCAACGCCTCCTGCACCACCAACTGCCTGGCTCCCATCGCCAAGGTTCTGCATGAGAAGTTCGGCATTGTGGAAGGCCTGATGACCACCGTGCACTCCGTCACCCCCTCTCAGAAGCTGCTCGACGGCGCTTCCCTGAAGGATTGGCGCGGCGGCCGTGCTGCTACCGGCAACATCATTCCCTCCTCCACCGGCGCCGCCAAGGCTGTGGGCAAGGTTATCCCCGAGCTCAACGGCAAGCTGACCGGTATGTCCATGCGTGTTCCCACCCTGGACGTGTCCGTGGTGGACCTGACCGTCAAGCTGGAGAAGCCCGCTACCTATGCCGACATCTGCGCGGCCATGAAGAATGCCTCTGAAAACGAGCTCAAGGGCGTTCTGGGCTACACCGACGAGGACGTGGTCTCCTCTGACTTCCTGGGCGATGCCCGCACCTCTATCTTCGATGCCAAGGCCGGTATTGCTCTGACCGACACCTTCGTGAAGGTGGTTTCCTGGTACGACAACGAGTGCGGTTACTCCAACAAGATGGTGGATCTGATCCGCTACATGTCCTCTGTGGACCACAAGTAATCCACGAAATAAAATCCCGGACCCATAAATGGGTCCGGGATTCTTTTTTTGCAACAGGATCTCCCCAGAAAGACAGCACAACCCCCCATTCGCTCCAACGACGAATGGGGGGCTTACTCGTTGATTGGATTGTCCAATGGTCAGTACCTCGTGCTTTCTTGGTTTACCGTTCGAGTGCCAGAACTGAAAGGGATCAGGTAACTCAGGGGTTCCGCCAATCCATAAAACATTTGGAACACGCAGACGTCTGCTTTGAACGCTCTCGTGCGGCTCATCATAGTGAGGTATGTTTCGTCTTTGGAGGGTGCTTCCAGGGTTACGTGGTTGCGAATTTTAACTTCTTACTCGAACGGCGCTGGGGATAGGTTTTGAGAACCTTTGAGCTTGTTAGCCCATTGGACTCACTCCTTTCTTGTGTCTATAATGTACAATACTTTCTTCAATTTGTCAAGGCTTCTTATGCAACTTCAACATTTTCACTAAACATAAATCGATTGCTGTCAGCACTTCACACAAAGGAATGGGGATCAAGTCCCCAATTCCCGCAAAAATGCCGCCGTGTCCAGTTCTGGGATCCAGTCAAAAGCCTCCCGCAGGGCATCCAGATTCTCCGCGCTGTGCTCAATTTCCGCACTCACGCGCCGCAGGGCTTCCTCCACACCGCACACCGCCGCTGTGCGCCGCACAGCCAATACACACAGCAGGCAAAGCTGCGTCCAGCTGACAAGGTCCCCGTCGTTGACGGTTTTCAGTACATACCGGAACAGGAAATACGCTGCGATCCGCTCCAGCAGTTCTTCCGGAATCTCCGCCGCCGGGGTATGCTCAGACTTGCGCAGCAGCTCCGGCCAGTCCGGCTCCAGCACTTCCAGCGTGGCCAAAAAGCGCAAAGCAGCCGGAAACACCCCTGCGCCTGTCGGAACTGCAACGTCCTTCATCTGCCAGTCCTGCGCCACAGATGCCAATTCCGCTCCCCGGTCCTCGTCCAGCAGCGGCTGAGCATCCATGCTCAAAGTCAGGATTTCCTTCAGGCGCCGGTTCAGGGGGCGGGTCCGATCCCGGAGAATCGACAGCATGCGTTCCCGCAGGGGAAGAAGCCCTGCAAGCCACGGATCTCCCTCCTCTTCCGGCTCCGGTGTTTCACGCTCCAAAAAATCCAACGGTTCCCGGGACCCCAACAACAGCGCATTGGCTGCCGGACAGGAGGCCGAAAGGCTGATCTCCCGGAACGGTCCATATTCTTCTGCAAACCGGGGATGTTCCCGACAGGTGAGGCTGGTGGCTTCTTGTCCCAGGCAGCGGTGGATTTCACACAGATTTTCTTCATCCAGGAACGGACACCGTCCGCCATGGAGCGGAAAGCAGAAGTCCCCTTCCTCATCAACCTTCAGCTCGGACCGCAGTCTTTCTCCCAAAGGGCCGGGAACGGCATCATACCGCCGGGCGGTCTCCTCATCCACCACGACCTCCCACCCCACACAGCAGCTGTGCGGGCAGGCCCCCGCCAGGCAGTGAAAGCGGTCAAAATAATCCGGAACACGCACACGCATACGCTTTTCTCCTCTCACGGCGGAAATTTTCAACGCCGTTGTAGAAACAACAGACTTTCCGCCGTTATTGTACGATACTAAGGTCCAGAAAGCAAACAAAACCCATTCATCAAAGGAGCTTTGATCCATGATTCGAACCATTATTGAAATTGACCGCGACAAGTGCAACGGCTGCGGTGCCTGTGCCCACGCCTGCCACGAAGGTGCCATCGGCATGGTGGACGGCAAAGCCGTACTGCTGCGGGATGACTACTGCGACGGGCTGGGAGACTGCCTGCCGACCTGCCCCACCGGTGCCATCCGCTTTGTCCAGCGGGAGGCTGCTGCCTACGACGCCGCTGCGGTACTGGCCAAGAAGGCTGCCGCGCTGAAGGGCTCCGCTCCGGTCCGGGGCGGCGGCTGTCCCGGCAGCCGGTCCCAGGCACTTCGTCCCGCCCAGGTTCCCGCCGCCTCCGGTGAGGATGCCTCCGCACCTCTGTCCGCCCTGTCCCAGTGGCCGGTACAGCTCAAACTCCTGCCGGTGGAAGCTCCGTTTTATGACGGCGCCTCCCTGCTGGTGGCGGCAGACTGCTCCGCCTTCTCCCGCGCGGACTTCCACGCCCGTTTCATGGCGGGCCGGATTACCGTCATCGGCTGCCCCAAGCTGGACGAGGGCGACTATACGGAAAAGCTCACGGAAATTCTGCGGCGCAATGCGATCCGGGATGTGCTGGTGGTCCGTATGGAGGTCCCCTGCTGCGGCGGCATTGAGCGGGCTGTACAGGCCGCCGTGGCCCAGTGCGGCAAGGAACTGTCCCTTCAGGTGGTCACCCTGGGACGGGACGGACGCATTCTGGAAGTCTGATTCCCCCATTCCCACTCTAAACCAAACAAAACCCGGCGGACAATCGTGTCCGCCGGGTTTTGTTCAGGTATTGTCCGGGCTGATGGGCTCCCGGAAGAACAGCCTGCGCAGGGCCTTGGCATTGAAGGGAATCAGGGGATAGAGATAGCCCTTCCCCACCAGGGGCTTGGCCGTGGCCAGAAGCACCACGATTCCCACGACGCCCAGTACAAATCCCCATACGTCAAAGGCAGCCGTCACCAGCAGCAGTGCCACACGCAGCAGCTTAAACGCATATCCCATCTCATAGCTGGGCTGGGCAAAGCCTGCCAGGGATACGAAGGCCATATACACCAGTACCTCCGGTCCCAGCCACCCGGCCTGCACCGCAAAATCTCCCAAAATCAAAGCGCCCAGAAGTGAGAACGAATTGGACAGGGAGTCCGGCGTATTCAGCGAGGCCAGCTTGAGCACATCGATCAGGAACTCCACCACCAGAAGCTGAGACAACAGCGTCAGAGATACCGGTTCCGGCGATGAGAGAAAATCCATCCACTCCGGCAGCCGCTCCGGCGAACTGACCATCAGGTACCAGGCCGGCGTAATCAGCAGGGAGATAAAAAACACAATGATCCGCAGCAGACGCAGATACGAGCCCACCAGCGGCGGAAAATAGAATTCGTTGGCTTCCTGCGTGAAATCAAAGAACGTGGTGGGCAGAATCATCACCGAGGGGGAGTTGTCCACCATCAGCACAATGTTTCCTTCCAAAACGCTGGCAGCAGCACTGTCCGGCCGCTCTGTATAGCGGACTTTGGGAAAGGGATTATACCACTGTTTGGGACGGATGGCCTCTGCCAGGCTCTCCTGTGCCATGGTCAGGGAATTCACCGTCACATTTTGCAGCTTCTGCCGAAGCTCTTCCAAAAGCTCCTGGTCCACCTTATCTTCCAGATAGCACAGTACCATGTCCGTCCGAGAGCGCTGTCCCACCCGAGCCGCCTCCATGGTCAGGTGCGGATCCCGAATCCGGCGGCGCAGCAATGCCATATTGGGGACCAGCGCTTCAATAAAGCCGTCATGGGAGCCCCGCAGGACCTTTCCGTCCGGCGGCTCATTGACACCGCGGGAAGGATACTCCTTGGCATCCATCAGCGCCGCACCCCGGAGGCCCTCCACCAACAGCAGCGTTTTTCCCAGCAGCACGGATGTGACGATATCCGTTGCATCCATACTGACGCTGGTTTCCGAAAAAGAAATAAACCGGTCGGCAAACTCCTGCATCTGGCTCAGGTTTTTCACCTGCTCCTCGGTTAAGGACAGCCAGAATGCACCCATTCGTTCCAGAGTCTCATCCTTGCCATAGCCGTCGATCACCCACAGCCGCGCCCGGCGGCCGCCAATGATATAGTTTCGGTTCACCAGGTCACAGCTGCGTCCCACCCCCAGAATTTCATCCAAGCGGCGGACATTTTCCATGTAATCGTCCGATAGGGTTTCCATACGCCACCTCCCGACATGCCCCTAGTATGTGTGGGAATCGCCGGGTTATTCCTATCCTATTTGTTATATTCAATCGAAATATAACAAATAGGATCCTTTGAAATGCCATACAGCGCCGGATTCAGATGAATCCGGCGCTGTATGCTGTCCTGAACTGTCAGAAAATCACGGCACATATTTGGGGAACTGCAAGACGAATGTGCTGCCCTTTCCGGGCTCGCTGCGCAGCGTCACCTGCGCACCCAGGTAGGCGGCGCCATGCTTGACGATGGAAAGGCCCAGCCCCGTACCACCGCTGGGATGGCTCTTGTCCACCCGATAGAATCGTTCAAAGACCCGATTTTGCGCTTCGGGCGGAATGCCGATTCCAGTGTCCGCCACGGTCACCCGGGCACCCTCAGGAGTATCTTCCACCGTCACCGTCACCGTCCCGCCGGGCCGGTTGTAGGCAACAGCGTTATCGCAGAGGTTGTAGAGAATCTCCTCCACAATTTGCGGCACCCCCCGCACACAGGCTGCACTTCCGCTCAGAGTCATGGTCACCTGCTTTTTTTCGGCGGCCGTGGACAGCTGGTCCAAAATGGACCGGGTCTGCCCATAGAGATCCACAGACTCCCATTGGGCCGCCGGGCCGCCCTCATCCAGGCGGGAAAGCTTGATGATATCGTTGACCAACCCAATCAGCCGCTGGGCCTCCCGGTGAATGTTCCCTGCAAAATGGGCCACATCTCCCGGTTTGACCATGCCGTTTTCCAAAATCTCCGCCGTACCCAGAATGGACGTCAGCGGTGTCTTGAGCTCATGGGAAACATTGGCGGTAAATTCCCGGCGCAGCCGGTCCCGCTGCTCCTTTTCCGTCACATCCAGTACGATCAGCACGGCACCGGCCAAGCTTCCCTCCTGCTCCACAGGATTGGCCATGACCCGACGGCAATCGTCATCCCGCTCCAGCAGTTCCTCGCAACGCCGTCCGGCCAGGGCCTCCTCCACACAGCGGCGGAATCCCGCTTCCCGGTCCAGCGTCAGGACGCTCTCTCCCTCTTCCACCGGTGCCTTGGCACCCAGCAAGCGCAGCGCAGCGGAGTTGTAGGAGAGAATGCGAGTCTCCTGGTCGATGACCAGCAGTCCCTCGCTCATATTCTCCGTAATGGCGGTAAACTCCTCCCGGCGCTGCTTGAGATCCAGCATCTGCCGCTGAATCTGCCGGTTCTGGCTGCGGATCTTGGTGAGCAGGGGGGACAGTTCTTCATACACATCTTCAGACGGCGCGCTGGGGTCAATGGCATTGATGGGCTCCACCAGCTGCCGGGCCACCCGGCCTGCCAGCCACAATGCCAGGCAGAACGCCAGCACCATCATCAGTGCCACCGGCTGAAGCGCCTGAAGCACCATCATCCAAACGGAATAGTTGGTATCGGATGTGCGCAGAACGGATCCATCGGACAGGCGCAGCGCATAGTACACCGTCTTTTGTGACAGGGTATCCGAATACCGGCTGGCGCTGCCCTTGCCCAGCATCATCGCTTCCTGGATCTCTTCCCGGTCCGCATGGTTCCCCATGGAAGCCTCGTCTTCCCAGTTATCATAGAGAACCGTTCCATCCGATGCCACCCAGGTGATGCGGCTGCTCTTGGGCAAGTCGTCACTCAGATACGCCATGCCGTTCTCTTCCACACCCCGGGCAATGTACGCTGTGCTTCGGGCCAGCTCCTCCAGGACCCGGTCCTGAAAATACCCGTGCAGCACTCCAACGATCAACAGCAGACTTGCAACCAGCACCGTCAGCGTCACCGTCAGAATGGAGCGAAAAATTCGTTGTGTCATACGTTCTCCCTCTCAGCTTTCCAGGCCGATCTTATAGCCATACCCCCGAACGGTCTCAATGTATCCGCCGGCCTCGCCCAGCTTCTGGCGCAGGGTACGCACGTGCACGTCCACCGTACGGCTTTCTCCCGTGAATGCATATCCCCACACATCTTCAATCAGCCGTTCCCGCGAGAGAACCTGCCCCCGGTTTTTCAGCAACAGGCAGAGTACTTCAAATTCCTTTTGCGTCAGGGCGACTTCCCGGCCCTCCACTTCCACGGTATGCCGGCCCGGATCCA
The DNA here is from genome assembly GCA_902490355.1 of uncultured Oscillibacter sp. Lineage (GTDB taxonomy): Bacteria > Bacillota > Clostridia > Oscillospirales > Oscillospiraceae > Oscillibacter. The sequence continues at coordinate 7,138 of CABUDN010000041.1, forward strand.
CTGTCAGTTTGCCGCAGCGGTAAGTCCCGCTCTCCGTCTCCGTCCGGCGCAGCAGCGCCCGGATCCGGGAGAGCAGCTCCATCATGCCGAAGGGTTTGGCCACATAGTCATCTGCGCCCGCGTCCAGTCCCAGCACCTTATCGTATTCCGTGCCCTTGGCCGTGAGCATAATGACCGGCAATCTCTGTGTACGCCCGGAGGCACGGAGTTTTTTCAAAACAGAAATGCCGTCTTCCTCCGGCAGCATGATGTCCAGCAGCACCAGCGAGGGCACTGTCTGGGCCATAGCCTCCCAGAAGGAGGAGGGCGTGACAAAGCCCCGGGCTTCCATTCCCTGACTGTTGAGGGTATAGATTACAAAATCCCGGATGCTGTCATCATCTTCCAGTAAGTAGATCATATGGGCCTCCTGTATTGCGGGACGCGGCCCGCGTATAAATCCCGGAAAACGCAGGCTTTCCGGTCAGATCAGCTGCTGCTCGTTGATCATCAGCTTAAACTGCAGCCCCAGCTTCTCCGCCGCCTTACGGCACAGCAGCATGCGCTGCATGAAAATCTCAAAGTAATCCATCACGGATCCATACCGGGTATCTACCGATAATTTGAGTTTGATGAGGGTATGCTCCTCATTGATTTTGAGCTGCGCCTTCTTCACGGAGTAATTCACCCGGTCATGGATGTCAAAGCTGGCCGGGTCCGGATTGCGCACCCGGCTGCGGCGCACATCGGATTTGTCCGCCAGAATCAGAGCGGCAGCCACGGCGTTGACCGGCTGTCCGGTTCCCTCGTCATGGTTTCCGATAGCTGTGACAATGGTGGCGATTTCTTCGGGATCACAGTTCAAATGATCCAAAAGGCGGAACGCCATCACAGCGCCGGACTGGGAATGGTCAATGCGGTTGACCAGATTCCCGATGTCGTGGAGATACCCGGCAATCCGGGCCACTTCCACCGTCCGGGCGGGATACCTCAGGGTTTCGAGAATATAGCCTGCCGTCTGCGCCACCATGGTCACATGGGGAAAACTGTGCTCCGTAAAGCCCAGAGCAATCAGCGACTCGTCCGCCCGCTGGATATAGGTGCGAATGGCAGCATCGTTTTTCACTTCTTCCAACGTCAGCATCCCGCCGCCTCCTTTTCCGCCGGATTATGCCTGCACGGTATGTCAGTTGTTGGACGGGTGTACGCCGGTAATGGAGTACTCCACCCATTCCGCCACATTGGTGGCGTGGTCACCAATCCGCTCCAGGTATTTGGCCACCATCATCAGCTCCAGACCCTGCTCACCGTTGGACGCGTCGGCAGAAATCAGAGCAATGAGCTCCTCTTTGACCTGCTGGAACAGGGCATCCACCTTGTCATCCGCCCTGCACACAGCCCGGGCCAGATCCAGATCGCGCTTGACGAAAGAATCCACGCTGTCCGTCACCATGGCAATGACCGCCCTGGCCATGTCCGCGATGTGGGGTGCGCCGGTCCCTTCCGGCACCTGCACAAACCGGGTCAGCTCCGCAATATCCGCTGCCTGATCGCCGATCCGCTCCAGATCCGAAATCATTTTCAGCGCTGCGGAAATCTCCCGCAGATCCCGGGCCACAGGCTGCTGCTGAAGCAGCAGCTTCAAGCAGAGGTTCTCTACCTCCCGCTCCTTGCGGTCCAGTTCCCGCTCCGCTTCCACAGCCGTGGCCGCCAGGGTCTGGTCGTGCTTGAGCAGAGCCTCCGCCGCGGCGGAAATGGCGTCCTCGCAGGTGGCGCCCATTTGAATCAGTTCCACATGCAGCCGCTCGAGCTGCTCGTTGAATGTATTTCTCATTCCATCCTCCTCAGCCGAACCGGCCGGTGATATAGTCCTCAGTGCGCTTGTCCCGGGGCGTGGAGAAAATCTGTTCGGTCTTGCCGAACTCCACCAGGTCGCCCAGCAGGAAAAACGCGGTGTTGTCGGAAATACGGGCCGCCTGCTGCATGTTGTGCGTCACCATGATGACAGTATACTTGGTTTTCAGCTCAGCCGCAAGGTCCTCAATCTTCGACGTGGAAATGGGGTCCAGAGCGCTGGTGGACTCGTCCATCAGCAGCACCTCCGGCTCCACCGCCAGAGCCCGGGCGATACAAAGCCGCTGCTGCTGGCCGCCGGAAAGGCCCAGAGCACTCTTTTTCAGCCGGTCCTTGACCTCATCCCAAATGGCAGCAGAGCGCAGGGAGTTCTCCACAATCTCGTCCAGGCGCACCTTGGAGCGGATTCCGTGAGTCCGGGGGCCGTAGGCCACGTTGTCATAAATGCTCATGGGAAAGGGATTGGCCTTCTGGAACACCATTCCCACCTGCTTGCGCAGCCACGTGGGATCCACACCGGAATCATAGATGTTCTGTCCCCGGAAATTCACTTCACCCGTAATCCGTACGGACGGGATCAGATCGTTCATCCGGTTGAGCGTGCGCAGGAAAGTGGATTTGCCGCAGCCGGAGGGACCGATAAACGCCGTGATCTCATGCTCCGGAATTTCAATATTTACGCCATGCAGGGCGTGATTCTGGCCGTACCACAGGTCCAGATTCTTTGCTTGAATAATCGTCGCCATACCGTACTCCCGTTATTTTTTCAGTTTCTTGCCCGCAAAGTTTGCGGTCAGGTTGATCAGGAACGTCAGGATCATCAAAATCGTCGCAATGGCAAAGGCCACGCCGGTCTCGCCCCGCTCGTTGGCATACACATACAGCGCCACCGTCAGCGTGGCGGAAGAGGACTGCAGGGAGGTAAAAAAGTCGTTGAGAATCAGACCGAATCCCGCCGTAAACAGCAGTGCGGCGCTCTCACCCACAATCCGGCCCACTGCCAGAATGCAGCCGGTGACAATGCCGTCGATGGCGTTGGGCAGCACCACCGTGCGCACCATGTGCCATTTGCCGGCGCCCAGTCCCAGCGCGCCTTCCCGGTAAGACTGCGGAACGGTCTTGAGGCTCTCCTGAGTCGTGCGGACGATGGTGGGCAGAATCATCACCACCAGCGTCAAACCGCCGGCCAGGATGCCCGGGGCCAGCCCCAGCTTCTGCAGGAAGAACAGCATGCCCACCAGGCCGAAAATGATGGAGGGGATGCCGGTGAGGGTTTCGGTGGCAAACTCGATGATCGCTACCACCTTATGGTTGGTGGCATATTCCGTCAGATAAATGGCGGCGCCGACGCCAAGAGGCAGCACAATCACCATGGCTACCAGAATGATATAAAGGGTATTGAGGATATTGGGCAGAATTCCGATGGTCCCCTTGATGTAGCTGGTCTGCGAGGAAACCAGCTGCCAGGAGAGGTTGCCCACACCCCGATAAAAGATATAACCAATCAGGAATACCAGCAGTGCGCAGGTAATGCCCGCACAGATCCACAGCAGTGCCCGGAGGCCCTTGTCGTAAATCTGACGACGGGGAGAAAGTCTCTGATTCACGGATTAAGCCTCCTTCTTGTTCTTGATGAACACGTTCAAAATGACATTGATGAGCATGATGAAAAGGAACAGCACCAGGCCAATGGAATAGAGGGCATTGCGCTGAAGGCTGCCGTAGGACGCATAGGACATCTCCGAGGCGATGGCCGTGGTCAAAAACCGCACGGAAGTAAACAGGCCCGGCATGTTGGCCACGTTGCCCGCCACCATGATGATGGCCATGGCCTCGCCAATGGCACGGCCCACACCCAGCACCACCGCGGTGGCCACACCGCTGCTGGCCGCGGGCAGGGAAACACGGAAATACGTCTCGATCTTCGTGGCACCCAGGGCCAGTGAGGCCTCCTCATATTCCTGCGGCACCGCCCGCAGAGCGGTCTCGGAAACATTGATAATGGAGGGCAGAATCATCACCGCCAGCACAATGATGGCCGCCAGCAGGCAGGCACCGGAGCTGAGTTCAAAGATATTCTGAATGGCCGGCACCAGCACGATCATGCCCACCAGGCCATACACCACAGAGGGAATGCCCGCCAGCAGCTCCACAGCGGTTTTAATCACCCGGGCCAGCTTGGGCGGCGCCACCTTGGAAAGGAAGATGGCGGTCATCAGGCCAATGGGCACACCAATCACCACGGCACCGGCAGTGCCATAGATGGATGTCAGGATGAACGGCAAAATTCCGTAAGAAGGTTCCGTCGTGGTGGCAGTGGGAGCCCACGTCTGTCCAAACAGGAAGTCCACAAGCCCGATCTCCCGAATGGCGGGCAGACCTGAAACAATCAAATACAAACTGATGAAAAGCACAAAGGCCACTGCCACAATGCCGCACAGCAAAAACACCACATGGAACACCAGCTCCATGGCCTCATGGATATTCCGGCTCTTCCGGGGTGTCTGCCCGTCATCCGTTCGACGGCTTGCTGAGGGGCACGCTTTGTTCTTCTCTGCGCGTCTCCAGACGGGGGAAACCTGGGCGTTTTCCATTTCCATTGTTTTTCTCTACTCCTTCCAATCGTGGAAACAGCCTCCACCCCCGAATCTGCTGGGGTGGAGGCATTTCCGAGAGGGGGTTTTTACTCGGCTACGGGCACGGCACCAGCGGCACGGATCAGATCGTTGGCAGCCGTAGAGGTAGCGAAGTCGAAGAACGCCTGAGCCTGAGCGGACAGTGCGCTGTCAGCCTTGGTCACCAGCACGAAGGGACGCTGAATGGCATAGCTGCCGTCCAGAACAGTCTCCTCGCTGCAGGCAACACCGCCCACAGTCAGGGCCTTGACAGTATCCTTGCCTTCCACAGCAGACAGGGAAGCATAACCGATGGCGTTGGGGTTGCCGGCCACTGCCTCGATGACAGCACCGGTGGAAGTCAGCTCCTGAGCCAGAACGCAGGTATCCTCGGTGCCGGTGATGGACTCAAAGCCGTCGCGGGTGCCGGAACCGGCCTCACGGCCGATGCAGGAGATGGCGCCGGCGTCGCCGCCCACTTCGCTCCAGTCGGTGATCTCACCGGTGAAGATCTGGGCGATCTGCTCCACGGTCAGATCGGCCACCTTGCTGTTGGCGTTGACAATGACCGCAATGCCGTCCAGAGCCACGATGGTCTCCTGCAGGCCGCTCTCCTTCTCCTCGTCCTTCAGGGCACGGGAGGACAGGCCGATGTCGCAGGTGCCGTTCTTGGCGGCCTCAATGCCGGTACCGGAACCGGTGGGATCATAGGACACGGTTACGCCGCTGTTGTCGGCCATGAACTGCTCGCTCAGAACGCCGATCACCTTTTCCATAGAGGTGGAGCCGTTGGTGGAAACGGAGCCGCTCAGGGCAGTCTCGCCGGCGGATTCTTCCTGGGCGGTATCGCCGGTGGTATCCTCGGCGGGCGTCTCTTCCTTGGAACCGCAGCCAGCCAGCAGGGACATGGCCATGGTCAGAGTCAGCAAAAGTGCAAATACCTTTTTCATCGAAATGAACTCCTTTTTATTGATATGTCGGTTTATGTTCGTTTCCTTTGAACGCACTTAGTATAAACGGCCCTACGTAAAATCCGTCACCAACGGTTTGTTAAATCTATGTAAAAGCGTATCTTTCTCTGTAAAATATCCGAAGTTTTCCAATTCTAACATGGATTTTACCAGCCATGTGGGGATTTTCCACAAATCCGATTCTTGAAACGCCTCTCAAAATGTGGTATTTTATTGGTATCTGCCGGGGGTGCATGTTCCCCGGATATGGTTCTCTTTGCTTTCGCCTTGAAAGCATCAGGAAATACGCCCCTTCGAGGGAGAAAAGGAGTATGAGACTATGATTAGTCAGGAAATTCGGGCTCTTGCGCCCGAGCAGGATCCCCTGCGTATGGGCATGGGCTGGAAGGTGGAGGATCTCTCCAAACCCCAGATCATGATCGAAAGCACCTTCGGCGACAGCCATCCCGGCAGCGCCGGCCTTTTCGAACTGGTGAACGAGGCCGCCGCCGGCGTGGCCGAGGCCGGCGGCAAGGCTGCCCGCTACTTCACGACGGATATCTGCGACGGTATGGCTCAGGGCCACGACGGCATCAACTACTCTCTGGCCAGCCGGGACGCCATCTGCAACATGATTGAAATTCACGCAGGCGCCACGCCTTTCGACGGCGGCATCTTCATCGCCAGCTGCGATAAGGGCATGCCTGCCCACCTGATGGGCATCGGCCGGGTGAACATGCCCTCCATCATGGTCACCGGCGGCGTGATGGACGCCTATCCCCTGAAGGAGAAGGTGGAGAAGAAGGAAGACCTGCTGACTCTGGAGCAGATCGGCATCTATTCCGCCAAGTGCGAGCGCGGTGAAATCTCCAACGATGAGCTGACCTGGTACAAGCAGCATGCCTGCCCCTCCTGCGGCGCCTGCTCCTTCATGGGCACCGCCTCCACCATGCAGATCATGGCCGAGGCTCTGGGCCTGATGCTGCCCGGCTCCGCCCTGATGCCCGCCACCTGCCAGGATCTCAAGGACTTCGCCCACAAGGCCGGTGTCCAGGTGCTGGAGCTGGCCAAGAAGGGTCTCAAGCCCCGGGATATCGTGACCATGAAGTCCTTTGAAAACGCCATCATGGTCCACGCCGCCATCTCCGGCTCCACCAACTCCCTGCTGCACATCCCCGCTGTGGCCAAGGAGTTCGGTCTGGAGATCGACGCCGACATGTTTGACCGGATGCACCGCGGTGCCCATTACCTGCTCAACATCCGTCCCGCCGGTATGTGGCCCGCTCAGTTCTTCTACTATGCCGGCGGCGTGCCCCGGATCATGGAAGAAATCCGCTCTATGCTGCACCTGGACGTCATGACCGTCACCGGCAAGACCCTGGGCGAGAACCTGGACGAGCTCAAGGCCAACGGCTTCTATGACAAGTGTGACGAGTACTGCGCCAAGTGGGGCATCACCTGGCAGGATATCATCCATCCCTTCGACAAGGCCATCGGCACCGACGGCGCCATCGCCATTCTCAAGGGCAACCTGGCTCCCGAGGGCGCGGTCATCAAGCACACCGCCTGCCCCAAGGAGATGTTCCAGGCTACGCTGAAGGCCCGTCCCTTCGACAGCGAGGAAGAGGCCATTTACGCAGTGCTGCATAAGCAGATCCATCCCGGCGAGGCCGTGTTTATCCGCTATGAGGGTCCCAAGGGCTCCGGTATGCCGGAGATGTTCTACACCTCCGAGGCTATCTCCTCTGATAAGGAGCTGGGCCGCACCATCGCCCTGATTACCGACGGCCGCTTCTCCGGCGCGTCCACCGGTCCCTCCATCGGCCATGTCTCTCCCGAGGCTGCCGAAGGCGGCCCCATTGCCCTGGTGGAAGAGGACGACCTCATCCACATCGATATCCCGGCCCGTAAGCTGGAGATCGTGGGCATCCACGGTCAGCCCATGAGCCCCGAGGAAGTGGACGCCGTCCTGGCCCAGCGCAAGGCTGCCTGGAAGCCCAAGGCTCCCAAGTATCCCTCCGGCGTGCTGAAGATTTTCTCTGAGCATGCGGTCTCCCCCATGAAGGGCGGTTACATGAAGTAAGTCCGGTTTTCCAGCCAAGCAATACCGTTGCCGGACATTTTTTGCAAATCCTTGAAAAAAGGCCTGCGGAAGGATTCCGCAGGCCTTTTCCTTTTCACAGCCGGGTTATCGATCGCCTATCATTTCTTCTCTTTGCAGGCGGTTACGCAGAGGCTGCAAGCATATTTTCAATGGAAATTCCATATCCTTTTGTCGGATCATTCAGCAACACATGGGTAACAGCACCCACAATCTTCCCGTTTTGCAAAATGGGAGAACCGCTCATGCCCTGCACAATACCGCCGGTGGCGGCAATGAGCTCCGGATCCGTGACGGAGATCACCATCTCCCGGCCGTCCGCCGCTCCGCAGTTCACATTCAAAATTTCAATGTCGTAGCTGCGTACCGTATCCCCTTCCACATTGGAGAGGATCTGGGCAGGTCCTTCCTGAATCTCCGATGCAGAGGCAGCAGGAAGCGCCTGGTTGCTGCTCCAGGCCTCCGGACACGTCTGTGCCGTGCCAAAGATGCCGCTGGTGGTGTTGGCGCTGAGGGTTCCAATATCCTGCGTCAGGTCAAAATCTCCCCGCAGCTCACCGGCAGAACCGGCCGTTCCCTTCTTGACCGCTTTCACCGTGGAAGGCAGAACCGAGCCGGAAGAAAACGGCATCAGCAGCGCGGTATCCGTATCGGTAATGCCGTGACCCAGGGCGCCAAAATCACCGGTAGCCGGGTCGTAATACGTTACAGTACCGATTCCGGCCATGCTGTCCCGGATCCAGGCACCAATGGAATACTGTCCCTGTTCATTTTGTTCCGGGGAAACACTCAGAGTAACACTCTGATCTCCCCGCCGAACCTGCAGGTCTGTGGGCGATTGTCCATTTTCCTGCAGCAACGATTGAAACTGCTCCGTAGAATTGACGCTGGTGCCGCCGCAGCTGACAATCACGTCACCGGTCTGAAGTCCGCACTCCTTGGCCGGAGTTCCGCCCTCCGACAGCTTGACCACCAGCACACCCCGGGAGAAGAGTTTGATGCCCACGGTGTGACCCACCGGAACCAGCATCCGCGTTCCCGTGCTCACCTCCGCGGCATCTGCGCTGGGGCCGGCGCACAAAAGGCAGACCAAAGCCAATGCCGCGCAGCGCAGGGCCAGGCGTCTGCCGGTTTGCAGCGCTTCATACAATCCGATCACCCCTTTTTTGAATTTGCCGGCACCAACCGGCCTCTTTATCCTCTCTCAAACCCGCCGAAGCAGACACAGAAAAAAGCGCCATTGCCGCCATGGCGGATTCTGCCTGCCGGACAGCTGCGGGCAAAACAAAATCCCCGCAGGCAAAAACCTGCGGGGATTTCCAATTTTTTCATCAATCATCCCGTCTGTTGAAGATCTTGAAGATATCGTCAAAGGGATCCTGCTCATCGGGCTTGGGAAGGTCTTCTTCCTTGAGAGGCTCGGGAGCAGCCGTCTGTGCCTTGTGCTCTTCACCCTGGGCAGGAGCAGCTTCCCGCGCGCCGTCAGACATCTTTCTGGGCAGCTCGCCGGGGCCTTTGTCAAAGCCCGTGGCAATGACGGTAACCCGGATCTCATCGTCCAGAGTCTCATCAAAGGTAGCACCGAAAATCGTGAGCGCATCGGGATGTACGGCGGCCTGAACCAGGCTGGCGGCCTGCTCCACCTCTTCCAGACCGATGTCGATGGAACCGGTGACATTGATCAGCACGCCCTTGGCGCCCTCGATGGAGGTCTCCAGCAACGGGCTGGAAATGGCCATCTTGGCAGCCTCCTCGGCCTTGCCCTTTCCGGCGGCCCGGCCCACACCCATGTGTGCCATACCGGCATTTTTCATAATGGCTGTGACGTCTGCAAAGTCCAGATTGATGAATCCGGTATCCCGAATCAGATCGGAAATGGACTGCACAGCCTGGCGCAGCACATCATCGGCAATTTCAAACGCGTTGGCAAAGGTGATCTTCTGATCCGTGGCATGCTTGAGACGCTCATTGGGAATGATGACCAGAGAGTCCACCTTTCCCTCCAGCTCGGCAATGCCGGCCTCCGCCTGCTGCATCCGCCGGCGGCCCTCAAAGCCAAACGGCTTGGTGACCACGGCCACGGTCAGGATATCCATCTCCTTGGCAATCTCCGCCACAATGGGGGCGCCGCCGGTACCGGTACCGCCGCCCATGCCGGCGGTGATAAAGACCATATCCGTATCCTCCAGAGCCTTGGCAATCTGGTTGCGGCTCTCCTCGGCAGACTTGCGGCCCACCTCGGGATCGGAACCGGCGCCCTGACCATGGGTCAGCTTCTCACCGATCTGAATCTTGTACGTGGCACTGGACACGTTCAATGCCTGCTTATCGGTATTGACCGCTACAAAATCAACGCCTTTGGTGCCGGAGCGGACCATGCGGTTAACCACATTATTGCCGCCTCCGCCCACGCCAATTACTTTAATATTTACAACGGTATCGGGACCGGTTTCCAATCCAAACGCCATAGTGGTGCCTCCTGCTATCATTTGTGTAAAAGAGCCCCGCGGCCCCTGAGATCTCACAAGATCCTGTGTCTGCTAACATTTTAATCATTGTATGACACTTTCCCGCTCCGGTCAAGTGTCCCGCTTGGTTTTCGAATCTTTTTTCGGAAAAAAGATGCTTTCTTTCAACTTTCTTCTTTATCGGACATTCTGGATCAGATTAAAGGTTCAATCGTCACTTCGAATATCAAATGTTCCGGTCATATTTTCTTGTAG
>CABUDN010000042.1 GCA_902490355.1 uncultured Oscillibacter sp.
AATCAAATACACTAAAGAAAACAAAAAAAAACAAACAAACTGAACAGAACAAGGATCAACGAACTGCAGGCCCACCGCGTGGAGGCACTGGCCCTGCAAGCCCGGCACGGGCTTCTTGGCGCCGTACACCGTGTCCCCCAAAATGGGATGGCCGATGTGGGCCATGTGGACCCGGATCTGGTGGGTGCGCCCGGTTTCCAGACGGCAGCGCACATAGGTAAAGCCTCCGAAGCGCTCCAGCACCTCCCAGTGGGTGACGGCCCGGCGTCCGCCGGCCACCACCGCCATCTTCTTGCGGTCCGTGGGACAGCGGCCAATGGGGGCATCCACGGTCCCGGCATCCTCCCGGAGGTTGCCTGTAACGATACATTCATAGGTCCGGGCCAGGGTGTGGTCCTGCAGCTGCGCGGCCAGCTTTTGATGGGCAAAGTCGTTTTTCGCCGCGATGATGAGGCCCGAGGTATCCCGGTCGATCCGGTGGACGATGCCCGGCCGCAGGGCGCCGCCCACGCCGGAGAGGGACTCTCCGCAATGATAGAGCAGGGCGTTGACCAGCGTCCCGTCCGGATGGCCGGGAGCCGGATGGACCACCAGCCCCTTGGGCTTGTTCACCACAATGACGTCCCCGTCCTCATAGACCACATCCAGCGGAATGTCCTGGGGAACCGCGTCCAGAATCTCCGGCTCCGGCAAAGTGACCTCCACGGTCTCCGTGCCGGTCAGGCGGTAGTTTTTGGCCAGGGGCTTCCCCCCTGCCGTCACCTGTCCCTGCGTACACAGCCGGGCCGCCGCCGAGCGGGTCAGCTCCTCCAGCTGTGCGCAAAGCCACGCGTCCAGCCGCTCTCCGGCATCGGCTTCACTGGCCCGCAGGGTCACCGTCTCCATGGCGTTCGCTCCTTTTCTGATCAAATCGCTCGTAGATCCACAGGTAATAGATCACACCCAGCACCGCTCCGGTCACAATGCAGATATCCGCCACATTGAATACCGGATAGCTGGGCCAGAACTGGAAATGGAACATGTCCACCACGTATCCCAGCCGCACCCGGTCCACAATGTTGCCGATACCGCCGGCGATGATGAGGGTCCCCGCGGCAAGGCCCAGGGGGTGGCGTACATCCCGGCGCAGCAATACCGCCGCCACCGCCGCCACAATTGCACAGGTCACGCCCACCAGCAGCCACCGGCTGCCGGAAAAGCTGGACCAGGCCGCCCCGTAATTGTGGACCCGGGTCAGCTCCACCACTCCATCAATCAGGGGGAGCGGCGCGTCAGCCGTGACCGCCCCGCCCGCTGCCGGGGCGGAAAAGGTCTGCACCGTCCACCATTTCACCCACTGATCCGCCAGAAATAAGACCACACCCAGCACCCAAAATAGCGGCCAGGTTTTTCTTCCATCGCGTTGATTCATCTTCCGTGTCCGTTCCTTTCCTGCGGGACTTTCGGACGGCCGCGCCGTCCGGGACAGAGTTTCAGTTTACCTGATTTCCCGCCGTTTTGCAACCGCCCCTCAAATCAGCCACCGGTTGACCACCGGAATCCGCCGCAGCAGGGCATACACCGCCATGCTGCATCCCAACAGCAGCAGCGTCATCATGGGCACCGTGACGATGGCCGGGCCCACCTGGGCGGTCAGGCCGAAATGGGCAAAGGTTTTCAGGAAGAAAATGTGTACCAAAAACACGCAGAAGGACCCCCGGGAGATCCACTCCGTCAGCCGGACCGCCCAGGCCGGAAGCCGGGCCCGGCCGCAGAGCTGATAGATCCCCACCGCCAGCAGGCACATGGGCACGCCCATCCCCTCCAGGAAGCCCAGACGCAGAGACCCTGCGGCATTCGAGGCCGCCCAGCTGCCGATAAATCCCGCGGCAATTCCCGCCGCCGCGCAGCCTGCCCACGGCCAGCGCCGCCGGTCCTTGCTGCCGGAGGACAGATACCAGCCCAGCAGCGTGTAGCCAATGGATGCATAGGTCATGTTCATCCGCCACTGCTGGGGAATCCCCACCAGCAGCGTGAAGGGCCAGAAGTCCTTGACTGTGGGATAGACGATTCCCAGCAGGGCCCACAAGCCCAGAAGATAGGCCGCCACATGCCGGGGAGCATGGCAGGAAACCAGCCGTGTCAGTGGCAAAAACGCATAGACCAGCAGCATGATGTGCAGATAGTACAGGTGCTCTTCATGCCGGAACAGCACCAGCTCCTTCCCGGCCTGAATCAGCCCGGGAACCGTCACACCGCCGAACAGCACCATGATAAACAGTTTATAGCACACCGCCCAGAACAGCAGGGCAATCAGCAGCCGGGGGAAATTCTTCGTATAGAGCTTGCGCAATGTCAGCTCCCGGCCCGGGTCCAGCAAGAGGGCGCCGCTGGCCATGAGAAACAGAGGCACGCTGGCATGGGAGACACTGGCCCAGAACAGCGCCGTCAGCCACGGTGCCGATCCCACATCCCCCATACCAAAGGCGGGTGCCGTCACATGGGTGACGATCACGGCGCAAATCGCCACTGTTTTTACCAGATCCACCGCCTGATTCCGCGTCCGGGGCAGCGCAGCCGCAGCAGTTGCCATCGAGCAGGCCCTCTTTCCATTTGAGATAGCCCCAGTGTAGCGGTTTTTTCAAGACTTTGCAACGGCTGGCGGAAAAAAGGTACCGATGGCATTCAGCAGGAGCGCCCCCAAAACAAAAGAGCCGCCGGGAAGAAACACTCTTCCCGGCGGCTGGCTTTCGATGGTTGAAACGGATCTCAGAACTGGGGCAGCTTGGCCACCACGGCGGCACACCGGGGGCACAGGCCCTCGGCATCGGCCTGGCCGGTGACCTTCCAGCAGCGGGGGCACTTGACGCCCGCGGCGGGCTCCACCCGGATCTCGTCGGCCTCGCCGCTCACCTCCGCCTGGGAGACGATCAGCAGGTCGGCCAGTTCCTCCATGCTCACCTGCCGGGCGCCGGTCAGGCGGGCAGCGGGGATCGTGACCTTGGCCTCCAGGCTCTTGCCGATCTTCTTTTCGGCGCGGGCGGTCTCCAGCACGGCGTTGACGGCATCCCGGACGGCGATGAGCCCGTCCCAGGCAGCCACGGTGTCGGCGTCCAGGGCATAGGTGGTGAAGGGCTGGTTCATCTCGTTGAACACCACGTTGCGCACATCGTCCCCGGACCGGTGGGGCATGGACTGCCAGATCTCGTCGCAGGTGAAGGCCAGGATGGGTGCCATGATCTTGGTCATGGTGTCCAGGATCAGGAACAGAGCCGTCTGGGCGCTGCGGCGCTTGAGGCCGTCGGTCTCCTCGCAGTAGAGCCGGTCCTTGATAATATCCAGGTAGAAGTTGGACAGCTCCACCACGCAGAAGTCGTTGACCGCGTGGGTCACGGCATTGAACTCATAGTCGTTGTACGCGTCGAAGCACTTTTCAATGAGGGCGTTGAGCCGGGTCACCGCCCAGCGGTCCAGCTCCTCCATCTCCTCCGGTGCCACCAGATGATCGGCGTCAAAGCCGTCCAGGTTGCCCAGGCAGTACCGGGCGGTGTTGCGGAACTTGAGGTAGTTCTGGGAGAGCTGCTTGAAGATCTCGTGAGAGCAGCGCATATCGGCGTGGTAGTCGGCGCTGGCAGCCCACAGACGCAGCAGGTCCGCACCGTACTTGTCCATGATCTCATAGGGATCCATGCCGTTGCCCAGGGACTTGTGCATGGCCTTGCCCTCGCCGTCCACGGTCCAGCCGTGGGTGACGCACTCCTTGAAGGGTGCGCCCTGGCCGAAGGCGCCCACAGCGGTGAGCAGAGAGGACTGGAACCAGCCGCGGTACTGATCCAGGCCCTCCAGATACATGGTGGCAGGCCAGAAGCCCTGATCCCGCTTCATGGCGGCGAAGTGGGTGGAACCGGAGTCGAACCAGCCGTCCAGGGTGTCCTCTTCCTTCTCAAAGCCGGACTTGGAGCCGCAGTGGGGGCAGGTGAAGCCCTCGGGCAGGATCTCCTCGGCAGTCTTGGCAAACCAGGCGTTGGAGCCTTCCTTCTCAAACAGGGCGGAGATGGCGGCGATGGTCTCGTCGGTGCAGATGGGCTTGCCGCAGTCCTTGCAGTAGACCACGGGGATGGGCAGGCCCCACTTGCGCTGACGGGAGATACACCAGTCGTTGCGCTCGCGGATCATGGACTTCATGCGGTCAATGCCCCAGCCGGGCACCCAGCGCACATCGTCGCAGGCGGCGCAGGCCTCATCCTTGAAGGCCTCCACGGAGCAGAACCACTGGGGCGTGGCCCGGAAGATGATGGGGCCCTTGCAGCGCCAGCAGTGGGGATAGCTGTGGACGATATCCTCCTGGGCAAAGAGGGCGCCGCTCTCCTTCATATCCTTGAGAATGATGGGGTTGGACTCCTCGGTGGTGAGACCGGCGTACTTGCCGGCATAGTCGGTGTGGCGGCCCTGGTCATCCACGGGCACCACCATGTCCATGCCGTAGCGCTTGCAGGTCTGGTAGTCGTCGGCACCGAAGCCGGGGGCCGTGTGGACGCAGCCGGTACCGGAATCCATGGTGACATAGTCGGCATTGACCAGGCGGCTGGTCTTGGGCAGGAAGGGATGATCGGCCAGCATGTTCTCGAAGAAGGAGCCGGGATGGGTCTCCACGATCTCATAGCTTTCAAAGCCGCCGATCTTCATGACCTTGTCCGTCAGGGCCTCGGCCATGATATAGGTCTCGCCGTTGGGGGCCTTCACCAGGGCATAGGACTCATCGGGATGCAGGGCAATGGCCAGGTTGCCGGGCAGGGTCCAGATGGTGGTGGTCCAGATCACGAAGAAGAGCTTGCTCTGGTCCACATGGGAGAGCTTGCCGCAGTCGTCGTGCATGGGGAACTTCACATACACGGTGGTGCAGGGATCGTCCTGATACTCAATCTCCGCCTCGGCCAGGGCCGTCTCGTCCTTGGGGCACCAGTACACGGGCTTGAGGCCCTTGTAGATATAGCCCTTCTTGAACATCTCGCCGAAGACCTTGACCTCCTCGGCCTCAAAGCCGGGGTGCATGGTGGCATAGGGATGGGCCCAGTCGCCCAGCACGCCCATGCGCTGGAAGCCCTCGCTCTGCACATCCATGTAGTGCTGGGCGAACTCCTGGCAGGCAGAACGGAAATCGGGCACGCTCATCTCCTTGCGGTTGAGCTTGTTCTGCTTGATGATGGCGGACTCGATGGGCATACCGTGGTTATCCCAGCCGGGGATATAGGGCGTGTAGTAGCCCCGCATGGCATAGGACCGGGTGATGAAGTCCTTGATGGCCTTGTTCAGGGCATGGCCCATGTGCAGCGCGCCGTTGGAGAACGGAGGGCCGTCGTGGAGGTTGAACAGGGGCTTGCCCTCGTTCTTTTTGAGCATCTCATGATAGACGTCCTGGTCCTTCCAGCGCGCCAGCATCTCCGGCTCCCGCTTGGGCAGGCCCGCCCGCATGGGGAAGTCTGTCTTGGGCAGGTTGATGGTCTTGTTGTAGTCCATATCTCGATTTCCTCCGTTTATGATAAAGTGTTATTCCTTGTTCTCTGTAAAAAATATCACCGTGCCGCAGCCGCGGCAGAAGGCACCGGAATACTGGGGAAGGCTGGAGAGGGCCTCAAGCGAGCGGGCAGGTTGAGTGTGGTCCCCGACTGGGCGGAGCCGGATCGCGCCTTTGGGCCGCTGAAAGTTTTTCAGCGGCGCCCGCTCCGGTGTCCAAGCCAGGTAACCCCGGGGAGAATAGACGCTTCCATCCTCCATCTCTTTTCCGCAGTAGGGACACTTCATCCGGCAATCCCTCCTAAAACAAAAAAACGCCCTGTCTCTTTTTCAAGAGACAAAGCGTTTGCAAACACTCTGCGGTACCACTCTCGCTGCCGTTCCCTCACGGGATCCGGCCCCTCACCGCCCGCTGTCACGGGCCGACGGTTAACGCCCGTCACACGTCCGCGCTTACTCAGCCGCCAGTCCTGCGGGGACCGGGGGTTCAGCGGGAGGCTCCAAGGTGATTTTCCCCCTCCGTCTCCGGCCGCCTCGCACCAAGCGGCGGCTCTCTTCACGGTGTTCGGAGAGATACTCTTCCTTTTCTACGCCAAACTGTTCAATTACCGCATTATCATATCACGTTTTGCCCGTTTGTCAACCGGGAACGGGCCCTTTTCCCGGGAAAAAATCCGGCCGGCCCCGCAGGGCCGGCCGCAGAGATTACTGATAGCGGTACTGCATGCCTGTGTATTGATCCACACAGCTCAAAAACAGCTCCCGGTTGCGGAACTCCAGCAGCTGGCAGCCCTCTTCCTCATGGAAGGAGACAATGCGCCGCCGGGTGTCCACCCACACGCGCCACAGATTCTCAGCAAGATTTTTCTGCTCCATTTGGAACACTCCTCTCCCGGCAGCACACAGTGCACTTGGAATTTTCTTGTTCTACCTCTAAGACGATCCTCAGGCAAATTTTGTTTCACATTTTTTGAAAAATTTTTGAAAACTTCCGAAATCGGGCCGCTTATTTCTCCAGCTGGGCCGTCACATCGGCCAAAAACGCCGTCCAGGCCTCCGGGTTTTCCACATAATACAGCGGACACCGCTTTCCCGACACATCATAATGCCGGATCACATCCGTCTGCGGGTCCAGGTGAAACTCCTCACACAGCCACGCCGTCAGCTCCACCACACGGTCATAGGTCACGTCGGAAAACTCCCCCGTCTCATCCGGATGGCAGACCTCAATGGCCACGGTATCCTCGTTGCGCTCGTTGGAGGCGTAGGCGATTTCGGTCAGGGGCACGCACTGGATCACCTCGCCCTCCAGCCCCACAATGAAGTGGCTGGAGGCATAGATTCCCTCTTCCCCCGAGGCCAGGGAGGCAAAGTAGTTGCGGTTGGCCTGGGCGGTGGTGTCGGGATTGCCCACATAGTGAATCACCACGCCGTCAATCCGCTCCAGCGTCGTTCCCGGACGGGACCACTGATTCACCGGCAGCAGGTCTTGTTCCACATAGTCCGGCACCGCCACGCCTTCTCCGTCCGGTCCCCGCAGCGCCTGCCAGATCCACAATCCGCTCCCCGCCAGGGCGGCCGCCGCAATCAGCACGGCAGCCGCCATCAGGTTCCCGCTCCGGCGGACCCGGCGGACCCGACGCCGCCGGACAGCGGAATGTCTTTGTTCTGTCTCCGTCATCCGCTCACCGCCACCGTGGTGTTCTCTTCCGCCACAACGATTCCGCTCTGCGGCGTGCTCAGGGCGACGGTTTCCTCCTCAGCGTAGTCCTCGGGATACAGCTCCGCCCGGGTAACCAGGTCCGCTTCCGTCACCAGACCCAGCCGCAGCAGGCAGTCCACCGTCTCCGTCATCTCCGGACGGACCCGAATGGTAATCCAGTCGTTGGACGTATAGGACGCTCCGCTGCTGTCCTGCTCCTGGTACTCAAAGGTCAGTTCCATATTGATGGCATAGTCGCGGGCGTCGGAACTGTCAAACCATTCGTAGGTGCCCCAGGTGCCGTTGGCGGCATCCCGGCGCACGGCCGCGGCAATGGCCTCCGCCTCCCGGCTGCCCAGATCGTAGCTGCCTCCCCGGTTCGTACTCACGTATCCGCCGGTGAGGGTGTAGTCCGGATCGCCGTCATGCAGACGGACGGCCTTCATGGCCTCGCCGTTGACCAGGGTGTCCAGCAGGTAGTCATAGGTCCCCGCCTGGGCCATCCGGTCCCGGGTGATGAACAGGTCATAGCTGCGCATCAGATGCTGGCCATTGGCAAGCGTGTACTCCAGCCAGATCCAGGTGGTTGCCTCACCCAATGTCTCCTCATCCTCCTGCGTGAGCGGCTGGTTGTACAGTTCGGTCTCCTTCTCCCGCAGATAGTCCAGATCCTGCACCACTGCCCGGTGCAGCTCCACCACCTGTGCGATCAGAGCATCCTCCTCCCCGGCATCGAGCGTATAGCTGTTGCCGGCGACCCGCAGCTCAATCCGGGTCACATCCGCTGCGTTGGGCACCCGGGCCGCCACGCCCAGCACATCCGTATGCATGGCTCCGCACACGGCGGCGCAGCACACCACCACGGCCACGGCGCCCTTCCAGCTGCCCCGGAACACCCGCAGGGACTTGGCCAGCAGCATGGCCGCGGCATACCAGCCGATCAGGCCCGCCACGCACATGCACACCGCCATGGGCAGCGCCTGGTAGTAAGGACTGTACTGGAAGCTGCGCCAGAAGATCTCATACAGCGCCATGCCGCCCGGCAGCGCCGCCAGCAGGGTGACCACCACCCGGAAGACCGGCCGCAGCCACGGCGCGGCCACCACATCGCCGGCGCTCTCACTGCGCCGCCGCCGGTAGAGCAGATACGTCAGCCCCAGCAGCACCACGCCCACCAGAACATACACACCCACGACCCACAGGCCCCGGAGGTGAATTTCCGTTGTAACATAGTCATAATAAGAGGGATAGGGGTCCTGATTGATCAGGCGCTCCTCCACCACCCGGTCAATCCAGACCGTATTCTCCAGATAGACCGTAGGCGAGAGCCACTCCAGTGCTCCGGAATAGCTCCCCGCGACACCGGTCAAAAAGCCCTGGGCCAGCATGGAAAACAGGGAGTCCAGAATGACCTCCAGAAAGTGCAGCACCAGGTAGATGGCCGGCATGGCAAAGAGGTTGCCGGTGAGAAAGGCCGCAAAGGTGGCCGTTGCAAAGTAAAAGAAGCTCTCTCCCAACACCGCCAGCACCGTCACCAGCAGGGCCTCCAGGGAAAATGCCCCGGTGACGAGAGAAACCAGCACGCACAGCACGCCGGTCACGCCGTAGGGAATGAGCATCATGGCCATACCGGACAAGAAGCCGGTGGCCAGAAGGCCTTCCCGCCGGATGGGCATGGTGTGCATCATGCTCACGCTGCGGGCACTGTATAAGTAGTTCCAAACCGCCATGGCGCACAGCACGGCATAGATCAAAGACAGCACCGGTACCGCATCGGAGGCCACGCTGTAATAGGCTCCGGCCAGGTCGATCTGCGTCAGTTCAAACTGCCGGTTGCGCAAAAGCTCCATCACCAGCGCCAGGGGGAACAGAGCCCCAACAAAGGACGCCATGCCCCAAAGCGGCCAAAACCGCGTCAGGTTCTTGCGCAGCAGCGTCCCGTTAAAGAACGATGTCCTTGACTGCATAGTCCACCCCTCCCAACTCATAGATAAAGATTTCCTCCAATGTCAGCGGCACCGCGTCCACCAGCAGCGGATCATACGCCGCCAGACGCGCTTCCGCCTCCCGGGCGCTCATCCGCATAATCAGCGTATGGACCCGGCCGATCCGGGATGCATGCAGCACCGGAATCTCCGGAGGCGGTGCCTCCCGGTCCTCCCGAAACACCACCTGCAGCTTCACCGTGGTATCCTGCAGCTGGGCCAGGGACCGCTCCAGCAGCACCTTGCCGTGATCCATAATGCCCACGTGGTCACACACATCCTCCAGCTCCCGCAGGTTGTGGGAGGACACCAGCACCGTGGTCCCCCGCTGGGCCACATCTCCCAGCACCAGAGACCACACCTGCCGCCGCATCACCGGGTCCAGACCGTCCACCGGCTCGTCGAGAATCAGATAATCCGGCATGCAGCAAAGCGCCAGCCAGAACGCCACCTGCTTCTGCATGCCCTTGCTCAGCCGACGGATCATGCGCTTTTCCTCAATCCGGAACACATCTTTCAGCGCCTCATAGCGTTCCATGGAAAAACGGGGATAAAATCCGCGATAAAAGCGCATCATATCCCGGACCGTGGATTGCAGAAAGTAATACCAATCATCGGGAATCGCCGCGACCCGGGCCTTGAGATCCGTATTTTCCCATACGTCCTCGCCGCCCATGCGCACCGTGCCCGTATCCTGCCGGTAAATGCCCGTCAGATGCCGGATCAGCGTGGACTTGCCCGCACCGTTGGGCCCCACCAGGCCGTATACACTGCCTGCCGGAACCGAAATCGTCGCCCCGTCCAGCGCGGCAAACCCGTCAAAGCGCTTGACGAGATCCTTGACTTCAATCATGCCTGCTCCTCCTTTACCAGCGCTGCCAGCTCCGCATTGCTCACACCCAGATACCGCAGTTCTGCCAGCAGTTCCCGCACCTGGGAGAGCAATTCCGCCTTCCGTGCCTCGTCCGCCCCGGTATTGCCGGAAGCAAAGCTTCCCTTTCCCGGCACGGAATAGATGTATCCCTCACCTTCCAGCTCGTTGTATGCCCGCTGAATAGTATTGGGATTGATGCTCAGCTGCGTCGCCAGTGCCCGGACCGACGGCAGCTTCTCATCCGGCGCCATGGCACCGGTGACGATCAGCTTTCGCAGCCCATCTTTGATCTGCTCGTAAATGGGCCGGGAATCCCGGTAGTTCAAACTGATCACATCCTCACCTTCCCCTTCCTGGCCGCCCGTGCGCGGCCGCAATACTGTACTAACTGTATTAGTACAGATAGGATAACACCGTCTTTTCCGCTTGTCAAGAGGTGGAAACCGTCCAATTCCGTCCAATTTTTCTCTTTACAAGCGGGTTTTCCTGTGATATAGTTCTTACGCACGCAATCGTGCAGATACTATTTTATATCCCCAGAGCTTCGCTTCACGGACATTCACCGATCCTCAGGCGCAGTTCTGCGGGGAATCATCAGAAAGGTGGAACTTTTACCATGCTGCGCAAAGAACAGAAAACTGCTATCATCGACGCCAACCGCACCCACGAGAACGACACTGGCTCTCCCGAGGTCCAGATCGCCATTCTCACCGAGCGGATCAACCAGCTCACCGCCCACATGCAGGCCAACCCCCAGGACAAGCACTCCAACCGCGGCCTTTTGAAGATGGTCGGTAAGCGCCGCAGCCTGCTGGACTACCTGCAGAAGAAGGACATCGAGCGTTATCGTGCCCTGATCGCCAAGCTGGGTATCCGCAAGTAAGACGGGAAATAGGGTGGTGCAGAGCTGTTTCTACACCACCCTTCTTTCACATTTTTCACCCTGCATCCACAAGAGCCTTTCAAGCCTTTAGCAGTTGAAAATGCGCCCGGGACAACCCTTCCGGACCTGTTTTCAAGTGCTAACGGTTTGGCTCGCGTGGGACCACTTTATAAAAAAGGAGCGTTTCCATGTCTACCATCATTACGAAAAGACAATTCCCCAACTATCACAAGTATGAGATGGACCTGGCCGGCCGTCCCCTGACCCTGGAGGTCGGCAAGCTGGCCGAGCTGGCCAACGCCGCCGTCATGGTGGGCTACGGCGACACCCGGGTCCTGGTGTGCGCCACCGCCGCCCCCCGTCCCCGCGACGGCATCGACTTCTTCCCCCTGAGCGTGGACTTCGAGGAGAAGCTCTACGCCGTGGGCCGCATCCCCGGCTCCTTCAACCGCCGGGAAGGCCGTCCCGGTGAGAAGGGCATCCTCACCAGCCGCGTCATCGACCGGCCCATCCGCCCCCTGTTCCCCTACGACTTCCGCAATGACGTGTCCATCATGGCCACCGTCATGAGCGTGGATCACGACTGCTCTCCCGAGGTGGCTGCCCTGATCGGCACCTCCGCCGCCCTGGCCATTTCCGACATTCCCTGGAACGGCCCCGTGGGCGCCCTGAAGGTGGGTCTGGTGAACGGTGAGCTGGTGCTCAACCCCAACAGCGAGCAGCGTAAGGTCTCCGACCTGGACGTCACCGTGGTCTCCACCGGCAAGAAGGTGGTCATGATCGAGGCCGGCGCCAACGAGGTGGACAACGACACCATGTTCCGTGCCATCCAGCTGGCTCACGAGGAAAACCAGAAGCAGATCGCCCTCATCAACCAGATGGTTGCCGAGGTGGGCAAGCCCAAGTTCGAGTATCCCCACGCCGATTTCAACCAGGAGCTGTTTGACAGCATCGTGGCCAACTACATGGACGAGGCCAAGGCCGCCATGGACACCGACGACAAGAACGTCCGCGAGGCCCGCTGGAACGCCATGATCGAAAAGTGGCACGAGCAGTATCTCGAGCAGTATCCCGAGATGGACAAGTATCTCGAGGAAATCACCTACAAGTTCCAGAAGAAGATCGTCAAGGCCTGGCTGCTGGAAGGCCACCGCGTGGACGGCCGCGCCAAGAACGAGATCCGTCCCCTGGCCGCCGAAGTGGGCGTTCTGCCCCGGGCCCACGGTTCCGGCCTCTTCACCCGCGGCCAGACCCAGGTGCTCTCCGTTGCCACCCTGGATACCCTCTCCGCCAACCAGAAGCTGGACACCATCTGGGAAGAGACCGAGAAGCGGTATATGCACCACTACAACTTCCCCGGCTACTCCGTGGGCGAGGCCAAGCCCGCCCGCAGCCCCGGCCGCCGGGAAATCGGTCACGGCGCTCTGGCCGAGCGTGCCCTGCTGCCCGTGATCCCCTCCGTGGAGGAATTCCCCTACGCCATCCGCGTGGTCAGCGAAGTGGTCTCCTCCAACGGCTCCACCTCCCAGGGCAGCGTCTGCGGCTCCACCCTGGCTCTGATGGATGCCGGCGTGCCCATCAAGGCTCCTGTGGCCGGCATCTCCTGCGGCCTCATTCAGGATGACGACGGCTCCTTCACCACCTTCATCGACATCCAGGGCGTGGAGGACTTCCACGGCGAGATGGACTTCAAGGTGGCCGGCACCAAGAAGGGCATCACCGCCATCCAGATGGACCTGAAGAACGACGGCCTGACCATGGAGATCATCAAAAACGCCCTGGACATCACCTATGATGCCCGGTGCGAGATCCTGGACCAGATCATGCTGCCGGCAATCTCCGAGCCCCGCAAGGAAGTCAGCAAGTACGCCCCCAAGATGCTCACCATGCACATCGATCCCTCCAGAATCCGGGAGGTCATCGGTTCCGGCGGCAAGGTCATCCAGAAGATCGTGGCCGACACCGGCGCCAAGATCGACATCAACGACGACGGCTCCATCTTCATTGCCGGCGTGGACGCCGCTTCCTGCGACGCCGCCAAGAAGTGCATTGACGACATCGTCTTTGTGCCCGAGGTGGGCGCCCTGTACTACGGCCGCGTGGTGCGCCTGATGACCTTCGGCGCCTTCGTGGAGCTGGCTCCCGGCAAGGACGGCCTGGTCCACATCTCCAAGCTGGCCGACCACCGCATCGAAAAGGTGGAAGACGCCTGCAAGATCGGCGACATGATGTGGGTCAAGGTCACCGACATCGACGAAAAGGGCCGCGTGAACCTGAGCCACAAGGATGCCGTCAAGGAAATCAAGGCCAAGGAAGCCGCCGGCGAGCGCATCAAGTAAGTTCTTCCCCAGCTGTTTGCGCGGGGCGGGCACAACGCCCGCCCCGCTTTTCTCATGTTCCCTTCCCCCTCTCCGGTCCGGCCCGGACGCTGCCCCGCGCCCGGCATCTCCCGGTTTTGCCGTGCCGGAGGCACCCTCTGTTTTTCCACAAAAGGAGTTGATTGCTTGGATATCATCGCCGCCATCGCCGCCGGCGGAACATCTCCCACCGCCATCGGCATCGTCCGGGTGTCCGGCGCGGACTGCTTTTCCCTTTGCGACACCGTATTCCGCCCCGTGAGCGGACGCCCCTTCTCCGACCAGACGCCCCGGACCATGGTCTACGGCCAGATGCTCGACGCCCAGGGCCGGGTCATCGACCGGGGCCTGGCCGTCCGCTTCCCGGGCCCCCACAGCTACACCGGCGAGGACAGTGCCGAGTTCCACTGCCACGGCTCTCCCGTGGTGCTCCAGGAGCTGCTCCACGCCCTCTTTGCCGCCGGAGCCCGGCAGGCCGGTCCCGGGGAATTCACCCGCCGGGCCTTCCTCAACGGGCGGATGGATCTCACCGAGGCGGAGGCCGTGGTGGATCTCATCGACGCCCGGACGGCCGCCGCCGCCCGCAATGCCGCCGCGCAGCTCTCCGGCAGCCTGCGCCGGGATTTCCAGACGGTTACGGACGCCCTGCTGGATGTGACCACCCGGTTCTATGCCGTGGTGGACTACCCCGATGAGGACATCCCCGACATTCACCCCGAGGAAGTGGAGGCGGCTCTGACCACCTCCGCTCAGACATTGGAGCGGCTTTTGGCCACCTGCCGCCGGGGCCGGGTCCTCAAATCCGGCGTCCGCACCGCCATCATCGGCCGCCCCAACGCCGGAAAGTCCTCCCTGCTCAACGCTCTGGCCGGATATGAGCGGGCCATCGTCACCGACATTCCCGGCACCACCCGGGACACCGTGGAGGAGTCCGTCCTCTGCGGCGGCGTGGAACTGCGCCTGATCGACACCGCCGGCATCCGGGAGACCGACGACACCGTGGAGCAGCTGGGCGTGGAGCGCAGCCGCAGGGCGGTTGCACAAGCCGATTTGGTGCTGGTGGTCGTTGATATCTCCGCCATCCCAACACTGGAGCACGATGAGACCCTCCGCCTTGCCCGGGCCTCCGGAAAACCCTTTGTTGTGGTCTTTTCCAAGCTGGACCTGTACAAGCCGCCCTCTCATGTCGAGGTGCCGGGTACCGGCGGAGATCCGGCCGGTGCCGTGTATCTCTCCGCCGTCACCGGAGAAGGCCTGCGGGTGCTGGAGGACACGATTGCCGCGCTCTTCCCCCAGGGCAGCGTGCCCGACGGCTCCATTCTCACCAATCAGCGCCAGGAGGACGCCGCCCGCCGGGCCCTGGCCGCCGTGGAACGGGCCCGGGAGGCCCTGCGGTCCGGATTCACACCGGACGCCATCCTCACCGACGCCGAGGAGGCCCTGGACGCTCTGGGCGAACTCACCGGCCGCACCGCCCGGGAGGAGATCGTCTCCGGCATCTTCTCCCGTTTCTGCGTGGGAAAATAAGTCCCCTGTATCATTCCTGTCCCCGCAAAACGTGGTTTACAAAATCACATGACGGTGTTACACTTCCTTTAGATCGGATATTCATTTCCAGAAAGGGAGGGATGTGTCAATGAACGATCTGACCGCGCTGCTGGACCGGATGCGCACCCAGCGCCCTGTGGCCTGGGACCAGCTGCCGGACTTTGCGCTGTATATGGACCAGGTGCTCTCCTACATGGACCGCCAGGTCCTGCGCTTTGACGAGGAAGATGCCCTGACCGCCTCCATGGTCAACAACTACACCAAAAGCGGCCTGGTTCCACGGGCCGAGGGCAAGAAGTACAACCGGGAGCATCTGGCCTACCTGACGGCCATTTGCGTGCTCAAGCGGGTGATGTCCACCCGGGACATGGATCTGCTGATCCGGGAGGAACTGCGGGGAGAGCGCACCGTGGAGGACGGATACACCGCCTTCTGCGAAAGCCTGAACAGCGCCCTGCAGGCCATGGCCCAGGAGATGGAGGCCCGTCCGGAAGGCGACACGCTGGCCGACGCCGCCATTCACTTCGCTCTCATCAGCTATGCCGCCGGTCTTGCCAGCAGCCGTTATGTCTCCTTGCTGCGGGAGGAGCGGGCCGGCGAACCGGCCCATCGGAGCAAAAAAGAAAAGGAGCGCGATTGATTTATGCGGGACTATGTCATCATCACCGACAGCTGCTGCGACCTGTCCGCAGATCTGGCCCAAGAGCTGGAGCTTGAGGTCGTGCCTCTGAGTCTGCAGATGGGCGGCAAAACCTACCGCAACTGGCTGGACGGCCGGGAGCTTTCCTTCCCGGACTTTTACCGCCGCATCCGTGCCGGGGAGGCCGCTACCACCTCCGCCGTCAGCGTGGGAGATTTCGAGGCGGTCATGCGGCCCATTCTCGCCGGGGGCCGGGACATTTTGTGCCTGTGCTTCTCCTCCGCCCTGTCCACCACGTATCAATCCGCCTGCATCGCCGCCCAGACGCTCTCCGAGGAGGTGCCGGAGGGCACCGTGCGGGTGGTGGATACCCTCTGCGCCTCTCTGGGCCAGGGCCTGCTGGTATACCTGTGCGCGCAGGAAAAGCGCCGGGGCGCCTCCCTGGAGGAGCTGACCGCCTACGCCGAAGCCACCCGGGGCAAGGTCTGCCACTGGTTCACCGTGGACGACCTGAACCACCTCAAGCGGGGCGGCCGGGTCAGCGCCACCGCCGCCCTCTTCGGCACCATGCTCTCCATCAAGCCGGTGCTCCACGTGGACGATGCCGGGCGGCTGATTCCCGTGTCCAAAACCCGGGGGCGCAAGGCCTCCTTGCTGGCTCTGGTGGACCACATGGCCCAAACCGCCGTGGACCCTGCAAATCAGACTGTTTTCATCAGCCACGGCGACTGCCTGGCCGATGCGGAATTTGTGGCCGACGCCATCCGCACCCGGCTGGGCGTGACGGATATTCGCATCAACTATGTCGGACCGGTCATCGGCAATCACTCCGGTCCCGGAACCGTGGCCCTGTTTTTCCTGGGCAGTGGGAGGTAACCAATGGATTGGCTGGAACTGCACATTGACACTACGCACACCGGACTCGAGCCGGTGGAGACCATGCTCTCCGCGCTGGGCATCGACGGCGTGGTCATTGACGACGAGACGGAATTCCATGATTTTCTGGAGTCCAACCGGCAATACTGGGACTATGTGGACGAAGACCTGGAGGCCTCCATGCACGGCAAGTCCCGGGTGACGTTCTATCTCCCCGCCGACGAGACGGGCTTTGCCCAGATGGGCGAGGTGCGCCTGGCCCTGGAGGACCTCAAGGCCCGGCGCAGCGACTGCGGGACCCTCCTGCTGAGTCTGGAGAACCTGCGGGACGAGGACTGGGAAAACAACTGGAAGCAGTACTATAAGCCCATGGAGATCGGCCAGCGCCTGCTGGTCATTCCCCAGTGGGAGCAGGTGGATCCCGGCCAGCGGGTTCCTCTGATTCTGGACCCGGGCCTGACCTTCGGCACCGGCAGCCATGCCACCACCCGGCTGTGTCTGACCGCCCTGGAAAAAACCGTGGCCCAGGGCGACCGGGTGCTGGACCTGGGCTGCGGCAGCGGCATCCTCTCCATCGCCGCCCTGCGGCTGGGCGCCTCCCAGGCCCTGGCGGTGGACATCGACGACAAATGCCTGGATGTGGCCTACGAAAACGCCGCCCTCAACGGCATCGGCAAGGACCGCTACACCGTGCGGGTGGGCGACGTGCTCTCCGACGGGTCTTTGCGCCGGGAGCTGGAAGGCGGCTACGACATCGTGGTGGCCAACATCGTGGCGGATGTCATCATCGCCCTAGCTCCTCTGGTTCCCGCCATGCTCCGTCCCGGCGGCACCTTTTTGTGCTCCGGCATCATCGATGACCGGGCCGAAGAGGTCCGCAGCGCCCTGGAAGCGGCAGGCTGGACCGTGCTGGAAACCCAGAGCGCCGACGGCTGGTTTGCCTACACCTGCCGGAGATAACATCACGGTGCCCGGAGTCTGTCTTTGCCGAAAA
>CABUDN010000043.1 GCA_902490355.1 uncultured Oscillibacter sp.
ACCGGGCATACCGCTCCGGCGAAAACTGACTCTGATAAATAAACCGGTGCTCCTCCATCAGGCGTTCATCGCTGACCGGAGCATCCGCCCAATAAAGCGTCTTGTAGTGCGCGCCAAACATCTCCGTATCGTACCCCGCCATTCGGGCATGATTCCGGGCATAAAAGCCCAGCCGTCTCTCGGCCATGGCGGGATCCGGCGCGTGAACGGGCGCCTCACTCTCACCCAGAATGATGCTGCCCTGTTCCCGTTCCAGCATCTTCTCCAGAATGACCGCCCCAATGCCTCCATTGCGGCGCCGGGACGAGACGCACAGATAATCCAGCAGCGCCCAGCCGGGATGTCCCCTCCACAAAAAGCACGTACCGACGATCTCGTCGCCGTCAAATAAACACCAGGGGTAATACCGCCCATCCGCCCACATCTGCTCAATTGCCCGGAGGGGCTTAAGCTCCGATGCCGGAAAGGATTCCTTTAAATCAGCTGCGTACACCGTCCGCAGCTGTTCCGGTGTCGGCATTCTCAGCTCCATGTTCAAACTCCTTTGTCATGATGATGGCATCCTCCTTCGGATGCTCATAGTAGTTCTTCCGCCGGCCAACGCTGCGGAATCCCCGGCTGCCATACAGAGCAATGGCGTCATAGTTAGACGCCCGAACCTCCAGCGTCAAAAACGCCAGCTGGTTGCCCTGGGCAAAATCCAGAAACACCTGCAGCAGCTTTCCGGCAATTCCCTGCCGCCGGCACTCCGGCCGCACGGCAACATTGGTAATATAGCCCTCATCCAGCACCACCTGAAGTCCCGCATAGCCGACGACACGGCCAGCATCGTCCAGAGCCACTAAAAACGCCGACAGAGCGTTGTCCAGCTCTTCCGCCAGCATATTCCGGGACCAGGGGGTCGAAAAGCAGATCCGCTCCAACTCCGCCACCTCATCGAGATGGTCCGCCGTCATGGGAACGATCCGCACATGCATCGTTTGATCCGTCATGGTTGTTTCCTTTCTTATGTGATCCGGGCAGCTTTGCATCCGCCAGGCCCCGGAGAAACCGCTCCCGGGCCTGCCGTTTCTGTCTCAGCCCTTGGCCTCCAGCCAGTTTTTGCCCCAATGGGCATCCGCGGTCAGCGGAACCGCCAGAGACACCACATGTTCCATTTTCTCCGTCAGCAGCTGCGCCACTGCCTCCGCCTGCTCTTCCGGACACTCCACAATCAGCTCATCGTGAACCTGCAGCACCAGCCGGGCTTCGGGAATCGTCTCCCGCAGTCCCTTCCATACCGCAATCATGGCCAGCTTCATAATATCCGCCGCGGTTCCCTGAATGGGCATGTTCAGCGCCACCCGCTCTCCAAAGGCCCGCAGGTTTCGATTGGAAGAGGACAGCTCCGGCAGGTCCCGCCGCCGGTGGAAGAGCGTCTCCACATATCCCGTCTCCCGGGCCTGCTCCACCACCGCATCCATATACCGCCGCACACCGGGGAAGGTGGCAAAGTACGCATCCATATACGCCTTGGCCTCCGCCACGCTGACGCCGATATCCTGACTGAGGGAAAAGGCGGAAATCCCGTAGACGATGCCGAAGTTCACCGCCTTGGCCCGGCGGCGCATTTCGTGGGTCACATCCTCCGGCGCCACATGGAATACCTGGGCCGCCGTGGCAGAGTGGATATCCTGTCCCGAGGTAAAGGCCGCCTGCATGGCCGGATCTCCGGAAATGTGAGCCAGAAGCCGCAGCTCAATCTGGGAATAATCCGCATCCACCAGGACGCAGCCCTCCGCCGGGACAAACATCCGGCGGATCTCGCTGCCCAAATCCGTGCGGGTGGGGATATTTTGCAGGTTGGGCTCCGTGGAGCTCAGCCGGCCGGTGGCCGTCACCGTCATCTGGAACCGGGTACGCACCCGGCCATCGGGGTCCAGGGCCTTGAGCAGGCCGTCGGCATAGGTGGATTTGAGCTTGGCATACTGGCGGTACTCCAGCACCGCACTGACAATGGGCGCCTCATAGCGGAGCTTTTCCAGCACATCGGCATTGGTGGACCAGCCGGTTTTCGTCTTTTTCCCGTGGGGCAGTCCCAGCTTTCCAAAGAGAATCTCGCCTAGCTGCTTGGGGGAATTGATGTTGAATTCCTCCCCGGCCATTTCATAAATGGCCTGCTCCTGCTGGGCAATCCGGGCCGACAGCGCCTCTCCAAAGGCCGCAAGCGCCCGGGCATCCACCCGGCATCCGGCGCGCTCCATATCCGCCAGTACCGCACAAAGGGGCATCTCCGCCGTCTCGAACAGCTCCCAGAGATCTTTCTCCCGCAATTGAGGTGCCAGCGTCTCATAAAGGGCATCCACCGCCGCGGTATAGCGGTCCAGGCTGGCCTCCGCCTCCGCGGAATCCCCCAGCAGGGAAAACGCGTCCTTCTCCAGATAGAGAGGCTTGGGCAGCTCCTCATTATAATAAGACACAAACAGCCGCTGCAGATCGTAGCTGCCCGCCGTGGCATCCAGCAGGTAGGCCGCCAGAGCCGTGTCGAACACAAAGCCCTCCGCAGGCAAGCCGTTGTCCGAGAGCGTGCGCATCAGGTCCTTTACATTATGGGAAACCTTGCGGATGTCGGCGGAAAACAGCTTCCCCAGCAGAGCATTCCAGTCACCCTGGTACTGGTCGAAAAACAGTTCCGCGGTAACCGCGGTACCCTCCCCCGTCTCACAAACCACCGCCGCGCCGGTCAAATCCGGCAGTGTCAGCACCGAGACATGATCCGCTTTACGCCAACAGGCCAGCAAAGTGTCCGCCTGTTCCGGCGTGGTGACCTGCTCCACCGTTACGGTAACGGCAGGCGCCTCCGCTGCCGGAGCCTTCTGCGCCGTCAGGCCGAACTTTTCAATGAGCTTGGTAAACTCCAGGCGCAAAAACAGCGGATAGGCCGCTTCCCCGGGCTCCTGCACCCGGTTCTCCTCCGGCCGGAACGCCAGCGGCGCGTCGGTGGCGATGGTGGCCAGCCAGTAGGAGTGGCGGGCGCTCTCCTCCCCGGCCTGAAGCTTTTTCAGCGCCGCCGGCTTGGCCTCCACCTCCGGCATTTTGGCATACAAGGCGTCAATGCTGCCGTATTTCTGCACCAGATCCATGGCGGTTTTCTCACCGATGCCCGGCACGCCGGGAATATTGTCGGAGGCATCTCCCATCAGCGCCTTGAGATCGATCATATGAATCGGCGCGAAGCCATACTGCTCCTGAAAGGACTCCGGGGTCATGTCCTTGGTGGTGGTCTGCCCCATCCGGGTGGAGACCAGCTTGACCTTGGTGCGGTCCGTGATCAGCTGCAGGGAGTCCTTGTCTCCCGTCACAATCACGCACTCCCAGTCCGCCGCCTCACACTTGCGGGAGATCGTACCCAGCAGGTCATCCGCTTCCCAGCCTTCCAGCTCGTAACGGGGAATCCGCAGGGCATCCAGCACCTCCTTGAGCACCGGCATCTGCATCCGCAGTTCCTCCGGCATGGGCTTTCGGGTGGCCTTATACGTCTCGTCCGCCGTGTGGCGGAAGGTGGGGGCGTGCACATCAAAGGTGACGCACACCGCGTCAGGCGATTCCTCCTCCCGCAGACGCAGAAGCGTTGTGAGGAAGCCGAACACCGCATGGGTATAAAGCCCGTCCCGGGTGGTCAGGGGCCGGATGCCGTAATAGGCCCGGTTGATGATGCTGTTGCCGTCAATGGCCATCAGTTTCATGGATGTTCCTCCCGGAAATGATTTCATAGATTTAAATAGTATATCCCATCCGCGGCCGTTTCGCAAGGGATGCGCCGCCCGGGAGAAAGTTTTGAAAATTTTCATTGGAACGGTAGACAAACGCCCGGGTTTGGCGTATACTTTGCCTAACATCATACTATTATTTTGGTTTATATCTTTCATAACTTCAAGTAATAGCAAAACTCAAATAGAACAGGAGGAATGATCCCATGTCTGAGAGCTATGCGGGCAAGATCAATCGGAAGCTGCTGAAAAAGCGGCGTATCATCAATGCAGCCGCAGGCCGGGAACCGGCGGACCTGGTCCTGAAAAACGCCACGTATGTCAATGTGTTCTCCAACGAGCTCTGCCATGCCGACATTGCCGTGGCAGAAGGGCTGATTGTGGGCATGGGAAGTTATTCCGGCATTCGTGAGGTGGACATGTCCGGCAGGATCATCCTGCCCGGCTTTCTGGACGCCCACATCCATCTGGAGAGCGCCCTGGTCTCTCCCCAGGAATTTGTCAAGGCCGTACTGCCCCACGGCACCACCACCGTGGTGACCGATCCCCACGAAATCGCCAACGTCATGGGGACCGACGGCATCGAGTACATGCTTCAGGCCACCGAGGGTCTGCCGGTGGATGTGCAGTTCATGCTGCCCTCCTGCGTCCCCGCCACGCCTCTGGATGAGTCCGGCGCCGTACTGGACTACCGGGCCATCGACTCGTTTTACGATCACCCCCGGGTCCTGGGTCTGGCCGAGATGATGAACTTTGTGGGCATCATCGCCGGGGATGACCAGCCGGTGGAAAAGATCGTGGCAGCGCAGGCACACCACAAGAAAATCGATGGCCACGCCCCGGACCTGGTGGGCAACGACCTCAACGCCTACGTCGCTGCCGGCGTGTATTCCGACCACGAATGCCATGACCTGTCCGACGCCATCGCCAAGCTGGAGCGGGGACAGTTCATCATGATCCGGGACGGCACCGCCGCGCAGAATCTGGAAGCCCTGGCACCGCTGCTGTGCGCCAAGTACGCCGACCGGTGCATGTTCTGCAGCGACGACAAGCACCCCAGTGACCTCTTGGAAAAGGGCCACATTGACTACATGGTCAAAAAAGCCATTGCATTGGGCGCCGATCCCATCATAGCGGTGAAAGTGGCCTGCCACAACGCCGCCCGGTACTTCCTGCTCAACAACCGCGGCGCCATCGCGCCGGGATATCTGGCGGACTTCGTGGTCATTGACAATTTCCAGGACTTCACCATCGAGCAGGTCTACAAACGGGGCGAACTGCTGGTGGATCACGGCGTGGTGCGGGACTTCCCGGCCCCCGAAGTAGAGCCGTATCTGGCCGAGCGGGCCCGGAACACCTTCCACGTGGAGACTCTGACCGCCGAACATTTCTCCGAACACCGGCCCAGGGGCATCATCGGCATGGTCAACGGTGAGATCACCACCGTGGATGCCGGCTACTCCGACCGCATCGATGTGGAATACGATGTGCTGAAAATCGCCGTGGTGGAACGGCATAAAAACACCCGCCATATCGGCATCGGCTTCCTGCAGGGCTACGGCCTCAAGTCCGGCGCTGTGGCGACCTCCGTCTCCCACGACTCCCACAACATCATTGTGGTCGGCACCAATGAGGCCGATATGGCCGCCGCGGCCAACCGCGTGGTGGAGCTGGGCGGCGGCATCGTGGTGTGGGACGGCGGCGCGCCCAAAGCGGAAGTCCCCCTGTCCATTGCCGGTATCATGAGCGACGAGCCTCTCATCACCGTCAACGAAAAGCTGGAAGCCGCCAAGGATGCCGCCTATGCCCTGGGCGTCAATCCCGGCATTGACCCGTTCATGACCCTGAGCTTCATGGCCCTGCCGGTGATTCCCACCCTGCGGATCACCACTCGCGGCGTCTTTGACGTCACGCAGCAGACTTACGTGTAACCGCGAGAACGGCGAACTGCCTTTTTCCACAGGCGGTCCCGGGCGTTTCAAGAAACAAAGCGCCGGGTTCGGAATGATTCCGAACCCGGCGCTTTTCCTGTTTTCATTCAATCCGCTTCGCCTTCATGCTCCACGGTGATCTGGCAAGCCTTCATTGCCCGCAGAGCCGTGCGGTGGCTCTCCGGCGTCACACCGGCACAGCAAGCAGCATCCACCACGATCTCCGCCTCCGGCAAAAACGCCTTGGCCAGCAAAGCATTGGAAATCACGCAGATATCCGTGCACACGCCAATGAATGTGACCTTCTCGATCCCCGGCTGGCCCTGCCGGCGCAGATCTTCGTCCCGGGCTTTCAGCAGCGTTCCCAGAGACTGGCTGCCAAAAGTGGGCTTGTCGATGGGATGGGCAGCATACTCCTGCAGCTGGGGAATGATCTCCCACCCTTCCGTCCCCTGGATGCAGTGGGGTACCGGCAGGTGCTTGCCTTCCTGGGTGCTCAGGTAATTCGCCTCATGAGTGTCCCGGGTGAACAGCACGGTCTCTCCCCGGTTGAGGGCGTCCACCACCCGGCCTACCACATTGGGCACAATGTCAAAGGCCTCCTGCGTCCCCAGGACGCCTGAGACAAAATCGTTCTGCATATCTACGACTACCAAGATTTCCGCCATGTTCCCACTCCTTTATCCCTCAGAATCCGCCGCAGGCTTGGGCTGGAATCTCTGCCGGAGCCAGTCCCGCAGATGCACCCACCGGGCCCGCCGCAGAGCCCGGCGAAAGCTTTTCCGGATGATCCGGGCCGTTTCCCGGGGAAAGGGCTCCGGCGTCTCCCGGCTATACAGGCATTCACCCAGGGCTGCGGCCAGGCTCTCCAGCGCCGCCGGAAGTTCCTCCGTTCTCTCTCCCGCAGTCACGCCGGCCATCCGGCGCACAAAGGCACAGGGTGTCTCTCCGGTCTCGCGGCCGCAGTCCAGCCGCCGCCCCGCCCGGGTCAAAAGCAAAAACAGCTCCTGCGGGCTGCCCCGCATGGTCACAATAGCCGCCAGCAGCAGCCACCGTTCCTTCACCGCACTCCAAATCCGCTTCAGCCAGGCCAGCAGAGACAGCTTCCGGCGGCTGACCCGGGTCTGCACCACAATGGTTCGTCCTCCGCCGATTTTCAGCCGCCGCAGGCGGTATACCAGGTATATGAGGCACACCGCCAGCAGGCACAGTCCCGCAATGCCCAGCGCAATCAGCAGACCGGTATTGAGCTCACTGCCGTCTGAGTACTCCTCCGGAATTTCCATGGCCGCCGGAGCGTCCAACTCCATCTCTCCGGCCTGTCCGGGAAACAGAGCTGCCAGCAGCATCAGCAGGCGGTTGAACAGAGTCAGCAGCAGCTTCAGGCAGTACACGACGCCGTAATACAGCATTACCGCGCCCTGTCCCAGAGGCGCCGCGCCATACAGCATAAACAGCACCAAGGCAACCGCAATCACGACCAGGGCGCCGCCTACTACCAGCAGCCCCCTGCCCCGGCCGCGGCCGGAAGCGCCGCCTACCGAAGAAAGCCTCTGATAGAGCACCACCAGAAAACTCAGCAGAGATGCCGCCAGCAGCGGCGCACTGTACATGGGATCCATACCGGTAGCCGTCTGCACCCACAAAAATACCAGCGCAAACAGCGTGGTCCCCTCCAGCGCGCTGATGCTCCCCGCCGCCGCAGGGGGCTCCGTACACGCCCGCACACCGCCGTACACCACGGTAATCACCGACAGAGCACCAAAGAGCAGTCCGAAAAATCCCGGCAGGGTGGAATACCGCCACAGCAGCACGCCGCCGCCCACCAGTGCGATTCCGGTGCCCAGACTCATCAGAGCCGGCAGTGTCCGGGGCTGCTGCAAAAAAAGCCACAGGATCAGGAACGAACCGATGCCAAAGAGCAAAAACGGGCCCAGGGCCACGCCGTAAATCTCCCGATATTCCGTCATGGTGAAGAGCCAAAAGGCGCTGCACCACAAAATCACAATCCGTACCACGGACACCAGTCCGGGGAAAAACGCGTCCCGACTCATGTTCCACTCCCCCTTTTGAGGGTCTGCAGCCCTACCACATGAAATTCCCGCAGCGACGCCTCCCGGTCCGCCGCAGGCGCCGCATAGGGCAGCAGCACTGTCCGCGCCGGATCCAGCCGGGTCACCAGGCTGCAGGACTGCGCCCGTTCCAGGGAGCTGCACAGGTAATAAAACCGCCCCACATTCTGCAGGGAGAGAATCTGCCCTTCCTGAAATTCCGCCGGCCGTGCGTAAGGCTTGGCTCCGTTCTCTTCCGGCTTGACCAAAGGCCGCAGCGTGTAGCCCGCCAGCGCCGTCAGGATTTCCTCCAGCGGGGTCCGCTCCGCCCCCAGGATCTCCCGGGGATCATCGGTCCGGCTTCTGGGCAGGGACATGCCGCAGCGGATCCCCGCGTCTTCCAGCCCCAAAATCAGGGAGGTGAGAATGCTCAGGGTGTCCTCCAGCTCCTCCCGCAGCACCACGGGACCATTGAAGCTCTCGCCGTCCACAATAAAATGCGCGGACTTGGGCAAAATCGTCTCGTAGGTGTTGACTACGGTATTCTGCGTCCGGGCGGTCACACGCCAGTTGATCCGCCGGTAGGAATCCGTCAGGGCATAGTCCCGGGTACTCTTGATGATTGTGGGGTCCTCCTGGTAGCCCTTGGCCCCACCGCTGGCCTCCCACATATCCCGCAGGAACAAATCCGTCGCCACCGGCTGCACCCGGGGATACACCGCCACAAAGGCATCGGTGCCGCCGGTGAGCTGTTCTTTCTGGGTCAGGCCAAAGCCATCTCCGCCCCGCAGGCGCAGACGGCCCGGCCGGAAAATTCCCCGGTGCTGCGCATTCCAGCGGCTCTCCCAGACAATTTCCTCTCCGCCCATCACAAACGTAAACTTCTTATAAAGGAAAGCCGCCTCCTCCCCGGAGGCGCCCTCCAATGCCGCTTGCCGTCCCTGCACATGGCAGATCTCTCCGGGATCCGCGGGAATCAGCGGCGCATCCTCTTCCAGAAGCTGCACCACTTCCATCCAGATCACCGGCAGCAGCTTGTTGTTCTGAATCCGCATCCGCAGCGTCACCTCCCCCGGAGGAAACAGCGCCGCCGGCGCGCTTTGGCAGGTTACCTGCACACTGCGCAGCGCACTCTCTCCCCACAGGCGGGATACTCCGCAGAAAAACAGCAAAAAGGCCAGAACCGCACACAAGGATGTGACATGGAACACCGCCGAGAGCACTGCCAGCACCGCATAAAGCATCAGCGCTCCATTGCTCACCAGCAGGCTGGACCGTGCTCCGATAAACAGCTTATCGTCCACGGAACATCTCCTCAGTCCGGGGCGGTACCTCCACACTGGAGAGGACTTCCCGCACCACGCTCTCCGCGCTCTTGCCGGAAAACCGCGCCTGACCGGTGAGCAGCAGCCGGTGAGAGAGCACGGGAACCGCCAGGTACTGCACATCGTCCGGCGTCACATAGTCCCGTCCCTCCATGGCGGCCCAGACCTTGGCCGCCCGGTACAGTCCCCGGGACCCCCGGGGGCTGGCGCCCATAGAAAGATCCGCATGGCTCCGGGTAGCCCCTGCCAGGGCCACGATGTAGGCAGCCACCGCATCGGAGACATACACCTGGGCCGCCTGATCCTGCAGTTTCATCAGCTCTTCGGCACAGGTGACGGTCTCCACCGTCTCAAAGGGAATGCGGTCGCCCAGATTCTGCAGCATCCGGGTCTCTTCCTCCGCCGCCGGGTAGCCCAGGGACAGACGGATCAAAAAACGATCCATCTGCGCTGCCGGCAGACGGAACGTGCTCTCAGACTCTACCGGATTCTCCGTGGCCAGCACCAAAAACGGCTTGGGCAGAGGCAGTGTCTCGGCGTCAATGGTGACCTGCCGCTCTTCCATGGCCTCCAGCAGGGCCGACTGCGTGCGGGGAATGGCCCGGTTGATCTCATCGGCCAGCAGCAGATTCGTCATCACCGGCCCCTCCACCACCTGGAAGTCTCCGGTCTTTTGATTGTAGATCTTCATGCCGCAGATATCGGACGGCAGCAGGTCGGGCACGAACTGCACCCGCTTGGATGTACAGCCCAGCGCAATGGAAAGCGTCTTGAGCAAGGTGGTCTTTCCCACACCCGGCAGGTCGTCCAGCAGTACATGGCCTCCCGCCAGCACGGCCATAATAATCAGCCGGATCTTGTCCCGTTTGCCTACGATGATCTTCTCCGTCTCCTCCAGCACCCGGCCGGAGATGTGTGCAATATCGCCCATGCCGTATCGTCCTTTCCACGAATCTGTAATTTGCCGCCCGAAAGCGAGTGAATTTCTTCTCATTTTATAGGCCGATCCCCCTCTTGTCAATTATCCTTCGTGTCGCTACCAGCTTCATAACTTTTTCTTATGATATCATGGAATAATCGGTGCGCAAACCCATCGGAAATCGGTTGACTTTCCAAATCGTGTCGTCTACCATAAGAAACAGCTCAGCACGAAACGAGCCGGAACGGCGCAAGCCGTTCTTTTTTCGTCCTGGAGCTTCGGAGAAATGAGAAGGAGTTCGGATTCATGAAACGAGAAAACTTTCAATCCCGGCTGGGATTCCTGCTGGTGAGCGCCGGATGCGCCATCGGCATCGGAAACGTGTGGAAATTTCCCTATGTAACCGGCGCAAACGGCGGCGGCGTTTTCGTCCTCTTTTACGTACTGTTCCTCATCATCATGGGCGTGCCCGTTTTGACCATGGAGCTGGCGGTAGGCCGGGCCAGCCGGAAGAGCGCCGTGGAAGGCTACAAGGCCCTGGAGCCCAAGAACAGCAAGTGGCACATCCACGGCTGGTTCTGCGTCATCGGCTGCTGCCTTTTGATGATGTACTACACCACGGTGGCCGGCTGGATGCTGGACTACTTCTATAAATTTGTCGTAGGCGACTTTAACGGCATGTCCAACGAGGCCGTGGACGGCGTGTTCAGCGCCATGCTGGCCACCCCCACGGAAATGACCATCTTCATGGTCATCATTGTCCTGGCCGGATTCCTGGTCTGCTCTTTCGGCCTGCAAAAGGGCCTGGAGCGCATCAGCAAGTGGATGATGCTGGCCCTGCTGACCCTGATCGTCGTCCTGGCTGTCCACAGCCTGACTCTGGACGGCGCCATGGAGGGCGTGAAGTTCTATCTGCTCCCGGACTTCCAGCGGGCCGCAGAAGTCGGACTGGGCAACGTGATCACCGCCGCCATGAACCAGTCCTTCTTTACCCTGAGCCTAGGCATTGCCGCCATGGAGATCTTCGGCAGCTATATGTCCCGCAACCACTCCCTCACCGGTGAGGCGGTGCGGATCTGCTGCCTGGACACCTTCGTGGCCTTCATGTCCGGCCTGATCATCTTCCCCGCCTGCTTCTCCTTCGGCGTCAACGCCGACAGCGGCCCCTCCCTGATCTTTGTGACTCTGCCCCGGGTGTTCGTCAACATGGCCGGCGGCCGGATCTGGGGCGCCCTGTTCTTCCTGTTCATGACCTTTGCCAGCTTTACCACCGTTCTGGCCGTCTTTGAAAACATCATGGCCAGCTGCATCGACAGCTTCGGCTGGACCCGGAAAAAGGCCACGGTGGTGTGCTGCGTGTTCATCCTGCTGGCCAGCATTCCCTGCGTGCTGGGCTATAATGAGTGGTACTTCTCCGTGGTGCTGCCCAATGCCCCCAACGGCGGCCAGATTCTGGATATCGAGGACTTCCTGGTCAGCAACCTGCTGCTGCCTCTGGGCTCTTTGGTCTATCTGCTCTTCTGCGTCACCAAGTGGGGCTGGGGCTTCGACAAGTATCTGGAGGAAGCCAATACCGGCACCGGCCTCAAGATGTCCCGGGCCTTCAAACCCTACTTCCAGTTCGTCCTGCCCATCATCATTCTGGTCATTTTGATCCAGGGTCTGATCTAACAACAACGGGGGACAGCCGCTTGGCTGTCCCCCGCTTCTTATTTTGCTCCCAGATTATTCTCTTCTGTCAAAATTCCAGGTAAACCTCTGCTATATTCCTGTCAAATCGGATAATTTTGCAAGATCGACAAAAAAACTTGCAAAACATCTTTCCATCCGAAGGAATCTGTGCTATATTGTGGAGCAAGAACCATCCGGCCACCGCCGGGATTGCAGGAGGTCCATTATGATTACTCTCCACGACAGCGGCGTGTTCCTCGTCAACGGCGTCCCCTGTGCCGACGCCCCGCTCTCCCGCCAGGAGGGCCGCCAAAATACCATGGCCTGGAACATCCTTCAGGCCCACAGCGTCTCCGGGGATCCGGAACAGCTCCAGATCCGGTTTGACGCCCTGGTCTCCCACGACATCACCTACGTGGGCATCATTCAGCAGGCCCGGGCCTCGGGCATGAAATCCTTCCCCGTTCCCTATGCCCTGACCAACTGCCACAACAGTCTGTGTGCCGTGGGCGGCACCATCAATGAAGACGATCACGTCTTCGGCCTCTCCGCCGCCAAGAAATACGGCGGCATCTATGTGCCCGCCAATCAGTCGGTCATTCACTCCTACGCCCGGGAACAGCTCTCCTCCTGCGGCGGCATGATCCTGGGTTCCGACTCCCACACCCGCTACGGTGCTCTGGGCACCATGGCTGTGGGCGAGGGCGGTCCGGAGCTGGCCAAGCAGCTGTTGAAAAACACCTGGGACGTGCCGTATCCCAAGGTGGTGCTGGTCTACCTCAAGGGCACGCCCCGCCGGGGCATCGGTCCCCACGACATTGCCATCGCTCTGGTGAAGGCCACCTTTGCCTCCGGCTTTGTCAACAACTGCGTGCTGGAATTCGTCGGCCCGGGCATTGCCTCTTTGCCCATCGACTTCCGCAACGGCATCGATGTCATGACCACCGAGACCACCTGCCTTTCCTCCATCTGGGAGACGGATGAAGTGACGGAGGAATTCTACCGTACCCACTGCCGTTCCGAGGCCTTCCGTCCCCTGCATCCCGCCCCCTGCGCCTGGTACGACAAGTACATCGAGGTGGATCTGGACCAGGCCGAGTCCATGATCGCCCTGCCCTTCCACCCCTCCAACGCCTGGACCATCCACGAGTTCCTGGAAAATGCTCCGGAGATTCTGGCCCAGGTGGAAGCCGATGCTCAAGCCCGCTTCCCCAAGGCCCATGTGAAGCTCACGGACAAAATCCACGACGGCGGCGTCTGGGCCGATCAGGGCGTCATCGCCGGATGCGCCGGCGGATTGTTCGACAACATCACCGAGGCGGCAGACATCCTCCGGGGCGGCAGCTGCGGCAACGGCTACTTCTCTCTGGACGTCTATCCCACCAGCGTACCGGTCAGCCTGGAGCTGACCCGCATCGGCGCCACCACCGACCTGCTGGAGTGCGGCGCCGTCATCAAGCCCAGCTTCTGCGGCCCCTGTTTCGGCGCCGGAGACGTTCCGGCCAACAATGGTCTGAGCCTGCGCCACACCACCCGCAACTTCCCCAACCGGGAGGGCTCCAAGCCCGCCGAGGGACAGTTTGCCGGCGTGTGCCTGATGGACGCCCGGTCCATCGCCGCCACCGCCCGGGCCGGCGGCCGGATCACTGCCGCCACCGATGTGGACTATACCCCCGTCTCCCACCCGTATCACTTTGACGCGGGCGTCTATGAGCGGCGGGTATACAACGGCTTCGGCCGTCCGGACCCGTCTGTGGAGCTGATTCTGGGACCCAATATCACCGACTGGCCCCAGATGCCTCCCATGAGCCGCCACCTGCTGGTGCAGCTGGCCGCCGTGCTGCATGACAGCGTCACCACCACCGATGAGCTGATCCCCTCCGGCGAGACCTCCTCCTACCGCTCCAATCCCCTGCGCCTGGCGGAGTTCACCCTCTCCCGCCGGGAACCGGCCTATGTGGGCCGGGCCAAAGACGCCGCCGCTCTGGAAGCCCAGCGCCGGGCCGGAGAGGTTCCGGAAGCCCTCAAGGCTGTACTGGACCGCGTCGGCGACGGGCAGACCCTGCTGGCCGAGACCCAGTTCGGCTCCTGCGTGTTTGCCAACCGTCCCGGCGACGGCTCCGCCCGGGAGCAGGCCGCCTCCTGCCAGAAGGTATTGGGCGGCTTGGCCAACATCTGCTATGAGTTTGCCACCAAGCGCTACCGCTCCAACTGCATCAACTGGGGCATGATGCCCTTCACCCTGGACGAGGGCACCCCCTTCCCCTACGAGCCGGGCGACTGCGTGTTCGTGCCGGATGTGCGGGAAGCCGTCCTGTCCGGCAAAGAGGACTTCCCCGCCCAGGTCATCCGCAAGGACGGCACCGTGGAACCCCTGATGCTTCATGTCCGGGGATTGACGGAGGACGAACGGCAGATCCTGCTGGACGGCTGCCTCATGAACTACTACGCAAACCGCGCCTGAGGGGCGGCGGAATCCCAACAGACCAGGAGGCTTTGCAATGAAAAAAATTCAAATGACCACTCCCCTGGTGGAGATGGACGGCGACGAGATGACCCGCGTGCTGTGGGGCTGGATCAAGGACAAGCTGATTCTCCCCTTCGTGGATCTCAAGACGGAATATTATGATCTGGGCCTGCTTCACCGCAATGAGACGGAGGATCAGGTGACCGTGGACGCCGCCAATGCCACCCGGCGTCTGGGCGTGGCGGTCAAGTGCGCCACCATCACCCCCAACCGCCAGAGAATGGAGGAGTACCCCCAGCTGACACAGATGTGGAAAAGCCCCAACGGCACCATCCGCTCCATTCTGGACGGCACCGTGTTCCGCACCCCCATCTGCATTGACGCCATCAAACCCGTGGTGAAAAACTGGAAAAAGCCCATCACCATTGCCCGCCACGCCTACGGCGACGTATACCGGGCCGTGGATCTGGAGACGCAGGAGCCCGGCACCGCCACGCTGACCTTTACCGGCGACAGCGGCCAGACCCAGACCGTCACGGTTCAGCGGGTGGAGGGTCCTGCCATCTGGCAGGCCGCCCACAACAAGGCCGACTCCATCCGCTCCTTTGCCCGTGCCTGCTTCCAGTATGCCATTGACACCCGGCAGGACCTGTGGTTTTCCACCAAGGACACCATCGCCAAGGTCTACGACGGCGCCTTCAAGCGGATTTTTGAAGAGGAGTACGAAGAAACCTACAAGTCCCAGTTTGAGTCCCTGGGCCTGACCTATTTCTACACCCTCATTGATGACGCCGTGGCCCGGGTCATCCGCAGCGAGGGCGGCTATATCTGGGCCTGCAAGAACTACGACGGCGACGTCATGAGCGACATGGTCTCCACCGCCTTCGGTTCCCTGGCCATGATGACCAGCGTGCTGGTGGCTCCCGACGGCACCACGGAGTTCGAGGCCGCCCACGGCACCGTCACCCGCCACTACTACCGCTATCTCAAGGGAGAGACCACCTCCACCAATCCCATGGCCACGATCTTCGCCTGGTCCGGCGCTCTGAAAAAGCGGGGCCGTCTGGATGGTCTGACGGATCTCACCGCCTTCGGCGAGGCATTGGAGCAAGCCTGCTTCGACACGCTCAACGCCGGGATCATGACCAAGGACTTGGTCAGTCTCGTGGAGCCGGGCTTTGCCGCCACCGCCGTCAGCAGTGAGGCATTCCTGGACGCCGTAGCCGAACGTCTGGCCAAAAAGCTGTCCTAACCCCCAAACGCAGCAACCCCCGCGCATCTTGGTAAGATGCGCGGGGGTTCTTGATTGATAATAGAATTATGAGTGCATCCCAAACACCGGCCGGATGGAATAATAGTACTCCGATGCCAGCAGAGGCACGTACTCCGGATCGGTGGCAATGATCCGCCCGTCCTCCAGCTTCAGTCCGAAGGACTGCATATTTTCCGTGATATACAGCATCCGTTCCACACCCAGGGACAAAGACTCCCCTGCCCGGGAATAGAGAATGTCCTGCCAGCCCTCTACTTTCATGGCGTCCCAGCGGATGTGGGCCATTGCCTCCTCCCGGCAGGTAGGCTCCACACAGGCAATGGCAAACTTCCCGAAAAAGGACTTCTCTCCTACAACCTTTCGTGTGCCGTCTATGGTCACGGTGGTTTCTCCCGCAGGCGCTCCATCGGCCGTGTAAACCGTCGCCGTGACGGTCAGGGAGACATCCCGTAAAAACACCCCCGCCCGGTCCAATATGGCAAAGAGCACAAAGCCCACCAGCAACGCTGCAAACAGGCCGCCCAAAATCTGCCCCCAGCGCCGCCGGGTTTTCTCCCGGGTCTGACGAACCAGCAGGACAATGGCCCGGCGTACCGTCATCTCCGGCTCCGGCGCCTCCGCCTCCTCTCCCCGCAGCAGGTCCAGCACCTGTACGCCCAGGGCATCCGCCAGAGGCTCCAACAAGGAGACATCCGGAAATCCGGCGCCGCGCTCCCATTTGCTCACCGCCCGATCCGAGACATGGAGCTGCGCCGCCAGCTCCTTTTGCGTCAGCCCCCGTTCCTTGCGGGCGCTTGCAATGAGAGCTCCGGTCTTTTCCCGGTCCATGGTCATCACCTCCGCCCTCAGTATCCCACACAAGGCCGCTCCACGCAACAAACGCTGCGTGGAGCGGCCCATTTTACTCCGATTCCTCGGATTCCAGATCCTGCAAAGCGGCAATGGTGGCCAGCGTGGTTCCCAGCTGCGTCAGCAGCAAAGACGCCCGGGCCAGATCTTCCCGGGACAAGTTCTCAGCCAGCACCAGAGCCAAAGCCTGCACTGCGGCACTCTGCTCCAGCGCGTCCACTGCCGTCCCCCCTCTCGGGAAAGCTTATGCATAATCCCGCTCCGGCTTGCTTACGGTTCCAGCAATTCCGCAAGATAATCCGTCTGGGTCCGCAGGTCTGTCCGCCCCCGGTACTCCACCGCGATTACCCGGCTGCCCTTCCGGGCCACCACATACTGCAGCCCCCCGACTACGTCTGCAAAGCC
Organism: uncultured Oscillibacter sp.; assembly: GCA_902490355.1. Classification (GTDB taxonomy): domain Bacteria; phylum Bacillota; class Clostridia; order Oscillospirales; family Oscillospiraceae; genus Oscillibacter. The sequence goes on from CABUDN010000043.1 coordinate 16,641, forward strand.
GGTTTCCGGTTCGATTTCCCGGCTCCACCAGAACTCGTCCAGTCCGTCAGCGGTGTGCTGCACAAGCGGTTCCCAGCCGCCCCGGGAAGCAAATTCTCCCCGTACTTCCTCCGTCATCTGTCGGCCCAGTCCCTCGGTTCGCATCCCGTAATAGGTCGTAATGGCTGCCGCCAGGAAGTCACCTTCCAGGTCTCCGTACTCCCGGACATAGTACATCCGGGAGGCCAACTCGTGGACCTTGGTCTCCGCCTCCCAGTAGATCGGCTCCTCCACCAGCTCCTCCGTTTGACTCAGCTCCCAGTACACGGCCTCCGCCTTGGGGCAGCCGCTCTTGTCCAGGATGTCCCAGCCGTGAAATTGATCCGTGAAGCTGTA
>CABUDN010000044.1 GCA_902490355.1 uncultured Oscillibacter sp.
GAGATAAAGGAATGTGACTGGAGTTCAGACGTGTGCTCTTCCGATCTATCCACGGTGACGCCGGGGAAGTTGCCCACGTGCTGGTTGGAGCCGGTGAGCTGATTGAATAAAGTGGTTTTGCCGCAGTTTTGGTTGCCGGCCAGAGCGAAGATCATTTTGCCCGCACCTCCACTTCGATGTTTCGGGCATCCTCCTTGCGCAGGGACAGGGCGTAGCCCCGGACCCGCAGCTCAATGGGATCTCCCAGAGGGGCCACCTTCTCCACCCGTACCGTGGTCTTGGGAATCAGGCCCATATCCAATAGCCGGCAGCGCAGAGCGCCCTCACCGCCCACAGCGGTGATGACGGCGTCCTGGCCCAGCGGAAGTTTGTCCAATGTCATGGGAATTCCTCCTTCAAAAGTTAGCATATTCTAACTTCTCAAAGTGTACCATGGCCGCCCGTCGGCGTCAAATGGAAAAGAGCCAAAAAAGTGTACAGACTTTTTCTGACAAATTGTGAATGTCAGCAAAAGACGGGGGGTACGGCGGCAAAAGCACCTTGCCGGGACCGGGAGAGCATGCTATACTCGGCAGTGAGGTGAGTACAATGCTGACATTCAATCATTTTAATTTCAATGTGGCGGATCTGGACAAGTCCCTGCAATTCTACAAGGATGCCCTGGACCTGGAGCCGGTGGGCCGGAAGGATGCTCCGGACGGCCGGTTCACCATTGTCTATCTGGGAGACGGCAAGACGGACTTCCGCCTGGAGCTGACCTGGCTGCGGGACCATCCCCAGAAGTACGACCTGGGAGAGTGCGAGTTCCACCTGGCCCTGCGGGCGGACGATTATGAGGCGGCCCACCAGCGCCATGCCCAGATGGGGTGCATCTGCTTTGAAAATCCGGAGATGGGGATTTACTTCATCACGGACCCCGACGGTTACTGGATTGAGATCATTCCCACCCGGTGACTTCTGCTCCGGAGTTCCGCTGTTTCGAAAGGAACGCCGGGGCGACCTGGCAGCAGTCCGCGATTGCAAAGAAACACCGTGCGGTTGGCCTTAGGCCTGCCGCACGGTGTTTTTCTTTGGGATGAGCGTTCCCCAAACGCCGGGAAGCGTCTGGCTCCGGCGCTGTTGGAGTCTTGAAGCGCGGAGGGGCAAAAGAGGCTTACCACACCACGGTGGCGAAGTAGTCCTCCAGGGTCTCCGCCCGGCGGATCAGTTCCACGGAGCCGTCGGTCTTGAGCAGCAGCTCGGCGGAGCGGAGCTTGCCGTTGTAGTTGTAGCCCATGGCGTGACCGTGGGCGCCGGTATCGTGGATCACCAGCAGATCGCCGATGTCGATCTTGGGCAGCATCCGGTCCACGGCGAACTTGTCGTTGTTTTCGCACAGGCCGCCCACCACGTCGTATTTGTGGTCACAGGGAGCGTTTTCCTTGCCCATGACGGTAATGTGATGGTAGGCGCCGTACATAGCCGGGCGCATCAGGTTGCAGGCGCAGGCATCCACGCCGATATACTCCTTGTAGATGTGCTTTTCGTGGGTGACCCGGGTGACCAGATGGCCGTAGGGGGCCAGCATGAAGCGGCCCAGCTCGGTGTAGAGGGCCACATCGTCCATCCCGGCGGGGACCAGGATCTCCTCATAAGCCCGGCGCACGCCCTCGCCGATGACGGCAATGTCGTTGGCGCTCTGGTCGGGGCGGTAGGGCACGCCGATGCCACCGGAGAGGTTGATGAAGCTGATGTGGACGCCGGTTTCAGCGTGAAGCTCCACCGCCAGCTGGAACAAAATCCGGGCCAGGGCGGGGTAGTAGTCGTTGGACAGAGTGTTGGAGGCCAGGAAGGCGTGGATGCCGAAGTGCTTGGCACCCAGCTCCGCCAGGCGGGTGAAGGCCTGGGCAATCTGGGGGCGGGTCATGCCGTATTTGGCGTCGCCGGGGTTGTCCATGACCTGGAAGCCCTCCCGGGTCTGAGCCAGGGTGAACACACCGCCGGGATTGTAGCGGCAGCAGACGGTCTCGGGCACCGTGCCGATGGACTGGGCCAGATAGTCCACCAGGGTCAGGTCGTCCAGGTTGATGATGGCGCCCAGCTGATGGGCCAGCTGGAATTCCTCGGCGGGCGTGTTGTTGGAGGAGAACATAATGTTCTCGCCGGTGACGCCGCAGCGCTGGGCCATGGTCAGCTCCGCCAGGGAGGAGCAGTCGCAGCCGCAGCCCTCCTCCTTGAGAAGCTTCAAAATGGCCGGGGTGGGGGTGGCCTTGACGGCGAAGTACTCCCGGTAGCCGGGATTCCAGGAGAAGGCCTGCCGCAGGCGGCGGGCGTTTTCCCGGATGCCTGCTTCATCGTAGATATGGAACGGAGTGGGGTACTGGGCGGCAATGGCCTCCAGCTGATCCCGGGTGACAAATGGTGTTTTCATAAGGTGACTTCAAATCCTTCCTCTTGCGTGGGCCGGGGGAGCGCCCGCATTTGGGTCCTATTGTACGAGGACTTTGCCTTGGCGTCAAGAAACTTTGCCGCAAAAAGGGGAAAAGAGGGAAAAATTCCCGGTCCTGCGGGGCGGCGAAAGGGGACTTGGAAGGATGGCGGGGATGTGGTATACTGCCTTTTGAGGTGATGGCATGGCTTCCAACTGTGAAGAGTGCGTCCACTACGATTATGACGATGAGATGGACGTGTGGTACTGTACCATGGATCTGGATGAAGACGAAATGGAGCGTTTTTTGCGCTCTGCCAATGATGCGTGTCCCTTTTACCGGCGGGGGGACGACTACGCCACCGCCCGCCGTCAGTGAGGAGGAACCATGGAACTGGTAGATCTGTACGATGAAAACCGCGTGCCTCTGGGCCGCACGGCGGAGCGCTACGGGAAAAAGGGACCCGGAGAGTACCGGGTGGTGGTCCACGTGTGCGTATTCGACCACCAGGGTCGTCTGCTGATCCAACAGCGGACGCCGGAGAAGATTCTCTGGCCGGACCGGTGGGATGTGTCCATCGGCGGCGGGGTGGATGCCGGGGAGACCAGCCGTCAGGCCGCGGAGCGGGAGTTCCGGGAGGAATTGGGATATCCCCTGGACCTTGCGGGAAGCCGGCCCTTTGTGACGGTGAACTTTCCCGCCGGTTTTGATGATTTTTACATCGCGGTCCGGGACCTGGACCTGGGGGAGCTGACGCTCCAGAAGGAGGAGGTCCGGGCGGTCCGCTGGGCCACTCGGGAGGAAGTGCTTGCCCTGGTGGAGAGCGGGGCTTTCATTCCGTATCCCAAGAGCTTTGTGGAATACCTTTTCGACACCCGGGAGACCTTCGGGTTTCCCGGAAAGTAATCTGCCCGCACAGAGGCAAAACAGCGCGCGGACGTCCGTTTGGGCGTCCGCGCGCTGTGCTGCTGGGGATGGAGGAGCGTTCTGCGTCCCCGGCGGAGGAAAATGGTACCGGGACCCTATGTACCAAGGTGAGCGGTGTCAGGCTCCGGCGGCGTCGGAACAGGCGGCCAGGCGCATGACGGACACCTCGTAGGCGGTGCGCTCCTGGGTGCCGGCATCGGTGACTTTCTGGTAGATCCGGCTCTGAATCCGTCCCTCCAGGGACAGCGGATCGCCGACCCGCAGGCGGCTGACCTGGGCGGCCAGCTGGCCCCAGGCAATAACGGGCAGATAATCCGCCCGGCCGTAGCGGCGGGGAACGGCCAGCATCACATCGCAGATGCTTCGGCCCAGAGGCGTGCGGCGAAAAATGGGAGCCTTGCACAAGGAGCCGGAGAGGGCAATGTGGTTGCACAGTTCCCCGGTCCCTGGAGCGAGTGTTTGCGCGTAAACCGTCAGCACCAGGCGGCTGCCCACACCGCTGCGGTTATTGAACGAGCGCAGCTGGCCCTGAACCCGCAGCGCCTGATTTTGAACCTGAGGGAGAAGGGCTTCCGGCAGCAGTACCGGCAAGGTGTCCGGCGTGCCGGAGAGGCGGGGAACCTGTAAGAAAAAGCGGTAGAATTGGGTGCCGTGATTTTCGTGAGACCATTCCGGCTGGGAGGAGGGAATGCCTTCCAGCAGAACATCGTTGCGGAACTGAGTTGTCATGTCGTCCACCTCTCGGTTGTGATGTCCCATCCTATGAGGTGTCCGGCGGGGATAGACCACTTGTAACAAAGCCAGATGTATTTTATAATGGGCACGGAATAAGATACACAGGGAAAGGAGGAGCCCGTCAGAGCGGAAAAGACCTGGCGGCGCAGGAGAAAGACCATGGCAAACTTACTGGATTATCTGGACTGGCGGGGGGATCTGACGCTGAAGCAGTCTCCTTTCAATGAAGTGGACAATCTGATTTTGGCGGAGCTGGCCTTTGTGGATTTCAACGGGATTGTGCCGGGGCCTGGAGAAGGACCGGCGGTCGTGCTGGAGGAGGCGGCGGAGCGGTATCTGGAGCGGTTTCCGGCAGGAGAAAAGATCGATATGGGAGTGCTGGTACCCGATGAGATTCCGGATATGGTGCGCAAGATGGCGCGGCTGCCCCGGTTCCGGAGCATGCGCCTGGGGTGCTTTGCTGACCGCCTGGATGCGGACAATGCCCAGCAATTCGCGGCCCTGACGGTGGAGACCGGGGACGGAGCGGTGTACTGTTCCTTCCGGGGTACGGATGACACCCTGGCCGGGTGGAAAGAGGACTTTCACATGGCCTATGTCTCTCAGATCCCGGCCCAGAAGCTGGCGGTGGAGTACTTGGAGACGGTGGCCCGTCAGTATCCCCGCAGGAAGCTGCGGCTGGGAGGCCATTCCAAGGGCGGGAATCTGGCGGTATGGTCCGGGGTGTTCTGCCGGCCTGCCGTGCAGAAGCGGATTCAGGCGGTGTGGTCCAACGACGGCCCCGGGTTTCACGACGACATTCTGGTGCTGCCTCAGTACCGCCGCCTGGCGGACCGGATTACCACCATTGTTCCCAAGAGCTCTGTGGTGGGGATGCTGCTGGAGCACGGGGAGGACTATGTGGTGGTAGACAGCCGGGAGCAGGGGCTCATGCAGCACGATGGCTTTTCCTGGCAGGTACTGGGAACAGAATTTGTGCACCTGCGGGAGATCACCCCGCAGGGACGGCGGACCGACCTGGCCCTGCGGACCTGGCTGAAGGAACTGTCGCCGGAGCAGAGGGAGCGGTTTGTAGAGGGATTGTTTCAGGTGCTCACGGCCTCCGGCGCGTCCACGCTGACGGATCTGAAGGAGGACGGACTCAAATCGGCGGGAGCCATGGTGCGGGCCATGAAGGATTTGGATAAGGAGACCCGGGATGCCCTCATCGACGCGGTGGGGCTGCTGATGCGCAGCAATGTCAAAGTGCTGCTGGAGGACTGGCAGCAGGAGAGCCAGAAAAAACGCCGGGAACAGAAAAAGAAAGAGGACGGCTGAATCCGTCCTCCTGAAAAGGACCAGGACGGTTTTGGCCGTCCTGGTCTTTTTGTCAGCGCTGGTATTCAAATTCAAAGTCGTACATGGAGACGGTGTCGCCGTCCTGAATGCCCATGTCCTCCAGATGCTGGAACAGACCGGACTCCCGCAGGGTCTTGTCGAAGTACATCCGGCTTTCGTAATCGCTGAAGTTGATGTTGCCCATGAGGCGCTGGAGCCAGGGGCCCTCCACCAGCCAGGTGCCGTCGTCGGCGCGCTGGATGTCCAGGGGAGCGGAGGTGTCCACCGCGGCGGGGCGGGGAACGTACTCCGGCTCGTACACCGTGACCGGAGGCAGGACGGAGAGCATCTGCGCCACTTTCCCCACCAGCTCCCGGGTGCCCTGGTGGGCGGCGGCGGAGATCTCGACCAGGGTGTAGCCCTGGGCTTCCACATGCTCCCGCAGCCGGGTGATGGCATCGGGATCTTCGCAGATATCGCACTTGTTGGCAGCCACGATCTGGGGCCGCTGCGCCAGATCCGGGCTGTACTGGCGCAGCTCCTCATTGATGGCGTCGAAGTCGGCGATGGGGTCCCGGCCCTCGCTGCCGGATACGTCCACCACGTGGACCAGCAGGCGGCAGCGGTCAATGTGGCGCAGGAAGTCGTGGCCCAGGCCGGCGCCCTCGCAGGCACCCTCAATGATGCCGGGGATATCGGCCATGACGAAGCTGACGCCCTCGTCCACCCACACCACGCCCAGGTTGGGATAGAGCGTGGTGAAGTGATAGTTGGCGATCTTGGGCTGGGCCTTGGAGACCACAGACAGCAGCGTGGACTTGCCCACGTTGGGGAAGCCCACTAGACCCACGTCGGCCAGGAGCTTGAGCTCCAGAATCACGTCATGGCTCTCGCCGGGCAATCCGGCCTTGGCAAAGCGGGGGACCTGCCGGGTGGGGGTGGCGAAATGCATGTTGCCCCAGCCGCCCCGGCCGCCCTTGCACAGCACGAAGGGTTCCTTGCTGCTCATATCCTGCATGATCTCGCCGGTCTCGGCATCCCGGACCAGAGTGCCCCGGGGCACCCGGATGACCAGGTCTGCGCCGTCCTTGCCGGAACGGCGGCCGCCCTGGCCGTCCATACCGTTGGGGGCGACGTATTTGCGCTTGTAGCGGAAGTCCATCAGGGTGGACATGTTGTCGTCCACCTGCAAAATGATGGAGCCGCCCCGGCCGCCGTCGCCGCCGTCCGGGCCGCCGGCGGCTACATATTTTTCCCGGTGAAAGGCCACCACACCGTTGCCGCCGTTGCCGGCCTTGACGGTGATGCGGGCCTTGTCGATGAATGAAGTTGCCATTGCACTCGTACCTCCCGTAGATGTAGATAGTATGGCAGCGTTGCGGTGTCCCCATCCCGGAATACGCATGCCGTGTTCCCGGATGGGGACGCCTTACCGGAAAAAGAGCCCCGAACATTGCGTTCGGGGCTCTTTCCATTACTCAGCAGTGTAAACAGAAGCCTGCTTACGATCCTTGCCCAGGCGCTCGAAGCGCAGCACGCCGTCCGCGGTGGCGAACAGGGTGTCGTCGCTGCCGATGCCCACGTTCACGCCGGGGTGAATGTGGGTGCCGCGCTGACGGACCAGGATGTTGCCGGCCTTGACAAACTGACCATCCGCGCGCTTGGGACCCAGGCGCTTGGACTCGGAGTCACGGCCGTTCTTGGTAGAGCCGCCGCCCTTTTTGTGGGCGAAGAACTGAAGACCAATACGAATCATGATACGGACCATCCTTTCTGAAGAATTGTAAGATGGAGAGGAATCACTCTTCCTCCAGAACCTCAATGTTGTCGGGGTATTCGTCGTGGAGCTGGGCGAAGTAGACCATCAGGCCGGTCATCAGCGCCTGACAGGCGCTTTCAGCGGTGGGGTCCAGTCCGCCGGGCAGACGCATGGAAATGGATGCGTCCTGCTCCCGCACCTTCACCGATGCCGCAAGACCCAGCACGTCGTTGACGGTGGCCTCCACCAGGCGGATGGCACTGGTGATGGCGGCGCAGACAATGTCGGCGCCCGCTTCGGCGTAGCCGCTGTGGCCGGTGGAATCAAAACCGGTAATCCGGTCGCCCTCCATGCGGAATGTGACGGTGGTCATACTCAGACGGAGATCTTGTTGATCTCAACCTTGGTGTAGGGCTGACGATGGCCCTGACGCTTCCGGTAACCCTTCTTGGGGTTGTACTTGAAGATGCGGATCTTCTTGCCCTTGCCGTTCTTGACGATGGTGGCCTCCACGCAGGCGCCCTCCACAACGGGAGTGCCGAAGGTGGCCTTCTCGCCGTCGATGACGGCCAGAACCTGGTCAAACTTCACGGTGTCGCCAGCTTCCTGGTCCAGCTTCTCGATGTAGACCACGTCGCCCTCGGCCACCTTGTACTGCTTGCCGCCGGTCACGATGATTGCGTTCATTGATTGTTTCAACTCCTTCATTTACGGGCTCGCTGTCGGGGGCGGTCCCGGAGGGACACTTCTTGCCCATTCAAAGCGGCTTATCAAGTATATCAGTGAAGATGGGGAATGTCAATATTTTTCGGAACAAAAATTCGGAAAAGTTCAAAAAGGGCTGATATATGGCAGACGGCTGGTGGTTAGCCGCGTCAGGCCGGAGACGGTTACGGTGACAAGTCCATCCTGAGTAGCCAGTTCTTCCGAAACCGCCAGCTCTCCGGACTGGTAAAACTCCAGGGGGAAGACGTAGAACCCGAACTGGTTGGTATCTGTTCCCATCAAAGTGGACGTTACATAATAACGGCAAGGGCCGTATGTCTTGCTGCCAATGGAAGTGGACATCGAGGCGGAGAGCTCCACTGCGGAAGCGTGTTTGTCCCGGCGCTGATCGTAGCAGCCGGAGACCAACTGACTGCCGGCAGGGGAGCAGACCCCTTCGGCCTGAAAAACCACCCGGTAGTCTTGACCGTCTTGCTCCACGTCATGCACCGTGATACGGCATCCGGACGCATCCTCATACAGGACCCGCCCTACGTTGGAGGGCAAGTCGCACAGATCCAGTTCGACGCTGTAAGAGCTTGGCAACACCTCTGTGGAGACTCGGTAATTCTGATTCCAGAACTGATACCGCAGGCCGTACTTCCAGGTGCCGATTACACCGGAATTCACCAGCAGAAAATAGATGACGGTCAGCAGGAGGATCAGTCCTCCGCCGATCATGGCCCAGCGCCGTTTTACCTGCCTCAGGTTTGACACCTGGGGTGTTCCGTAGATGACCTCCGTTACCTCTGTCTCCAGTGCCGCCGCGATTCGCTCCAGTGTTTCCAGGTCCGGCTGGGCTTTCCCTGTCTCCCAGGCGGAGACAGTCTGGCGGGTGACGAATAGTTTCTCCGCCAGCTGTTCCTGGGTCAGACCCTTGGCGGTCCGAAGCCGCCGGATGTGCTTGCCCACAGATGCCATGGCGCCGCCTCCCTTCCGTTTTTCTTGCCCTCAGCCTACCACGGAGAGGGAAAAAAGTCACGCAAATGTCGTTTGCGCCACCGGAAGACCAGCCACCGTCCAGAGCGAAGGCCCTTTGGGCCCTGTGTTGGGTGGGATTTTGCATCGCAGCTGCGCATCACCGGCTTTTTCGGGGATCTGGCGGAACGCGAAAAGCGCGGCCCCTCCCAGAGGAGGGACCGCGCTGGATGAGTCACGGGTGGGAGGTTCGGGGCCGGGCGTAGGTCAGCCGGGCCAGCAGATGTTCCAGACGAACCGTCTCACACAGGGCGCACAGCTTGTCCGCCGCGCATACCACCGCGCCCTCGGTGCACCGGGGAGGAAGCGGGGTCAGGGGAAACATGTGCCGGGCGATGATGTCCCGCTCCACCGGGCTCAGGGGAAATTCCCGCCGGGCGTTGGCCAGTGCCCGCCGGGGATGGGTGAAGCCGTGGAGGCGGTGGCCGGGGTCGCGCACATGCCAGTCGTAGAGGAAGAAGTCGTGGAGCAGGGCGCCCCGGACCAGGGCCCGGCGGTCCACCCGCAGTCCCAGAATCAATACCAGATACAGTCCCAGACAGGCCACAGCGAAGGAGTGGTCAAATACGCTGACCGTGCCGTGCTGGCAAAACAGCTGCTGGCTTTGTATCCGGAAGCTGGAAAGCACATCCGCGCCGTAGAACCGCACCAGTGCCTCTACGCCGGAGCGGGGAAGGGCGCTCATTCCGGATAGGAGAGCTGCTCCTCGGTCCATCCGTCGAGGAGGTCAGCATACCAGCGGCACACGGCTTTCCCGGTTTCCAGATCCAGATTGATGTAATTGCCGCATTCCATGGGGCTCTTGCCGGGCATGGGGCCGGAGAACTCCGCCGCCTGGCGGAACACCTGCTGCAGCAGGGCGATGGCACCGGCCAGGGAGAGACGGCGGCTGTCAAAGAGGAAGTAGAAGCCGGTCTGGCAGCCCATGGGGCCGAAGTAGATCACGGCCTCCTTGTCCGCAGAGTTGCGCAGGAGGGTGGCGATGAGATGCTCCGTGGAGTGAAGCTCGCTGTTGGAGAGCAGGTCTCCGGTGTTGGGCTTTTTGAACCGCAGGTCCAGAGTGACGATGTCCCCGTCCCGGCGGGAGAGGTACAGACCCGGGACCAGGGTGTTGTGGTTGACGGTAAAGCTGGCGATGCGTTCCATATTACGCTTCCTCCTTTAATTTCAGAGCCAGGGGCAGTACGATCTTGCCCAGACGTTCCAAGGCTTCGCCGAAGTCGAAGTACTCCTGGGCCTGGTTGTCGGAAAACAGATGGTCCGAGACGGACTTGACGGCGGCGAAGCGCACGCCGTTGCGCAGGCAGACCTGAGCGATGGCGCCGCCCTCCATCTCCACCAGCAAGGGGGAGAAGGTGTCCCGCAGCCAGGCGGCCCGCTGCCCCCGGACGGCGAACCAGTCGCCGGTGGCTACCCGGCCGATGGAGGCGGGGTAACCCAATTCTGCAAGCAGCGCGGCGCAATGCTCCGGCTGCCAGGTGGGGAAGTCCACCCGGTTGACGGTGGAGACCAGTCCGATGGGATCGCCCACGGCAGTGGTGTCCACATCGTGCTGGACAAATTCCGAGGCTACCACCAGAGACCCGGTGGGCAGGTCGGTCAGGCACCCGGCCACACCGGCGTTGAGGATCAGATCCACGCCGAAATGCAGGCAGAGAATTTGAGCAGTCATGGCGGCGTTGACTTTGCTCACGCCGCCTGCACAGGCCAGAACGCCCGGTGCGGCCTGAAAGAAGGGGATACCGGCCACGGTTTCCACCACGGGCAGGTCCCGGGCGCCGGGCAGGGCGTGGAGCTCGGCGGGCATGGCGAATTGCAGTGCGATATTCATACGTTGTTCCAACTCCTTGCGGATTGTATAGAAGTGTCTGGGATTGATTATGGAAACTGGCGTTTTGCCGGTTCCAAGATAGCACAAAATCCGGGGAGAATCAACCGTACCGGCGGGAAAGATGCTTGCCAAGGAAACGGAGATTGGGTACAATGGGACAAACAGCCGATATCTGAGGCGGAAAGGGATGGATGAGATGGAACAACGGCATGTGGTCATTGTGGGAGCGGGCATTATGGGGGCTTCGCTGGCCCAGGTTTATGCCCAGGGCGGATGGAAAGTCTTCTTATATAACCGTTCGCAGCAGGGACTGGACCGGGCCAGGGGAACCATTTTGAAAAACCAGGAGCTGCTGTGCGCGCAGGGGATGCTTTCCCCGGAGGAGGCGGCCGGGGCCGTGGGCCGGATCACCTTTACCCTGGACCGGGACTGCATGAGTACCTGCGCTCTGATGCTGGAGACCATCGTGGAGGACCTGGAGGCCAAGCGGACCTTCTGGCGGGAGGCCAGTCCCCTGGCGCCGGAGGAGGCCCTGCTGGCCACCAACACCAGCGGTCTGCCCATCAGCCAGATCGCGCAGGCGGTGTACCGGCCGGAGCGGTTTATGGGCCAGCACTGGCTCAATCCGCCCCATCTGATGCCCCTTTGTGAGATCATCCGGGGTGAGCAGACCCAGCAGCCCTATGTGGAGCAGATGTATCAGCTGGTCAAGGATCTGGGCAAGGAGCCGGTGATTGTGAAGAAGGACATCACGGGCTTTTTGGCCAATCGCCTGCAGTATGCCATGCTGCGGGAAGCGTTGTACCTGGTGGAAGAGGGCGCGGCGGACGTGGAGGATATCGACACGGTCCTCAAGGCAGGACTGGGCCTGCGGTATGCGGCGCTGGGTCCCTTCCGGGTGTGCGATTTCGGCGGACTGGATACGTACAACCGGGTCAACCAGTATCTCAATGAGACGCTGTGTGACCGCAAAGAGGGCGATCCCCTGCTGGCGAAGATCGTCGCGGAGGGACGCTGCGGCGTCAAGAGCGGCGCGGGGTTCTACGACTACTCCGGGGACAAGGCGGCGCAGGCTACGGCGGAGCGGGACGCGCTGTATATTGCCCTGGCCAAGGTACTCTATCAAAAAAAGCAGTGAGATAAAAATGCCCGGCCGGTCATCAGGACCGGCCGGGCGTTTTTTCATGGATGAATCGAACCGACAGGGAGAGACTTAGATACGGGCCACGCCGGAATCCCGGGCAGCCTGGGCCACGGCAGAGGCCACGGCGTCCTTGACCCGGGGATCGAAGGCGGCGGGGATGATGTAGTCGGCGGAGAGCTCCTCGTCGGAGATCAGGCCTGCCAGGGCCTTGGCGGCGGCAATCTTCATAGCGTCGTTGATGTCGCTGGCCCGGGCGTCCAGGGCACCCCGGAAAATGCCGGGGAAGGCCAGAACGTTATTGATCTGGTTGGGATAGTCGCTGCGTCCGGTGGCTACCACCGCCGCGCCGCCGGCACGGGCGTCATCGGGGAAGATCTCGGGGGTGGGGTTGGCGCAGGCGAACAAAATGGCGCCGGGATTCATGGTCCGGACCATCTCGGTAGTGACCACGCCGGGAGCGGAGACGCCGATGAACACGTCGGCCCCCGCCAGAGCGTCGGCCAGGGAGCCGGTACGGCCGGCGGGATTGGTGACCTGGGCCATCTCCTCCTTGATCCAGTTCATGCCGGCCGGACGTCCGGCATAGATGATGCCGCTGCGGTCGCAGAGAGTCACATCCCGGAATCCGGCGGAGAGCAGGAGCTTGGTAATGGAGATAGCGGCGGCACCGGCGCCGTTGATGACCACCCGGACATCGCCGGGCTGCTTACCCACCACTTTGAGGGCGTTGGTCAGGCCCGCCAGGGTGATGACGGCGGTGCCGTGCTGATCGTCGTGGAAGATGGGGATGTCACAGCGCTCCTTGAGTTTGCGCTCGATCTCAAAGCAGCGGGGAGCCGCGATGTCCTCCAGATTGACGCCGCCGAAGGAACCGGCCAGCAGGGCCACAGTGTTGACGATCTCATCGACGTCCTTGCTGCGCACGCAAAGGGGAATGGCGTCCACCCCGCCGAAGGCCTTGAACAGCACGCATTTGCCCTCCATGACGGGCATGCCGGCCTCGGGACCGATGTCGCCCAGGCCCAGCACAGCGCTGCCGTCGGTGACCACGGCCACGGTGTTCCACCGCCGGGTCAGCTCATAGCTTTTGTTGACATCTTTCTGAATTTCCAGGCAGGGCTGTGCGACGCCGGGGGTGTAGGCCAGGGAGAGAGACTCCTTATCGCCGACACTGGCGCGGGGGGTGATTTCCAGCTTGCCTTTCCACTCATAATGCAGACGCAGGGCTTCCTTTGCGTAATCCATGGTACCAGGCTCCTTTCTGAATTGGGCGATCCGTCCAATAAAGGGCGGACAAAATCTGCTCCCATTATATAAAAGCTCCAAGAAAAAGTCAATTCCTGCGGGGGTGCGTCGGGTTGCAAGCGGGCGTGCAGCGTTGTATAATGCAGGAAAAGAGGCAAAGCCCCCCGAAGCGGCGGGAGGATGGAGGAAAACGGATGAAGATTTCGACCAAAGGGCGCTACGCGCTGCGGCTGATGGCGGACATCGGGGCGCATGGCCAGTCGGGCTGTGTGTCTCTGCGGGACGTGGCGGCCCGGCAGGAGATTTCTGTGAAATATCTCGAGCAGATCGCCGGGATGCTGACCAAGGCGGGTTTTTTATACAGTGAGCGGGGCGCCCAGGGTGGATACCGGTTGTCCCGGGCGCCGGAGGAGTACACCGTGGGCAGCATTCTGCGCCTGACGGAAGGGGATCTGGCGCCGGTGGCGTGCCTGGAGGGACCGGAAAACCGCTGCCGCCGGTGCGGAGAATGCACCACACTGGATTTCTGGACGGGGCTGTACGATGTGGTGCGGACGTATCTGGACAGCCATACTCTGGCCGACTTAATGGACAGCGAACATTCCCAAGAACCATAGAAACGGTGAGGTGGGGAAGTGGAGAAACAGGCGTACTTCGGCGCGGCTTGCTTTTGCGGAAAGTTTCAAATTATATAGAATGAACGGTGCCCCGGACACAAGTCCGGGGCACCGTTTTATCAGGAGTTGCCCGTGCAGAAACGGGTGAGCATGGCCGCAGTCTGGGCGCGGGTGGCGGTGCTGCCGGGCAGCAGGGCATCCCCGCTGCCGTTGAGAATTCCGGCGGCGTTGGCCCATTGCATGGCTTCCAATGCGTAAGGGGCAATTTGAGCAGCGTCGCGATAGCCGCTCAGATCTGTCTGTTGCGTGACATCCCGGCCTTTGTACTGCGCATAGCGGTACAGCATGGCAGCGAGCTGCTGGCGGGTAATCGAGGCATTGGGACGCACAGAACCGTCGTCATACCCGGTGAGAATTCCTGCCTCGGTAGCCCAGCTGATGGCGGTTTCATACCAGGCACCCGCCTCAATGTCGGTATAGCGAACGTGGGCGGTATCGGGCCGATTCTCCAGATTGTAGAGCAGCTGTGCCAGGTGCGCGCGGGAGAGCTTTCGCTCGGGGCCAAATGTACCGTCGGCGTAGCCGTTCATGATGCCGTTGGAGCTGACATACTCCACAGACGCATAGTACCAGGCGTCCGACGGCACATCTGAATAGGGGTTTTCCCAGGCCGGCTGCTGTTCGGGGGTGTCAGGCGGGGTGACAGGCTTTTCTGTGCTTCCGCCGGAACCGCCGCCGGAGCTGCCTCCGCCGCTTCCACCGCTGGAACCACCGCCGCCGGAGCTGCCTCCGCCGGATTCTCCTCTATCACCGCCGGAACCGCCGCTTCCGGTATCACCGCCGCCGGATTCTCCGGAATCACCGCCGGAGCCTCCGCCGGGCTGCGTTTGAACGGGGACAGACTGCAGATCCTTCAGCGCGGTGTCCAAAAGGGTGATTACGCTGCTTTCAGATGCCGCTGCTTCCATGGACAGAGTTGCCTGATGCCAAATGCTTTCCAGCTGTGCCTGTGCCGACTCGGAATACTGGGTCAGGTCGTAGCCCTGGTAAACGGTGCGCAGAGCGTCGGTAGACTGCTGTTTGCAAAGGGCCAGGGCGGCGCGGTCCTGCAGACTGCGCGTCAGATCTTCATGGAGCTGAGTGATGTGGTCATTGGCTTCTGCAACGGCGGTTTGATATGCAGAAACGGCCTGGGAAGTCACCTCGGACATGGGGCGCAGAGACAAGCCGTCCAGTGCCGCAGCCCATTGGGCGGCGGCTTCCAGGCGATCCAGACCGGAGAGCTGAGACTGTGCCGCATCGCGGGCCAGTTGGGCCAGAAGTGTTTGATCCGCCGGGTTAGTCAGATCGGTGTGCTGGGCCACAAAGTCCGCACTCAGGGAATCACCGGCATCCCGGGCGGAGGTGAAAAGGGACTGTGCGTTGGATTCCTGTACGGCGCCGCGGTCCACCAGATCCAAAACTTCCTGATTGCTTTGCTGCCAAAGGGTCAAGACGGTTTGTGTCCGCTGGGATTGGGTGAATACCCCAGCCATGGATTGTTCTGCATCGGCGCAGATGCGGGACATGGCTTCCTCGTTTGCGGCAGCGACCAGGTCCTCCATAGCCTGGTGATAAAGGCCCTCCAGGGTGGCCCAGTCCTGAGCGGTGTAGTCGGAGGAGTCATACCGGGCATAGATTGCGTCCAGCTTGTCCAGATATTTGTTGAGCACGGGCGTCCCCCATACAGCATACAGCGTAACGACTTCATCCTGAGTGGAGGACAGATTTTGAATGGGATCCTGATCCCGGAAGACCACCGGGCCGCCGGCTTTACGGGCCCAGCCCACAAATTCCAGTCCGGCGGGAGCGGTCAGGGTGCAGGAAGGGAGCGCCCTTTCCTGGTCGTAGGTATACGTTTTGGGTTCCATGGAACCGGAGCCGTTGCCGGCATCGAAAGCGACGGTATAGGTAATGGGGGTCCATCTGGCATACAGTGTGACCCGGCTGTCCTGGGTTTTGCCGGACAGATTGGTGACCTGGGCCTCATCCGGATAAGTCTTGCCGTTGATGGAGCTTTCCCAGTGCCGGAAGGTGTAGCCGGTACGGCGGAAGGTCTGCGCGGGCAGAGTGATGGGGGTATCCCATACAGCGGGCAGGGATGCCATGGAGCCGGATCCGCCGCCTGCATCGAAGCGGATGGTGTAGTCATTGGGGAGCCATTTGGCATACAGGGTCCGGCCGTCGGCGGGCGTAAGCTCTTCCACCGGGTCGGTATACTGGAAATCATAATACCACTCCACCCGGTCATGACCGGTCTGGGGGTTTTGTTCCAGATAGACGTCCCAGTCCACATACTGGCCGGGACGGTTGGGCAGGGTCAGCGTTTCCAGATAATTGTTTTTGGCAACGAAGCCGCTGCCATCACCGGTGAGATTGGGATTGTGGCTCAGATCCAGATGGGTGAAGCGGTTGTGATCCAAATGAACAAACTCCAGCTTTTTGAGCATGGAAAGGTCGATCTCGGTGAGGCGGTTGTCAAAGGTCTCGATGAATTTCAGATTGGTGTTGGTGGAAAAATCCACGGATGTCAGGTCATTGCTGCGGCAGTAGATGATTTCCAGTGCTGTGCAGCCGGCCAGTTTGATGGAGGTCATATGGTTGTGTTCACAAAACAGTGCGATCAACTGGTCCAGACCGGATACATCCAGACTGCTGATGCGGTTGGATTCGCAGTACAAATAACGCAGGGATCGATTTTGACGAACATCCAGCTCGGTCAGCTGATTATCGTTGCAGCTGAGCTGTTCAAGGGCGTAAAATACCTCGATTCCTTCCAGTGAAGAAATGCCCAGATTGGAGACATTGATGGAAAGAATATCCGCCAGTTCCGCTTGGGTAAAGACCCCATCGGCGCCAGCACCATTTAAATTGGAGGGATCCATCAGCCACTGACGGAATATCGGGTCAGGAAACACGTCCTCCGTGATGGAAAGATCTGCTGAATACTCACTTTCTGATTCTAAAGCAAATACAGATGATGAGCTTGCGACCAGCATGCAGAGCAAAAAGGCCAGACCTCGTCGAAAAATAGATTTCATTGATAACTCCTTTTCTATTGTTATGTTATTTTAAATGTAGGAATGCAGCGGTTTGCTTTGCGTTACAACTTTCTGCTTTGCATTATAACACTTTGCTAAAAGATTGACAAATAGCAAAAGACACAAATTCAAACAAAATATGTAAAGAT
>CABUDN010000045.1 GCA_902490355.1 uncultured Oscillibacter sp.
ATAAAGGAATGTGACTGGAGTTCAGACGTGTGCTCTTCCGATCTAATATCGTGCAGGATGATTCCACAGTATCTCAAAGACTGGAAGAAGCATATCCTCGGAAGATAAGGTATTGTAGACGTTGTGGAAACAAATTAATAGAAGGTAGCGTATTCTGCAGCAATTGTGGAAATGAGATTGAAAAGGATGGGGAAATGTGAAAGTTTTGATATGGATAATGACATTTGTCATCGGCTCGATTTTGAATACACTTCTCGGATATGCTATTGGCATT
The DNA here is from genome assembly GCA_902490355.1 of uncultured Oscillibacter sp. GTDB lineage: Bacteria > Bacillota > Clostridia > Oscillospirales > Oscillospiraceae > Oscillibacter. The sequence continues at coordinate 275 of CABUDN010000045.1, forward strand.
AAGGCGGGAGCAGTTCTTTTGTATATCGTTGAGTTTTATATTGCCAAAAAACTCTGCGAAAAATGGGACCAACACAAGAACCAACGGCAATCAACAAATAAAAGTTCCCAAACAGTCGAAGAAAAGCCCAAACCGATTGCTGTTGAAGTGGAAAGAGATACATTTTCTAAATTGCCTGAGAGAAAAATTCAGTATTGCAGAAGATGTGGGTCAAAACTGATTGATGGAAGTGAATTCTGCAGTAACTGTGGAACTCAAATTGAAAAGGGTGACGCACAATGATTTGTCCGAACTGTGGGATGCAAATTCCTGATGATAGTGAATTCTGTCAATATTGCGGCTCGAATGCCGTGGGTCGGATTGAGCAGGTGGACCCCTGTGTTAAAGTGGACATAGCAGAACACAAAGCCCTGCAAAAATCTGAGCCTGCTATTTCGTCTTTAGCAGGCTCAGCTAAAGACGAAAATATAAACTCGGAAACACCCAACATTGCTTTGCTCAACAAGACAAAATCAAAAAAATTCTTTGCTACTGTTATTTGCATGTCTGTAGTGCTTGCGGGTCTAGCTGGTTTGAATGTTTATCAATATGTTGTTGCGCAGGATAATGTGGCAAAAATTACTGAGTTCACGGAAAAAATAGATGAGCTGAATTCCAAACTTAGTGAAAAAGACACACAACTCAAGGGGAAAAATTCAGAAATTACAGACCTGGAAAATAAAGTATCTTCACTGGAAGATGATGCAGCCAACTACAGAACCCTCATTGATGCTGCCAACTATGGAAATCTTGGGTATGCGGCAAATAATTTTCGCTCGAGTGAAAGCATCATTGTCGTTGGCCAAAATGAGAAAAATAGAAAATTTACATTAACTGCAAATTGGTCAAACGGTGGAACTGTTTCTGTTGATTATGATACATATTTCCCGGCAGCCTATGTCGACTTCGATCAGAATAGTTGGAGTACATCAACAAAAATGACGATTACTCCTAATTTTTCTGGAATAACAGTAGTCACATTTTCAAATGATGTAAATAGGCAGACTTTCGATATTATCATCGTCGTTGAATAGGGGGGTACTTATATGTCTATCCCGAGAAAAGTAACGATTACTTGTCCCAGCTGCAAGAAAAAGTTCGAAACAACCGTATTTGAAAGTCTAAATACAGATTTTGCGCCTGATATTATCGAAGCAGTTATCAGCGGTGAACGCTTCCGTGCAAAATGCCCACATTGTGGGTTTATAGCGCATCTTGAGTATGACTTTCTGTATCATGATATGAAGCATAGTGCGATGGTTTGGGTCATTCACAATAATAATCCTGAGTATGCGCAAAAAATTGCCGAAGTGAGAGAAACACATCTTCTTCCAGATTATATAACTAGAATTGTTCCTGATATGAATGCTCTACGGGAAAAAGCAGCTTGTTTGGCAGCTGGGAAAGATGATAGAATCATCGAGCTCTGCAAGGTGTTTTTGGTATCTCAAGTAAATCAGCAAAAACTTGACTTTAATTTCAGAAATGCCTTTTATACTTACCATGATGGCAAAGATATTGTATTTTTCTATGACCTTGATGGGAAAGAACTTCGGTGTGACTTAGACGAAAAGGCATATAGTATGATTGCAAACCTATTTAACAAGTCCTTACTGCAAATGGAGAAACTTCCTTATCAGATAATTGATTACAACTGGGCTGTAGGTTTCTATCACAATCTGCCCGATGAAGATGAGATTGAGGAGATGATGGCGGACCAGTCCGTAGCACAAGATGCATCAAAAGAAGATGATACTTCTATATCGGATGAAGCTGTCGAAAATACTCAGGTGAAGAAAGCATTATTCTGCAGGAAGTGTGGTGCAAAGCTTTTATCGGATAGTCTATTTTGCAGTTATTGTGGGACCAAGGTCGTTTATTAAAAAACTGAGGAAGATGACATGAAGAGATTATTATCATGGCTTACGCTAGTAGGTTGCTATATTGTATTCTGCCTTATTGTGGCTTTAGATATGGCACTTCTTGCGCACATATCAAGTCTATACTACCAGCTTTCAGCATTTCTTAAATTGATTGTGATTATCATTGGAGGATCATTCATTCTAGGTATCGCATTAGCTCCGCTATGGTATGGAATACCTCTAACATATTCTGCAAGCGAGGCCGTGTGTCCAAGCAGGCGTGGTGATCGTTATGTTATTATGGGGGTTTTAATTCTCGTATCGTGTGTCTTGGAAATCATTTCTGGGGTTATGATTCGAGATATTCTAATCGGTATTTATGGAGTTGCTCTTATTTTCTACGGTAGAAACCACACAAATTAAATAATATATTCTCGTATTTAATTGTACGACAGTGCTTGCCCTTGAGTGAGCAGATATATGCGAACCGCTTTCCATTCCAATGGGGTCGCCTATCAAACACTGCTGGCAACACTATGGCAACAAAAAATCAGATAGCCTCTACTATCTGAATAATGAAAAGAATGCCAATAATCTGCGCGAAATCCCATAAGCAAATCTGTTTAGAAAACTTCTAACGGGAGCGAGTGGGAGTAACTAAATGAATCAAACCCCGACAAGCCTTGTGCAACAAGGCTTGCCGGGGTTTCTTTTTACCATTGACCATATTGGGACTGCATATCTCCCGCCTCATGGCGCCCCCCTGCGGACACTTCCGAAATATCGTATATTTTATGAACAGATTATTGTACTTATGTTAATATTAGCACTCTCCTATTGACAGTGCTAATTTCAGAGCTATAATACAGTCAGAGCTTGAGAGAACGAGCTAAATGGTTCAAAAATCAGATAAATTCCCGCGATCAAGTTTCATCCGCTCCCCTCTCTCGGAGCGATCATCCAATTGTAATCTTATGGTTTTATAATAGGAGGAATGTTTTATGTTACCTAGCATTTTTGGTGAGAATCTGTTTGATGATTTCTTCGGCAATGACTTTGGGTTCTTCCCCGCATGGAACGAGCACAGCCCTCTTTACGGCAAGCACGCCAAGAATCTCATGAAGACGGACGTCCGGGAAACGGACGAGTGCTATGAGCTGGACGTCGATCTGCCCGGCTTCCAGAAGGACGAGATCCATGTGGATCTGAAGGACGGTTATCTGACGATCCGCGCAGCCAAGGGGCTGGACAAGGATACCCAGGACAAGAAGGGCAAGTATATCCGTCAGGAGCGGTATGCCGGCGCCTGCAGCCGCAGCTTCTATGTTGGAGATGTGGAATCCAAGGATGTGTCTGCCAAGTATGAAAATGGCATCCTGACGCTCTCCCTGCCCAAGCAGGTCAAAAAGGAACTGCCCGCCAGCACCTCCATTGCCATTGGCTAATTGAAAAAAGAAGCCCGTGCCGTCTGGCACGGGCTTCTTTTTGATGGTCTCCAAATCAATAAAGGCCGTCCTCCCTGCAACTGCAGGGAGGACGGCAATTTTTTCTTCAGCTCGGCGCTTATTCCGCCAGATACTTGTGCAGCGTGGCCCGCACAGCGCCCGGACCCGCCAGCTCTTCCACAAAGATCTTCTCGATCTTGTCGGCCAGAGGCGTGGTGGTAAGATCCACACCGAAAATGCTGGCATTGGACAAAATGGGCCGCAGCTGACCATGGTAGCTGGCAGGATCGTTCCACACGATGCCCTGCAGCTGCGCCTGGAGCGTCTCCTTCAGAGGATCGTCGCTGACCTCCATCTCCTGGCCCTCGTCGTTGACCCCCAGCAGATACCGCATCCAGCCTGCCAGTGCCAGAGGCACGCTGACCAGGCTGTTGAGATCCCGGCCCTGGGCCAGATAGCTCTTGATGGTCTCGCCGAAACGGACGCCCACCTTCTGAGAGGTATCCGTGGCAATCCGGCGAGGATCGTCCGGCATGAACACGTTGGGAAGACGCTGCTCCACCACTTCATCCAGGAAGTCCTTGGGCTTGATGATGCCGGGATCCGTCACCACAGGCAGACCTTCCACATAGCCCAGACGCTTGACCAGGGCCACGATGTCGGGGTCCTTCATCTCGTCGGCGATTTTGATATAACCCAGCAGGCAGCCGTTGACGCTCATGGCGGTATGCAGAGGATTCAGGCAGGTGGTGACCTTCATGCGCTCCACCTTGTTGACGGTTTCCCGATCGCAGAAAATCACGCCCACCTTGTCCAGCGGCGGACGGCCGTTGGGGAACTTGTCCTCAATGACCAGGTACTGGGGCCGCTCGGCATTGACAAAGGCCGCAGTATAGCCGCCCTTCTTGGTCACGATGGCTTCCATGCCCTCGATGCCGTCAGCCGTGAGGCTCTCTTCCACCACCTTGGAAGGACGGGGAACAATCTTGTCGATCATGCTCCAGGGGAAGCTGACCTTGGACTCATCATTGATCCAATCCACAAAGCCCTGCTCCACCAGGCCGTTTTTGCACCAGGTCTCGGCAATCTCCGCCACACTGTTGTGGAAGGTCTCGCCGTTATGGCTGCAGTTATCGAAGCTGCATACGGCCAGAGGATAGCCGCCGGCCTGGTACCGCCAGTACAGGAACTTGGTCAGCGTGGCCATGGCGTTTTTCGTGTTGTGGGGGCCTTCCTTCATATCGGCCTCCACGGCGGGGAGCAGCGTGCCGTCGGGATTGTAGAGCTTGTAGCCCTTCTCCGTAATGGTGAAGGAGAGCATCTGCAAGCCGGGATCCGTGAAGACTTCCCGGAAGCGGGTCATGGCCGCCTCGTTGGTGCTGTCGGCCTTGATGCCCTCGGCAATGCTGCCGATGATCTCCCGGCTGGTGGTAGCGTCAGGGTTGAGCGTCACCGCAATGCACAGGTTGTCAAAGGGCGTGTAGGCGATGTCCAGAATGGCCGGATCGTTGGTGTTGGCCATGAGCAGGCCCTTATCCGTCAGGCCCTCGTTGAGCATCCGCTGGGCCAGAGCGGCAATGTAGGCCCGGAAGATGTTGCCGGTGCCGAAATGGACCCAGGTAGGCGCCTTCTTGGTGGCCTCCGCCACTGCCGCCACGTCATACTGCGGCAGAGCCACATGGGCTGCGGCCCAGCCGGCCTTGTCGGCCAGAGAAGCACGGTTGAGTTTCATATGTTCAAACCTCCGTTAAAATCACACCGGCGGCCTTCCGGCCGCCGGATCAGGCCGTCAGTTGGCCATTTCAGGATGGCCGTTTTCGCGGCAGATGGCCTCCCACAGGCCGTTGAGGTAGGTGGCGCCCAGAGCGCGGTCGTACAGACCATAGCCGGGCCGGCCTTCCTCGTCCCAGATCATGCGGCCGTGGTCGGGCCGGATGTAGGTATCGGGGCAGGTATCGTAGATGGCCTTCATGATGGCATACATATCCAGGTCGCCGCAGCTGGACAGGTGGGCGGATTCCCGGAACTTGCGGTAGCCCAGGTACTTGACGTTGCGCACGTGCATGGCGCCGATGCGGTTCATCTCACCGAAGTGGCGGATGATGGCGGGAATGTCGTTGTCCGGATTGGAGCCCAGAGAACCGGTGCACAGGCACAGCGTGTTGGCCGGAGAATCATGGAGCTTAACCATGATGTCATAGTCGGCCTGGCTGTGGGTGATCCGGGGCAGGCCGAACACGGGCCAGGCGGGATCGTCGGGATGGCAGGCCATCTTCACGCCCACTTCCTCGCAGGTGGGGATGATGCCGTCCAGGAAGTACTTGAAGTTCTCCCGGAGCTTGGCCTGATCGATGTCCTTGTAAATGGCCAGAACCCGCTCCAGGTCTGCCAGACGCTCCGGCTCCCAGCCGGGCAGGGAGATGCCGTGGCAGTCGTCCAGAGTCTTCTTCACCAGGTCCACGGGGGTCATCTCGCCCAGTTCCTTCTCATCGAAGTACAGGGAGTTGGAGCCATCCTCGGGAATCTCCCGGGCCAGGTCGGTCCGCAGCCAGTCGAACACCGGCATGAAGTTGTAGATGATGACCTTCACGCCCACCTTGGCCAGGTTGCGGATGGTCTCGCAGTAGTTGGCAATGTACTGATCCCGGGTGGGCAGGCCCATCTTGATGTCCTCATGGACGTTGACGGACTCGATGACCTCGCACTCCAGGCCCGCCTCGTGAATGTGGTCCACATAGGCCTTGCACTCCTCGTAGGTCCACACCTCACCGGCGGCTTTCTCATCCAGCACGCCCATCAGGCCGCTCATACCGGGGATCTGCTTGATCTTCTTCAGGGAGATGGGGTCACGGCCCTCGCCGTACCAGCGGAATGTCATTTTCATATACGGTTTCCTCCTGTCGTATTCAGTCAGTCGTCGCACTTCCACAGGCCCAGGGCCGGGGTGCCGACAAAGTAGATCTCCTCACCGTCGGGCAGAGTGTTCCAGCCCTCCTTGAGCGTATGGGGATCATAGCGCTTGCTGATCTCATCGTAATTGGCCCACTGATAGCCCACGGACTCAATTTCTTCCTTGCTCATAAGCTCCGGCTTGGTGCAGTAGGTGACGGTAAAGCGGCCGTCGGTGCTGCCCTGAATCAGGTGGGCGGCGCTCATGATCTTATCCGTGCCGAAAGCGCCCTTGTTGAACAGGTCCAGCACATAGTCGCGGCCCTTGTAGCCGAACTTCCGGGTCATGGCATCCATTTCCTCGTTCTCGCCGAAGGCCCGCACACCGGGAGCCAGAATCACCAGCTCGCCGCCGTCGGCCACGATCATGCGGGTACGGTAGATGCCCTTGTTGCCCACCCAAGTGGTCTTGAGCTCCTCGGGATCCAGGTACGTAACCACCTTCTTGGCCCGGCGCTCCACGTGGACAATGTTGAGTTCCTGGGCCAGCTCGCAGGCCTTTTCGAAGGGCACGCGGCTGTCGCCGATGTAGAGGCCGTTGAGGGACGTCACATCGTTTTCCCGGGTGGTAACCGTCTGGAGGAACACCACCGGCAGCTTGCCGTCAATGAAGTGCTGCTGGGCATAGTCATACAGCACCCGGGCGGGGCAGTCCCGCACGCCCAGAGCCTGCTCCATACCGCAGATGGCGGAGAGCATATGGCTCTTGTTGATCATGGCGCGGCCGCCCAGACCCACAAACAGGTTCTTGGAGTAGTTGGCCATGCCCACCACCTCGTGGGGCACCACCTGGCCCACAGACAAAATCAGGTCAAAGCCGCCGTCCACCAGCAGGTGGTTGACTTCCACCTCGATATCCGTGACATACAGCCCCTTGCTGATCTCAGAGACCACTTCCTGGGGCACCTTGCCCAGCACGGTGGTGTCATACTGCCAGCGGTGAATCAGAATGTCCTCATCGGGCACCACATCACCGAAGAACTTCTGCTTTTCCTCAGGACTGACCGGCATATGGGTTCCCAGGGCAGGCATCACCTTCACCTCGGCGCCCATGGCCTTGAGCCGGGGATAGAGGATTTTCGTAATCTCACCGGCAAAGCTGTAGCAGCGGGTATAGTCGGGAGGAACAATCAGGACCTTCTTCAGGCCCGTATACTGCGCCAGCAGCTCATCGCACATGGAAGCGACCTTGTCCAAAGAGATGCCGGCCCGGTCGGTATAATACAGCTCTTTCATGTTTGCTACTCCTATTCGCGTCTTGTGGTATGACGGGCCCGCCCGCAAAAAGCTCCGGACCCACGGCGCGGCCTGCCCCCCAGGGGACAGGCCGCAGCATAAGGCAGTTGCCGGAATCAGTCGGCAACCTTCACGATTACCTTGATGTAATCGCCGGGATTCTTCTCATTGTCGATGATGGTGGCGGGAGCCTCCTCCATGGGGATGATCTTGGTGACGGTATCCATCAGCTTGACCTTGCCGCTGTGCAGCAGCTCCAGGGCCTCCTCAAACTCGCCGGCGCTGGTACGGGCGCCGCGGATGTCGATCTCCTTGCGGGTGATCATGTCGGTGGGCAGGCTGGTCTCCTGCTTGGGCCAGCCGGTGAAGGTGATGCGGCCGGCATGGCAGACCATGTCCAGGCTCTGACGGATCAGGATGTTGGCGCCGGAGCACTCCATGACCAGCTGGGCACCCTCGCCGGTGATCTCCATGACCTTCTCCACAGCGTTGACTTCCTTGCTGTTGATGATGTACTCCACACCCATCTGCTTGGCAAAGTCCAGCCGCTCCTGCACGATGTCGATGATGATGGCGTGAGCGCCGTAAGCCTCGGCAGCCATACCGGCATACAGGCCGATGGGGCCGGCACCCAGGATGGCCACGTACTCGCCGGCCTTCAGGCCGCCGCGGTGAATGCCGTGCAGAGCAATGGTCAGAGGCTCAGCCAGAGAACCCATCTCATAGCTCATGCCCTCGGGCAGCTTGACCAGCAGATTGGCGGGGTGGCAGAAATACTCGCACATACCGCCGTCAACATGCACGCCCAGCACCTTCAGGCTGGTGCAGCAGTTGGTCCGGCCAATGGAGCAGGCATAGCAGTGGCCGCAGTAGATATAGGGGTCCACAGCCACGCGGTCGCCCACTTTCAGGCCCTTGGGATTCTGAGCGGGATCGGAGGGAATGCTGACGATTTCACCGCTGAGCTCGTGGCCGATGACGCGGGGATAGCTGACCAGACCGTTGGTGCCGCGGAAGGCGCCGATGTCACTGCCGCAGACGGCGGCGCAGTGAATCTTGATCAGAGCTTCTCCTTCCTTGGGCTCGGGCATCGCCTGGTCGACACAGTCAACCTTCCAGGGCTCGGCAAACTTGATGGCTTTCATAATGATTTCCCCTTTTCTTCAATGTCGTTCCGTGCCGTCCAGCGGAACCCAAAATTCGTTCCAAGACGTCGCACGTCTTATGTCTCCATTATAAGCGTGGGGCACCCAAAAAACCAGACATATTAATTACCAAATGTTGCGAAAAAAAACTGTACAGTATTCCGAATCCGCTGAATGCCAATCGTTTTCGTCGTTAAGAGAATGTCAATCCCTTGACATGACCCCGGAAGATCGAGTATATATTAGACATAAAGAAGTCATACAGCGCACGTTGGATGTCCTACGCTATGGCCTGTCCATGACATAGGCGTCAGGGCGGGAGGGCATCATGTCAGATTCCATTTTTGAAACGGTAAAAGATAAAGAGAGCCCGCTGGCAGAACAGGCGGCGGAGCAGATCAGCCAGCTGATCATTGACCGCCAGCTGACCAACGGGGAAAAATTGCCCAACGAGTTCGAGCTGGCCGAGCAGCTTAATGTAGGCCGTGGTACCGTGCGGGAGGCCGTGAAGCTGCTGGTCGCCCGGAATGTACTGGAAATTCGCCGGGGCCGCGGTACCTTTGTGGCCCATCAGACGGGTGTGGTGCACGATCCTCTGGGGTTTGCCTATATGCCCGATCAGCTGCGTCTGGCCCATGAACTGCTGGATATCCGTCTCAATGTGGAGCCCTGGGTTGCCTCCCTGGCCGCCCAGCAGGCTACCGACGAGGATGTCGCGGAGCTGCGGGAGCTTTGTGCGGAAGTGGAGACCCTGATCCATGCCGGTGAAAACCATCTCCGGCGCGACGAAGCCCTGCATGTGCGCATTGCCCGCTGCACCCAGAACCGTGTCGTATGCAAGCTGCTGCCGGTCATTACCTATTCCGTACAGCTCTTTGGAAAACTCAACGACCAGAGAATCTACCAGGAAACCATTGAGACACACCGCCAGGTGGTGGATGCCATTGCCGCCCATGACCCGAATGCCGCCCGGGAGTGCATGTATCGCCATCTCTCCGGCAACCTGGCCTCCATTACCGAGCAGGAACAGCTTCAGATGAAGGAGAAAAAAACGCGCCGTCCCGCAAAAGCAAAACTGTAATCTGCCGCTCTTCCCGCAAAGGGTGAACGTTCTTATGTCGGTCCCGTTTGTATACAGCAAGGTCCCGCCTTCCAAAAAGAAGGCGGGACCTTTTTCTGATCAGCTCTCTATGAGCTGCTTTTCCGATTTGCGCTTATTTTTGCGAAAAACATGGCTGAGATTGTCGATAACGGAATAGTAAACCGGAGTGAACAGCAGCGTCACCACCGTGGAGATGATCATACCGCTCATCATGGTCACACCCATGTCGCTCATCATCTCGTTGCTGTCCCCCAGTCCCAGTGCCATGGGAACCATGGCCAGGATGGTGGTCAGCGTCGTCATCATGACCGGCCGCACACGCAGGGGACATGCCCGCAGGATGGCCTCCTCCCGGCTCTCCCCCGCCTCCCGGCGGATTCGGATGTAATCCACCAGAATAATGGAGCTGTTGACCACGGTGCCCGCCAACATAATCAGAGCCACCAGGGAAATCATGGACAGATCCCGGCCCGTCAGCGGCAGGGCAAACAGCGCTCCGGTGAAGGCCACCGGCAGAATCATCATGATAATCACCGGCATCAGGAAGGACTCAAACTGGGCAGCCAGCACAAAGTATACCAGGCCCAGTGCCACCACCAGCGCCAGCAGCAGATCGCCGAAGCTGTCCATCATGTCCTCATAGGCGCCTGCCGTCTGTGCGGTATACCCTTCCGGAAGCGGATACTGGTCCAGCAGCGCATTGATTCGCTCCGTCATGGCGGCGGTATTGCCGCTGATGGTGTCGCCGCTGATGGTCACCTGCCGGGACTGGTTGACTCTCTGGATGCTCTGCGGCGCCTGGATCACTTCCACCTGCGCCACAGCGGACAGAGGTACATAGCCGCCCATAGCCGTGGATACCGGCATGGAGCGCAGGGCATCCAGGCTCTCTGCCGCCGTGCCGTCGCCCATCACCACCACATCCAGTTCCTCATTGTTGATGGTCACCGTGGTGGCGGTAGCGCCGCTGAGCTCATTCCGCACCGCAGCGCCTACCGCAGCGGCCGTGAGACCATACTGGGCAGCCGCTTCCCGGTTCATGGTCACCTCTACCTGCGGGACCTGTTCGGCCACCGTGCTGGTAACATCCACCGCGTCCTCCAGCGCGGCAATCTGCCGCGTCAGATCCTCGGCAATGGCGGTCAGCGTCTCATAATCATCGCCGGTAAGCTCCACACTGATATCGCTGCCCGACATGGATGCGCTCATGTCCGAAGCGTTGACCGTGATTTCACAGCCTGCAATATCCCGCAGCTGTTCCCGCAGGTCATCGGCAACCTCCGAGGAGGTGCGGGAGCGCTGACTGCGATCCACCAGAGTCAATCCCATGGTGGTGGAATTTCCGGAAGACATCATGCCGGACCCGCCGCTCTGTGCCATATAGTAAAAGCTCTCCAGCTCCGGAACATCCTCCTGCACCACCGCGGCCACCTGATCGGCAATGGCCGTGGACTCCTCCAGGCTGGACCCGATGGGCATTCCGATGGTCACCGATACCTGGCCCTGATCCATTTCCGGAATCAGCACCATGTTGGTGGTAAGGCAGCTGACCGCAAACAGAGCCACCAGGCCTACCGACACCAGCATGCCCACCTTGAGATGGCGGGTAAAGTACTCCAGCAGATGGAGGTATTTCTCATACAGCCAGTGAATCCAGCCGCTGATCTTGGCCGCCGCGCCGGAGGGCTTTTTCTCCGCCCGGCGCAAAGCATCCTGACGGACCTTTTCCTCATCCAGCATCATGTAGCACAGCAGAGGCACCAGCGTCAGTGCAATGGCCAAAGAGCCCAGGATCAAAAAGGCAATGGTCAGGCAGAAGTCCTTGAACATCATGCCTGCGATACCACCGGAAAGTCCCAGGGGCAAAAACACTGCTACCGTAGTCAGCGTAGACGCCATGACGGAAGAGGTCACTTCCTTGGTTCCTTCCACGCATGCGCTCATGCGGTCGTGTCCCTCCGAAGCAAAGCGGTAGATATTCTCCAGCACTACAATGGAGTTATCCACAATCATGCCTACGCCCATGGCAATGCCGCCCAGGCTCATCATGTTCAGCGTCAGATCAAACACATTCATCAGCACGAACACGGCCAGAATACACACCGGCATGGAGATGGCGATGGTCATGGTCGCGCCCCAGCGCCGCAGGAACAAAAATACCACCACTGCCGCCAGAACGACACCCAGCAGAATGTTCTGCAGGGCCGATTCTACAGACAGGTCAATGTATTCCGAAGCCAGATACGGGAAGCTGTAATGGAGGCTGGAGTTCTCCTGGGCCAGCTCTTCCATGCGTGCCTCCACCGCATCCGCCGCCGCTTTTTCGTTGGTTCCGGATTGCTTGGATACCTGCAGCAGCACGCAGTCTCCGCCATCCATCCGGGCCACAGTGTCGGCATCTGCCGTCTCCAGAGCCACCTGCGCCACTTCCCCCAGCCGGACGGTTCCGCCGGTGGGCAGGGGCAGCAGCATGTTGGCCACATCCTCCACAGACTGGAATTTGGCATCGGTACTGACGGTCAGGGTTTTGGACCCGCTGTACATGTCGCCGCCGGGATAAAGCAGGTTCTCCGCCGCCAGGATCTGGGAGATATAGCTGTTGGACAGGCCGTAGCCTGCGGCCCGGGCCGTATCAATCCGCACATTGATCTGCTGCTCCACACCGCCGTAAATATCCACAGAGGCTACACCGTCAATGCGTTCCAAAGCGGGTGCCACCACGTTTTCCGCCAGGGACTGGAGCTGGGAAAGATCGTCCCCCGTCAGGGCAATCATGGCCGTAGGCATCAGGTCGCTGATATTCAGATTCACAATGACCGGCTTGGTCGCGCCATCCGGCAGGGAGAGCATGTCAAACTGCTCGCGCAGCTTGGTGGCCGCAATGTCCAGGTCCGTGCCGTCCACATAGGTAATCTGCAGCTGGCTGACACTGTCCGAGGAGGTGGAAGACACCTCATCCACACCGGGAACCGACAGTACCGCCGTCTCCAGCGGACGGCTGACCAGCTCTTCAATATCACCGGGAGTGGCGCCGCTATAGTAGCACACCACCACGGCCATGGGCGCCTCCATATCCGGCAGCAGAGACATTTGCAGCTGCGTGGTGAACACGGCGCCGAAAATCACAATCATAATGACTGCCAGAAGGGTGGAAACCTTGTGCCGGATGCAGAATTTTGCCGTACTCATCCGCCCTTACGCCTCCCCGCTGACGATCCGGACGGGGTCGCCGTCGGAGAGGTAGGTCTGTCCCACAGTCACCAGCTGCTCTCCTTCCGTCAAGCCGGAGGTAATCTCCGTGACGCCGTTTCCGGTCAGTCCTGTCGTCACCTCCGTATACCGGGCGGTATCCTCCTCGACCACATAGACATACTGGGTCTGCCCGTTGGTGAGGATCGCCTCCGTGGGAATGACCAGCGCGTTCTCGGAGACATCCGTGCGGAAGGTCACGTCGGCAAACATGCCGGAGAGGAGGCCCTCCACTTCCGCCGGTACCGAGAGCGTAACCGTATAGAGCTTGGTCTGCTGGTTGGCCGCCCGCTCCACCGAGCGGATGGTACCGGTAAAGGAAACTCCCGCAGCGGAAACGGAAACCTCCGCCTCATCCCCCGCGGCCAGCTTGGGCACCAGAGTCTCCGCCACGGAGACCTCCACCTTCATCTGATCCGCACCGTCAATCACCGCCACCGGCATGGCGGTGGAAACAAAGGCGTTCTCCACTGCGTTCATGGTCACCAGCGTTCCCGTCATGGGGGCGATCACATTGCCTTGGGCATCCACGTTTTCCAGAGCCGTGGAAACCTGCTCCAGGCTGGATTTGGCACTCTGCACGCCTGCCTCCAGCTGAGCCAGGGTGGAATTGCGGGTGGCCTGGGCCGAGGAGAGCTGCAGCTGGGCCTGGTCAATCTCCAGCTGCGAGGCCGCGCCGATTTCATAGAGGGCTTTCAGGTCTTCCAGCGTCTTGCTGTACAGGCTGACCTGAGAATCCAGCACGGTCTTTTGATCCTGATAGCTCTGCACCGCAGCGTCATAGCTAATCTGGGCCGCATTCCGGGACGCCAGGGCACTGCCCAAATCCAGCGTGCACAGCACGTCCCCGGCCTGGACCATATCGCCGGCCTGGGCATAGACCTCCGTGCATTTGGCGGAGGTCGCCACCATAATGGTCTCCTCATTTTCCGCAACAATCTTTCCGGAGACGCGGTTTTCCGCAGAAATGGTATCGGCGTTCACCGTCTCCACCTGAACCGCTGTTCCAGCGCTTTCAGGCTCCTCCTGCGCCGGAGTCTGGCTGCCGCAGCCTGCCAGGGACACCATCATCCCGGCAGCGAGCAGCCAGGACGTCATTCTTTTATGATTCATAGCCGTTTGCTCCTCCATTATCCGTTCAGGATTCCGTGTTCCACTGCCCAGCAATAGCTGTTATAAGCGGAAAACAAATCGTTCTTTGCAGACTCCACCGTCTCTTCTGCCTCCTGCAGCGTATCCCGTGCGGAGAGCAAGGTATTTTCCGAAATGCTGCCCTGCTGATACTTCAGCTCCTGGGCAGCATAGGATGCCTGCTCACAGGCCAGGGCAGTCTGGGCTGCGGAGAGAATCTGCCGGTAATCCTGAACCTGAGCATACAGCACCCGGAAACGCAGCTCATAGTCCTGGATGGAAGCGTTGTATGTATACTTGGCCGCCTCCAGTGTCCGCTCCACGGAATCCTGCAGATACAATACGCTGGTCATGTTCTCCGCATACGCGTCCTTCGCATCCTCCAGAGTCTGCTCCGCCGCGTAAATCTCGTAGCTTTGCTCCTTGGCTGCCGCCAGATCCGCCTCTTCATCCATCTTCTCCAGCTCCTGGTCCGTTACAGACGGCATGGCACCCAGCTCGATTTCACCGGTCAGCTCCGCGCCGATCAGCATCTCCAGCTGGAGCTTATAATTGCGGATGTTCATCTGCAAAGTATCCAGCCCGCTGACCAGGGACGTCCGGCCGGACTTGGTCTGCTGGAGCTGCAGTGCGGAGATCTGCCCCAGCTCGTAGCGCAGCTCCATCTCCTCCACCGTTCGGTTCATGGCTGCCAGCTGCCGCTGCAGTGCCGCCTCCTGGGTCTCCATGGCGTAGATGGCCATATACAGCGTCTCACCGGACATGACGATCTGGTCCTGCAGGTTCTCCATCTGGCGGATCACACCGGCGTTGTCCTTTTGCAGCTCTCCATCTTCAATGGCGTCAAACTGATCCCGCAGGGCGTCATAGCTGGAATTTAAGGATTCCAGGGAAACTTCTCCTAAACCCATAATATCTGCAAGATCTTCATCTGTTTGCTTTAGCCATTTTCCTTGAGCGAGGATATGGAGCCGCTTACGTAAATGCTCCTGCATGGCCTCGTAGTCCATGCCCTCCAGGCTGGCCACATTTTCCTCCAGGGCCAGCAGCTGCAAGTTGTGCTCCCGGATCCGCCGCTCCAGATTCTCAAAGCTCACCGTTCCCACCGGATCCGGCACAATCTCCATTTCCTCTCCAACAGTCTCCTGATCCGGTCCGGCGGGAGAGTCCGCAGGCGCCGCTTCTTCCGTTTCTTCCGCGTCTTCCGCCGGTGCAGTCTCCCCCTCCTCTGATTGGGCCTGCTCTGTCTCCGCCGGGTCTGCGGCGGATGATTCCGGCTGCGGGGTCTGATCCGCCAAAACCGGTACCGCCCCCAGGGACAGTGCCAGAGCCAGTGCCAACAGCATGGATCGTATCCGTTGTCTCATAATGTCCTCCTTCTGTTTTATGCTTCCGCAGCACAGGGCCTGCACCCTATGCCGCATCGAACCATCTCCAACTGCTCCTGCAGCCGTTTTCGGTACTCGTCTGCCCGCTCCGGGCAGGCCAAAGAGTCCATAATTGCTGATGCCAGCACCAAGAACAGCAGCATCACTGCCTGACGAATATAGTCCGGATCCTGCCGCGCAAATTTTTTCAGATCCAACTGGCCCCAAATTCCTTCCAATAACGTATCCATAGAGGGATGGAGCATCATCTTGCGCATATCCATTCCCAAATTGATATGCAGCAGCTGAATGACACGATCCACCAAGGGTTCCTCACTCTCGCGGCACTGAAAACGGTCAAAACAGGACAGCATGGCCGCAAACAGGTCCCCATGGGCCTCCTCCACCGTGGCGTGGAATCCCTGGACAAAGCGTTCCCGGGACATGGATACCAGATAGCCAAACAAATCCTCTTTATCGGCAAAATACTGATAAAAGCTTCCTCGCGGGACCCCTGCCCGCCGAACAATCTGGTTAATCGACGCATCGGCAAACTTCCCGCTTTAATCAATATGGAGCGTGGAATGCGGAAACGTGTAGCCATCATGCAGGC
>CABUDN010000046.1 GCA_902490355.1 uncultured Oscillibacter sp.
AGGGCTGCTTCCCGCATCGCGCACAGCAGATCCGTCAGCCGTTCCGGCTTGTGGACCAGGCAGAACCGGCCGTCCCACCGGAGAATCCGGGCCGCGGCAGAGCACAGCTCCGTCAGGGTGCAGGTGGCTTCCGTGCGGGCGGTGCGCAAAGCGTTCTGATCCGGCAGGGCGCCGCTGCCGGGGGAATAGTAGGGGGGATTGCATACGGCCAGATCAAAGCTGCCCGGCGTCAAGGGCAGCGCCCGGCTGCGCAGATCTCCCTCCACAATGGTCAGATGGCCGGAGAGATGGTTTTCCTCGGCGGCCCGGCGGGCCAGAGCTGCCGCCTGGGGCAGAATTTCCACGCCGGTGACCTGAAGCTCCGGCTGGCGCTGAAGCAGCAGCAGGCTCAATAGCCCCGTGCCGCATCCCAGGTCGCACACCCGTAGCCCCCGCTTGAGCCGGGGCAGGGAGGAGAGCAAAAACGTGTCGGTTCCCGGGCGAAAGAGCGTGTCGTCATAGACGAAGCGAAGCCCGTCCGGACACAAAGCCTCCCAATGCTCCATGCGTTTCCCACCTTTCCTGCATGATATTATAGAGGAAAACAAAACACACCGCAAGCTTGAGCTTGCGGTGTGTTTATGTATCCCTTTGAGATTATTCCTCGGGGACGATGGCGCCGTTGGGGCAGGTGTCGCAGCAAGAACCGCAGTCCAGGCAAGCGGCAGCGTCGATGACGTACTGGTCATCACCCTGGCTGATAGCACCGGCGGGGCAAGCGTCCACGCAGGAGCCGCAGCTCACGCAGGCAGAAGTGATTTTGTAAGCCATGGGAAGCACCTCCATAAGATTTGTAGTCTATATTGTACCATACAATTTCAAAAAAGCAAGCAAATCCAGTTAAAAAATCGTCAGGGATTTTTCGGCAGGATGGATCGCGTTCATAATTTGTTTTCAAAAAGGTCAAAGAAAGTCAAAGATCACCCCTTGACAAGGAGAGCAAAGGTGGTATACTAGCATCAGAACGAAAGGTTAAAGATAGTCAAAGTCAAAAAGAAAGAAATGAAAGCGGAAAGGAATGATCCGTCAGTGGGAATTTCAGATTTGATCGCGGAGTTCCTCCAGAGCAGTCTGGATACTTCGGAAAATGGGGTGCTGGAGGTCCAGCGCAGTGATCTTGCGCAAAGATTCAACTGCGTTCCCAGCCAGATCAACTATGTGATGTCCACCCGCTTTTCCCCGGAACGGGGCTATATCGTAGAAAGCCGCCGCGGCGGCAATGGATATATCCGGATTACCCGGGTACAGGTGGACCGGCAGACGCTGATGATGCACGTCATCAATTCGCTTGGCGGGCAGGTGGATCTGGCTTCGGTCCGGGCCATTTTGAGCAACCTGGTGCAGGCCGGGGCGCTGGAACAGCACATTGCACAGACGCTTCTGGCGGCTGTGGGAGACAAGGCCCTGGCAGCGGTGCCGCGGCAGCAGCGGGACCAGGTCCGGGCGGATATCCTGCGGCAGGCATTGATCCTGCAAGTATAGCACCTGATTATTTGGTACAAAACACACTTTGTTTGGGAGGTTTTGATTATGAAATGCGAAAATTGTGGCAAGAATGAAGTCACCTTTATTTATCAGAGCAACATCAACGGACAGGTTACGGAAAAGCATCTTTGCAGCGAGTGCGCCGAAAAGCTGGGGCTGACCCGGCAGGTTGCGGCCCGCAGTCAGCGGATGATGCGCAACTTCTTCGGCGACAGCTTCTTCGGAGGCGGATTCCTGGACGATTTCTTCGCCCCGATGTCCAGCCTGATGGACCGCAGAAGCTGGCTGCTGGATGATCCCTTTGCCGATTTCTTTGCGGATATGCCGGCCCTGAGTGCCGCATCGGTCCAGCAGGAGGCACAAAAGCAGGAAAAGCAGGAGGATCTGGTGGGCAAGGAAGAGCAAAGCCGCTTTTCCTATCTGCGTCAGATGAATGCTTTGCGGATGGAGATGAAGAAGGCCGTTCATGCGGAAAACTTTGAGCGGGCCGCCCAGCTGCGGGATCAGATCCATCAATTGGAACAGCAGCACAAGGAGCAAAAGGAGAGCAAGTAATCCGCGCTCCTGACTCCAGGAAAGGAAGGTAAATACCATGAATGAAAATAAATTCTCGCCCAGGGCGGAAGAAGCCCTGCGGCTTTCCCAGGAAGCGGCCGGAGAGCTGGGCCACGGCTATGTGGGCACGGAACACCTGCTGCTGGGTCTGATCCGGGAGGAAGAGGGCATGGCCCACGACGTCCTGGTGGAAAACGGCTTGACCGATGAGATGATCGTGGAGATCATCAAGACCAGCGTGGGCGCGGGGCTGCCCGGCAGCAATCCCGCCCAGGGGCTGACCCCCAGAGCCAAGCGGGCGGTGGAGATCGCCATGGAGGACTCCATGCGGGGCGGCTACAACTATGTGGGCACCGAGCATCTGCTGGCGGGCCTGCTGCGGGAAGGCAACAACATGGCCGTGCGGATTCTCCGTACCGCCGGTGTGGATGCCAAGCACCTGTATACGTCCCTGATGCAGAAGATCAACGAGACGCCCCGGGGCAAGGCCCAGGAGGCCCGCACCGCCGCCCGGGACGACGGCAAGAACAAGACGCTCAAGGAGTTTACCCGGGATCTGACCGCCGACGCCCGCGCCGGCAAGCTGGACCCGGTGATCGGCCGGGATGAGGAGATTCAGCGTGTGGTGCAGATCCTCTCCCGCCGGACCAAGAACAACCCCTGCCTGATCGGCGAGCCCGGCGTTGGCAAGACCGCCATCGCCGAGGGCCTGGCCCGGAAGATCGCCATGGGCGATGTGCCGGACAACCTGCTGGATAAGCGGATCCTCTCACTGGATCTTTCCGGTATGGTGGCAGGCACCAAGTACCGCGGCGAGTTCGAAGAGCGGATCAAGAAGGTGATGGAGGAGGTCAAGCGCGCCGGCAATGTGATCCTCTTCATCGATGAGCTGCATACCATTGTGGGGGCCGGCAGCGCCGAAGGCGCCGTGGACGCCGCCAATATCATCAAGCCCGCTCTGGGCCGCGGTGAGATTCAGGTCATCGGCGCCACCACCCTCAACGAGTACCGCCGCTATATCGAAAAGGATGCCGCCCTGGAGCGCCGGTTCCAGCCGGTGCAGGTGGGCGAGCCCAGCCAGGAGGCCACTCTGGAGATCCTCAAGGGCCTGCGGGAGAAGTACGAGCAGCATCATAAGCTCCAGATTACCGACGAGGCTCTGGACGCTGCCGTCAAGCTTTCTGCCCGGTATATCAATGACCGGTTCCTGCCGGACAAGGCCATCGACCTGATGGATGAGGCTGCCAGCCGGGTGCGGATGGAGACGGAGGAGATCTCTCCCGAGCTCAAGAGCCTGGAAGAGAAGATCGCCGCGCTGTCCAAGGACAAGGAAGCGGCCATTGCCAAGCAGGATTATGAGACGGCCGCCCAGCTGCGGGACATCGAGAAGGATTACCGCGAGCAGGTGGAGATTGAGCGGGACAAGCGCCGCAAGAACAACCAGCAGCACCGCCCGGTCACGGCGGAGGACATTGCCGCCGTGGTGGCGGGCTGGACGGGCATTCCCGTCACCCGTCTGACGGAGGACGAGAGCCAGCGGCTTTTGAACATGGAAAAGACCCTGCATGAGCGGGTTGTGGGCCAGGATGAGGCCGTGCAGGCTGTGGCCCGGGCCATCCGCCGCGGCCGTGTGGGCCTGAAGGATCCCAAGCGTCCCATTGGATCGTTCCTGTTCCTGGGCCCCACCGGCGTGGGCAAGACGGAGCTGTGCAAGTCCCTGGCTGAGGCCATGTTCGGGGATGAAAACGCCATGATCCGGATTGATATGTCCGAGTACATGGAGCGGCACACGGTTTCCCGCCTGATCGGTTCTCCTCCGGGCTATGTGGGCCATGAGGAGGGCGGCCAGCTCACCGAGAAGGTCCGCAGGAAGCCCTATTCCGTGGTCCTCTTCGATGAGATTGAAAAGGCCCACGAAGATGTGTGGAATGTGCTGCTGCAGATTCTGGACGACGGCCGGATCACGGATTCCCAAGGCCGGACGGTGGACTTCAAGAATACCGTCATCGTCATGACCAGCAACATCGGCGCCAAGGCGCTGACCGCCGCGGGAGCCAAGCTGGGCTTCAACGATGAGGAAAAGCACGATTCCGGAGCCGAGGCTGCCTTTGCGCGTGCCAAGGAGACCGTCATGGCGGAGCTGCGCCAGACCTTCCGGCCGGAGTTCCTCAACCGGATTGACGATATCATCGTCTTCCGCGCCCTGACGGAGGAGGATATCCGGGAAGTGGCCCGGAGAATGCTCAAGACCGTCTCCGCCCGGATGGAGACCATGGGCATCCATCTCGATGCCAGCGACGAGGCAGTGGCGGAGCTTGCCAAGGAAGGCTTCGATCCCAAGTATGGTGCTCGGCCTCTGCGCCGGTGCATCCAGAGCAAGGTCGAAGACGCCGTGGCCGAGCGGATGCTGGACGGCACCCTCAAGGAGGGCGATACCGCCAAGCTGTCCGTGGAGGACCATCAGCTTCTGGTTACCAAATAATACCGCGGACCGGCATACCAGCGCCCGCCGGAGAGCACCAGCCCTCCGGCGGGCGCATTGCTGTCAAAGGCTGCCTTCTTGATTTGTTCACAATTATCCTGTATGATAAACGCGAATTCGTTTCAAATACGGAAAGGAGTATTCGTTCATGCCGTTCACATTCCATTTCGGCGGCTTTGATCCCAATGCGTTTGGAGGCGGTTTCAATCCCGGCGGCGGCTTTTCCGGCGCGGGAGATGCAGCCCAGCGTCCCCGCAGGGCCCGCCGTCCCCGCAAGCCCATCGGCAATGCGCTTACCCGGACCCTGATCAACATCGCAGTGACTCTGGTGTTCGCCCTGGGCTATTTCTATGTGGAGCTGCCGGCTCTGAACTTCCATGCCGAGGAGTTCTACGTCTTCGCGTTTTTGATCTGCGCGGTATACTGCGGCTGTGCGGTGCTGACCTCCGGATTTCAGGGGACCGGCGTCAAGGGCTATGCCGGATTTTTGAAAAAGCAGTGCACCATTCCGCTCTTCGCTTTCCTGGCTCTGGTGGTGGTGATTGTGGTGGGGTCTCTTGCTTCCTGGGTGGTGCTGCGGGCGTCCAGCTACAGTGAGCTGCTGGAGATCCAAAGCGGTGATTTCGCCACGGATATTGAGGAGATCTCCTACGATCAGATTCCCATGCTGGACGCGGATTCCGCCGCCCGGCTGGGCAGCCGCAAGCTGGGTGAGCTGAGCGACATGGTCTCCCAGTTTGAAATTCTGCCCACCTACACCCAGATCAACTACCAGGGCCGCCCGGTGCGGGTGACCTCCCTGGCTTACGGCGACCTCATCAAGTGGTTTACCAACCGCTCCGCGGGACTGCCCGCCTATCTCATCATCGACATGGTGACCCAGGAGGCGGAGGTGGTGCGCCTGGATGAGGGCATGAAGTACACCACTGCCGAGCATTTCGGCCGCAACCTCTACCGGCACCTGCGCTTCCAGTATCCCACCATGATGTTCGATGAGCCGGTCTTTGAAATTGACGAGGAGGGCACGCCGTACTGGATCTGCTCCCGGATCGTCAAGACCATCGGACTCTTCGGCGGCAAGGATGTGCAGGGCGCCGTGCTGGTCAACGCCATTACCGGCGAGAGCGAGTATTATGAGGAGGTCCCCAGCTGGGTGGACCGGGTGTACTCCTATGATATTATCATGGAGCAGTACGACTATTACGGCATGTACCACAACGGCTTCCTCAACTCCATGTTCGGCCAGCGGGATGTGACGCTGACCACCGAGGGCTGGAACTATATTGTCATTGACGACGATGTGTATATGTACACCGGCGTCACCTCCGTGACGTCCGACCAGTCCAACATCGGGTTTATCCTCTCCAACCAGCGCACCAAGGAGACGCATTTCTACTCCATTGCCGGCGCCACGGAGACCTCGGCCATGGACTCGGCTCAGAGCCAGGTGCAGCAGATGAATTACAAGGCCACCTTCCCGCTGCTGTTGAACATCGCGGACCAGCCCACGTATTTCATGGCCCTCAAGGGCAACGACGGCCTGGTGAAGATGTACGCCATGGTCAATGTGCAGCAGTATGACATTGTTTCCACCGGCAGCACCGTGGCGGACTGCGAGAGCAATTACCGTCAGACCCTGGCCCACCGGGGCCTCATCGGCGCCGGGGATACCGGTGTCAGCGGCGGAGAGAGCAAGGTGGAGCAGGGCGTCATCGCCGAGATCCGCTCCGCGGTCATTGACGGCAACACCCACTACTACGTCCGTATGGAGCACAGTGTGGGCTATCTGGACTTCTCCGCTGCGGAGGTGCCCAGAGCGGTGCTGCTGGACAAGGGCGACCAGATTTGGTACTCCTACGTCCTGGAGGGCGCCGAGTTCCCGGAAAACGGAATCGTCCACGCCGACGGATTCTGGTTTGACGGAGAGACGCCTCCCGCCGAGACGGCGGAGAACGCCGCATAATCGCAATACAAGCCCAAAAGAAGGGACGCGCCGCGGCGCGCCCTTTCTTTTTTTGGAAAAAACGACGTTGACATCCCGCAGGGGGACGCCTATACTGGGACTATTAAAAAGGAGCGTGAAGACCATGGATCTGACCTTGAACAGCGCCGTTTTGGGCGTGGAACTGTCCGGCATCCGCCGGTTTACCTTTCAGGTGCGGGATACCCCCGGTGCCTGTGCGCTGACCATCGGTGAGCCGGACCTGAATACCCCGGACGTGGTGAAGGAGGCTGCCAAGGCAGCCCTGGACGCCAACGACACCCACTATCCCCCGGGCAACGGCTACCCCTATATGCTGGAGGCCCTGTCCAGATTTGAGGCGGAGCACCACGGCCTGCACTATTCCCCCGACGAGATCATTTTGACCATCGGCGCTACGGAGGGCCTGTTCCTGAGCCTGAGCACGGTGCTCAATCCCGGCGACGAGGTCATCATCCCCACCCCGGCCTTCAGCCTGTATGAGTCCATCACCCGGCTGTGCCGGGGCGTGCCGGTGGCTCTGCCCACGGAGGACAACGCCTTCCAGATCGATCCGGAGAAGCTTAAGGCCGCCATCACCCCCAAGACCAAGGCGGTGATTCTGACCTCTCCCAACAACCCCACCGGCTGCATCTACACCAAGGCCACCCTGGACGGGGTGCATGAGGTGCTCAAGGACCGGCCGATTTTCGTCCTGTGCGACGATGTGTACCGGACCCTGGTCTATACCGAGGATTACCACAGCTTTGCTGAATATCAGGACATGCGGGACCGGCTGCTGATCGTCAATAGCTTCTCCAAGCCCTATGCCATGACCGGATGGCGGCTGGGCTACTGCATGGCCGACGCCCCCATCCGGGACCGGATGCAGATTTTCCACCAGTACAGTGTGGTGTCCGCCCCCTCCTTTGTGCAGCCGGCCTGCGTGGCGGCGCTGCAGTCGGACACGTCCGAGGTGGTGGAGATCTTCCGGCGGCGGCGGGACTACGTCTACAAGCGGCTGGTGGACATGGGGCTGCAGGTGCAAAAGCCCGAGGGCGCCTTCTATATGTTCATTGACATCCGGCGCTACGGTATGGACTCTTTGTCCTTCTGCGAGAAGATGCTCAAGGAGGGCCTGGTGGGCCTGATTCCCGGCATCTACTTCGGAACGGAAGGGTACATGCGCCTTTCCTACTGCTACTCCGACGCGGACCTCAAGGAAGGCCTGGACCGGATCGAGCGGTTTATCAAGACGCTGTAAAACCCCACATTTGCAAGAGTGCAATTCCCCCGGGATGGTGATGGAATCACCGTCCCGGGGGAATGTTTACTTTTTATGAAAATAGCGGCCGGTGAAGGCTCCGGGATTCGGCAGGTCCCCGCCGCTGCTCGGGCGGCGCTGTCCAAAAGCGGATACCCGGCTGCTTCAGAGCGTCAGCAGGCGCTTCAAAAACTCTACGCCCGCCGGCAGCACGGCCTCGTCGTCAAAGGAGAAGTCCTGTGCGTGAAGCTCCGGTGTGCTGCCCACCCCCAGGAAGAAGAACACTCCAGGAACTTCCTGCTGGTAGAAGGAGAAGTCCTCCGCCGCCAGAACCGGCGCTTCCAGCAGCCGTGGGGCGTGCTCGCCCAGTTCGGCGCAGACGGCATCATAGAGGGCCTCGTGGTTCCACACGGCCGGATACCCCTCGTTGAGATAGACCTCCGCGCCGCAGCCGGTTTCCCGGGCAATGTCCTGACCGATGGCCCGCAGCTGGTCCCGGCACCGGCGGAAGGTTTCCTCCCGGTAGGTCCGAAGGCTTCCCTCCAGCACGGTTTTTCCGCTGACGGCGTTGCGCACCGTGCCGGAGACCATCTTGCCGAAGCGCAGTACCACCAGTTCCTCCGGCGGCAGGGCGTCGGTCATGGCGTAGGCCCGGCGCAGGTACTCCGCGCCGGCGGTCAGGGCGTCGAGTCCCTCGGCGGCCCGGCTGAGGTGGACACTTTTGCCGGTGATGGTGACGGTGACCTCGTTGGCCCGGGCCATCATGGCTCCGGGGCGGGTATAGACCTGCCCGGCCGGGAGGCCCGGCCACAGGTGCAGGCCGAAGACCCGGCTTGCGTTGTGGCGGGTAAGCATTCCGGACTGGCACAGGCGCAAAGCGCCGCCGGTGGTCTCCTCGGCGGGCTGGAAGAGAAAGAGCACGTTCCGCGGCAGGGTGTCCAGATGCGCCCCCACATATTCCGCCAGGGCCAGCATCATGGCAGTGTGGCCGTCGTGGCCGCAGGCGTGCATTTTGCCGGGGTGGACGGAGGCCCAGGGCAGGCCGGTGCACTCCGAAACGGGCAGGGCGTCCAGATCCGCCCGGAAGGCGACGGTTTCGGATTTGTCCGCGTCAAAGAAGGCGCATACGCTGCCGGGAATGGGGGAGGATACCCGGCAGGGCAGGTCTTCCAGTACGGTGCGGACATAAGCGGTGGTTTCGGGCAGCTGGTCGTCCAGCTCCGGGATGCGGTGCAGAGCCCGGCGGTGGACCACGGCGGATGAGAGCATGGGCAGGACCTCCTCGTCATAATCGCATCCATCATAGCACGATGACGCCGGGAGGGCCAGAGGCTCCGGCGGGATTTCTCTCATTTGTGCAAAAATTTTCCGCCTGCGGGGAATTTTTGAAATTCACCCTTGCATCCGGCGCGGTGTGGTGGTATGATAGCCAAAAATGAGATAGAGGCGCGGATGCGATGGACCCACGGGAGCCGGCAGGCGAGGAACGTGGGAAGGGCAAGTCCGCCGAACCGCTTTTCCGGGCGCGGAGAGGTGGTGGGGCCGCAGGGAATACCTGCGGGACTGTCTGCGGCAAATGCCGCAGGGGCGCTATCCGCTTACAGGGAATTCCACACGTTTGGTGTGAATCAGCTGTCGGTAGGGGCGTGTCTCTACCGACTTTTTATTTCATCAAAAAGTATGGAGGACACTGAATTATGAAGTTCGATCATCTCAAGGGGTCTATCGTGGCCATGGTCACCCCGTTCCACGAGGATGGAAGCGTGAATTTTGATGTGCTGACGGAGCTGCTGGAGCGGCAGATCGCCGCCGGTACCGACGGTATTTTGACGCTGGGCACCACCGGTGAGTACTCCACCATGTCCCATGAGGAGGATGCCGCCGTGGTGGCTCATACCATCAAGGTGGTCAACGGCCGGGTGCCCGTGATGGTGGGCAGCGGTTCCAACTGCACCGCCACCCAGATTGAAAAGAGCATCGAGTACCAGAACATGGGCGCCGACGCGCTGCTGCTCATTGCGCCGTATTACAACAAGGCCAATGCCGAGGGCATGTACCGCCACTTTGCCGAGACGGCGGACAAGGTGCAGATTCCCTGCATTTTGTACAACGTCCCCGGCCGCACGGGCTGCTCCATTCCCGTCTCCGTGGTGGAGCGGCTGAGCCAGCATCCCAACATCGCGGGCATCAAGGAAGCCAGCGGCGACATGAGCTACGCCATGAAGATCGCCCGCTGTGTGGGCCCGGACTTCGCCCTCTACTCCGGCAACGACGACATCACCGTGCCTCTGATGAGCGTGGGCGGCAGCGGCGTGATCTCCGTGTACGCCAACGTGATGCCGGCCATGTGCCATCAGATTGTGGCGGACTTCCTGGGCGGCAATCAGGCCCAGGCGGTGGCCAATCACCTCAAGTACCTGCAGCTGATGAACGACCTGTTCCTGGAGGTTAACCCCATCCCGGTCAAGACCGCCATGAACCTGCTGGGCCTCAACGTCGGTCCCATGCGCCTGCCCCTTTGTGAGATGAGCGAGGAGCATGCCGCGGCGCTGCGCCGCACCATGGAGGAGGCTGGACTGCTGTGAGAATGCTTTTGATCGGCCGGGGCAAAATGGGAACACTGATCCAGCAGACGGCCCAGGCCGCCGGCGACGAGGTGGTGGCCGCCCTGGGCCGGGAGGATCTGGGACAGCTGGCTTCCATGGGAGCGGCGGATGTGGTCATCGACTTTTCCCGGCCTGAGACGCTGGATGCAGTGTGCGCCTATGTCCGCCGGACCAGGACGCCGCTGCTCTCCGGCACCACGGGCTATACGCCCGCGCAGATGGCGGAGCTGGAATCTCTGGGGACCGTGGCACCGGTGCTCTGGAGCGCCAATTTCTCACTGGGCATTGCGGTGTTCGTCCGGGCTTTGCAGGCGGTGACCGGCGTGCTGCGGCCGGATTTTGACATTGAGATCACGGAGACCCATCATAATCAGAAGGCCGACGCCCCCAGCGGTACGGCCAAGCTGCTGCTGGAGGCTCTGGACCCCGCCCATACCCTCAAGCCGGTCTATGGCCGGGAGGGCAACTGCGGCCGCCGGGATCCCCGGGAGGTGGGCATCCACGCCCTGCGGGGCGGCACCGTGGCCGGGACCCACACCGTCCATTTCTTCGGACCGGATGAAGAGTTTGAGATCACCCACCGGGCCGCCAGCCGCCAGATTTTCGTCAATGGTGCGCTGCACATGGCGCGGCTGCTGCCGGGCAAGCCTGCCGGCGTATATGATTTGCAGAAAATCCTCTTTGGAGAGTAAGGAGAACAATATGAACGCACAGGAAATCATTGATTTTATTGCCAACGCGGAGAAGAAGACCCCGGTCAAGGTCTATGTCAACACCACGGATACGGTGGACTTCGGCTCCGCGCAGGTGTTCGGCAGTGACTACGGTGCCGACCGCAAGGGCGGCAGCTATGTGGTCTTCGGCGACTGGAAGGAGCTGGGCCCCATTCTGGAGGCCAACGCCGGAAAGATTGCGGACTATGTGGTGGAAAACGACTGCCGCAATTCCGCCGTGCCTCTGCTGGATCTCAAGGGCGTCAATGCCCGGATCGAGCCCGGCGCCATCATCCGCGACAAGGTGGAGATCGGCGATGGCGCGGTCATCATGATGGGCGCCATCCTGAATATCGGTGCCGTGGTGGGCAAGGGCACCATGATCGACATGGGAACCGTTCTGGGCGGCCGTGCCACGGTGGGCGACCGCTGCCACATCGGTGCCGGAACGGTGCTGGCCGGTGTGGTGGAGCCTGCGTCTGCCACCCCGGTGATCGTGGAGGATGACGTGGTCATCGGTGCCAACGCCGTGGTCATCGAAGGCATCCGCATCGGCAAGGGCGCTGTGGTGGCCGCCGGTGCCGTGGTGATTGAGGATGTCCCCGCCGGTGCCGTGGTGGCGGGAAGCCCCGCCCGGGTAGTTAAGCAGAAGGACGCCAAGACCGAGGGCAAGACTGCTCTGGTGGATGCCCTGCGCCAGCTTTGATGTGTATTCCAAACCGTCTCCGCCTGCGGGCGGAGGCGGTTTTTTGCCCCTTCGGGGACGGATGTGAGGGCTGAACGGATCAATTTCTCCGGAACTGCCAAAATTTAGGACAAAAATTTGGAGGCAGAC
Source organism: uncultured Oscillibacter sp. (assembly GCA_902490355.1). GTDB lineage: Bacteria > Bacillota > Clostridia > Oscillospirales > Oscillospiraceae > Oscillibacter. The sequence goes on from CABUDN010000046.1 coordinate 11,940, forward strand.
GGCGGATCCGGCGGTTGTCAGGAGCAGGGGTTGTGTGCTATGTTAAAAACAAATCAAAGAGGGGGGACGCACATGCTGACACTGGACTTTATCAATGTGGGCAACGGCGACTCGATCCTGGTTCGGGAGCTGCGGGAGGGCGCACAGCGCTTTGCCATGCTGGTGGACTGCGGCCATGACAACCTGATCCGGGACGACCATCCCACGCCCCTGGACCCCCGGTCCCGGCGCATCTATGCCGGGGACTTTTTGAAACAGCTGGGTGTTGCGCACCTGGATGTATTGCTGCTGACCCACTTTCACCGGGACCATGTGGGCGGTTTGGGCCGGGTGTTGGAGGCTGTAACCGTGGGGGAACTGCTGACACCCTATCTTCCGCCGGAGGATGCCCGGCCCCTGGGGCCCGACGGCGACAACGGCCTGGTCAAAGCCGCCCGGAACGTGCTGCGGTGTGTGGATCTGTACGCCGGAGCCCTGCGGACCCATCCCGGCCGGATTGCCCGGAAGCGGGAACTGGCGGGAGACCGGATCGAGCGCCTGGATCTGACGGAGGAGCTGCGGATGGACATCCTCTTCGGAGAGCCCGCCCTCTATCCCCGGCAGAGGGAGGTCTATGACGCGGCGTTCCGGGGCGAGCGCAACGGCTATGATCTGGTGCGCTGGGGCAAGACCATGAATGTGGCCAGCCTGCGCCAGCGGCTGTACTATCATGGCCGGGAGATCGTCCTGGGCGGCGATGCCTATGCCCACATGTGGGAGACGGAGACCGCCACCCCCTGCGACATTCTCAAGGTTCCCCACCATGCGTCCTTGTCCTCCACCACCCGGAAGCTGCTCCATCTGCTCCAGCCCAAAACAGCGGTGGTATGTGTGGCGGCGGGCCGCCCGGATGAGCGTCCCCATCCCTATATCATTTCCTTGCTGAAGGAGTTTGTGCAGGAGCTGTATTTTACCGACGCGGTGGACATCCCCGGTCTGGTGGAGCCGCAGTTCCACACCTCGGTTCATCTGGAAATTCCCTGAATGACACCGTCCCCCGGCAGGACTTGCCGGGGGACGGTTTTTGTTGCATTTCCTACTTGACTGGTAGGAAGACTTGTGATATCACTATATCATAGTAAAACGATAGGAAAAGGAGGAAATAGAGATGTATGTTTATGCGGATAACGCGGCAACAACCGCTTTGAGTCAGACGGCACTGGAGGCCATGATGCCCTGCTTCCAGGAGGAGTACGCCAATCCCTCCAGCCTGCATACACCGGGACAGCGGGCGGCGGAAAAGCTGGCCCAGGCCCGGGAGATTTTTGCCCGGCACCTGCATGCCGATCCCCGGGAGATCGTGTTTACGTCCGGCGGCAGTGAGGCGGATACCCAGGCCCTGCGCAGCGCGGCGGCACTGGGCGCCCGGCAGGGGAAGCGGCACATCATTTCCACCCGTTTTGAGCACCACGCGGTGCTCCATACCCTGGCGGCCCTGGAGAAAGAGGGGTTTGCCGTTACCCTGCTGGACATTCCGCCGGACGGAGTGGTCACAGCCACGGCGGTGCGGGAGGCCCTCCGGCCGGATACGTGCCTGGTGTCCGTGATGTTTGCCAACAATGAGATTGGTACCATCCAGCCCATTGAACAGATCGGCCGGGTGTGCCGGGCGGCGGGGGTGCTGTTCCACACCGATGCGGTACAGGCTGCCGGACATCTGCCCATTGACGTGGAGGCGATGCAGATCGATCTGCTGTCTCTTTCGGCCCATAAGTTCCACGGCCCCAAGGGCGTGGGCGTACTGTATGCCCGGCGGGGCATCCCCCTGGTGAATGTGATCTACGGCGGAGCCCAGGAGCGGGGCAAGCGGCCCGGTACGGAGAACCTGCCCGGAATCTGCGGCGCGGCGGCGGCCTTTGACGAGGCCTGTGCCAACATGGAGGCGGAGCGGGCCTATCTGACGCCTCTGCGGGACCGGCTGATTGCAGGACTCACTGCGATTCCCCATACCGCACTCAACGGCGATCCGGCCCGCCGTCTGCCCGGCAATGTCAGCGTGTGTTTTGAGGGCATTGAAGGCGAGTCGCTGCTGCTGCTTCTGGATGACCGGGGCATCGCGGCGTCCTCCGGATCGGCGTGTACCTCCGGGTCCCTGGATCCCAGCCATGTGCTGCTGGCTCTGGGGCGGCCCCATGAGGTGGCCCATGGATCCCTGCGGCTGACCCTGAGCGGCGAGAACACGCCGGAGCAGATCGAACATATCCTGCGGGAAGTCCCGGAGGTGGTGGCGTACCTGCGGGGAATGTCGCCGGTTTGGGACGAGCTGGAGCGGGGGCAGCGGCCCCATCTGATTTGAAAGGAGCGCATGAAAAATGGCATTGTATAGCGAGAAGGTCATGGACCATTTCCGGAATCCCCGGAATGTTGGAAAACTGGAAGATGCCGACGGCGTCGGCGAAGTGGGCAACGCCAAGTGCGGCGACATCATGCGGATGTATCTGAAGGTAGACCCGGAGACCAAGGTCATCACCGATGTGAAGTTCAATACCTTTGGCTGCGGCAGCGCCATTGCCACCAGTTCCATGGCCACGGAATTGATTAAGGGCAAGACCCTGGACCAGGCGCTGGAGCTGACCAATCAGGCGGTGGTAGAGGCGCTGGACGGTCTGCCTACCCAGAAGATCCACTGTTCCGTTCTGGCGGAGGAAGCGGTCCGGGCGGCCATTCAGGACTATTACACCCGGCAGGGGCAGCCTGACGCGGCACCGGCTGTCTGCACCGGCTGCTGCGGCAGCTGCGGCCGGGAAGAATAAGTAAGGAACCCCCGTCCCCCAGGCAGCTGCCTGGGAGACGGGGGTTTGGTTCAATGGGATGGGGAAGGGTCGTGGGGATAACAGTCGGCATAGCGGGATGCGAATGCTGCTTGGTTTTGCTCGTTGTTGGGGGTCATCCGGCGGAAGGAACGCAGCAATGCCAGAATCATGCCGAAAAAGTATCCAACCGTGACCAGAAAAGGGGTCAGGTGAATGACCAGTACGGTTGCAAGGATCATGCTCAATAGAGACATCCAGAAAGTCCGGATGATTCTCCGGTAGGCGCGGCGCAGGTCAAAGGCCGGATTGCTGTGGTGATGCGCTCTTGCCAGCGGAAGGGAAGAGAGCAGCGCGATGAGGGCGTGGAGCCCGATGGCGGACATCAGTATATAACCAATGACCGCGGCGGCGAGAGAAAAACAAACGTCCATAGCGGTCCTCCTGTGCGGTGAGAGTCGAAACATCAGTATACACGATTCGACACCCTTTGACAAGAACCGTTCCGGAGGGCGGAGCTCCCGCGGGGATTTTGCAGGCCGGCGCAGGGGATGTTGCGTCCCGGAACCATTACACCCGGGACAGCTCCACGGTTCGCCCGTCCAGATGTCCCGGTTCCAGGATGACTTCACCATAAAACGGACGAAGGGCATCACCGATACTGCCGGGATTCAAAAACAGAGTTTTGCCCCGCCGGTCCACCAGAGGACGATGGGTGTGGCCGAAGAGAAAAAGATCCAGGTTCTGTTCTTCGGCGGCGTATCCCGCCGAGAGTAAAGACTGCTTGACACCATACGTGTGGCCATGACAGAGCAGAATGCGGAATCCTTCCGTTTCCAGAACCCGTTCGGACGGTTCGTCCGGGCGGAAATCACAATTGCCTGGGACCTGATAAAAGGGAATCTGGGGAAAAAGCTGGTGCAGGCGCTGGCCGTCCTGCCAGCAGTCGCCCAAATGGAGGATGCCGTCAGGGGCTGACCGGATCACCGCTTGCTTCATGTTGGAGACAACCCCGTGAGAATCAGAAAGGATCAACCATTTCATGCTGAACACTCCTTTTTGCAATACCGTCAGTATAAGTGGTTTCGGTATGGTTTGCAACATTTGCCACTGGAAAAGTTGAAAAGAGGGTTGACAAATTGTGATGTGGATGGTATATTAAACCCAAGGTTAGTTAAAACTAACTACGTGCCCGGGTCGGCGCAGCCACCGGATGGGACGGTTCCGTATGATCCTCGCGGGGCCGTCCTGCCGGACAAGGGCAGCAAGATCCATTGATTTGTACAGTAAGACCCGCGGAGAAGCAGCCGCGGGTCTTGCTGTATGTTTTGACAGACGGCGGGGAATCTGGTATGCTGGAGTCCGAATAAGGGAGGGCGTGGTATGGAGCGTCAGTTTGAATTTCTCACCGTACAGTTTTTTACCAAGGCATCAGATCGGAAGAGCGTCGTGTAGGGAAAGAGTGTAGATCTCGGTGGTC
>CABUDN010000047.1 GCA_902490355.1 uncultured Oscillibacter sp.
GCCAGCTGGGCGCGCCCTCCATCGCCTCCATTCTGGAGGACTTCTCCCAGGAGGGAGGGCCCCAGCGGTTTGCCGACAACCAGACCATCACGATCTGCGGCGTGGTGACGTCCAGCAAGACCAAGACCACCCGGAATAACAGCCTCATGGCCTATGTGGTTGTGGAAGACGACACGGCTTCCATGGAGCTGCTGTGCTTTTCCCGGGTGCTGGATACCTGCGGTGCCTACCTGCGGGAAAACCAGGCGGTGGTGGTCCGAGGCAAGCTGTCCGTCCGGGATGAGAAGGCCCCCCAGATTCTGTGTGATTCGGCGTATCCCCTGGCTGCCATGGACGGCGCGCCGCCTCCGGCGCCCAAGCCCAAGGGGGAGAAGATTCTGGAAGGGAACACGCTCTTTTTGAAGTTTCCCTCTCTGGACCATCCCTCTGTGCGCCACATGAAGCTGGTGTTCCAGATGTTTCCCGGCAATACCCGGGTCAAGCTGGTCATGGCGGACACCCGAAAGGTCTATGCCGGATCGGTGCTGCTCCACCAGGCTCTGGTGGAGGAAGCCCGCCAGACGCTGGGTGCAGAAAACGTGGTCATTCAATAATGGAAACAAACAGGAGGGCCGTCCCCATGCGGGGACGGCCCTCCTTGTGTCATGTTCTGTACAGCGAAATTTTGGTTAAGATTCCGCTTCCTCGTCGTCGGTAAGGAGCAGGTCCATGACCTTGCTGTAGAGCTTTTCCGGCGACTTCAAAAACCGCTCCGAGAGGACTTTGGCCATGTCTTCCCGGACAACCATCAGCTTGAGATCCATGACGCTGCCCATATCGTCATCCAGATTCAGCTGCACGGTATAGGTGCCGTTGTCCCGGACTTCCGTCGAGGCCCGGACCTGACTTTTGCGCCGCAGCTTGCGGTTGATGATACTGATGTTCTTGTCGCAGCGCAGCCGCACGGAATAGGGCAGACTGCTCTCGCAGATCTGACTGTTGCGGATGCCCTTGTCCGTAATGGAGTAGAGCCCGTCCTCCGAAAGAGTCAAATGTCCGGTTTTGACCAGATCGTTGAGGCATTCGGAAAAATCAAAATATCCAATGCCGTCGTCACACATGGTCAGATCCAGCACTGTGTCGAAGGGAATGGGTTGGATGACCCGGGTGGTGATATACAGGATCAAAAATTTGATCTCCAGCTTGTTTTGAATGAACCCATGGCCCGCCATGCGTGCCGCCTCCTTTTTTCGGTATATGATTTTGGTTCTAGTATACCGCAATCTCCTGGGGTTTGTACACCCCCAAATCAAAATGGAAAGTTTGCTTGACATTGGCAGCGCTTCCTGTTATGCTGATGATATGGAAAGGACACTTTCCATCGGACGGGAGGGATTGCATGAAAAACCGACTGGAGGAACTGCGCCGGGCCCGGGGCATCCGGCAGGAGGAACTGGCGGAGGCGCTGGAGGTTTCCCGGCAGACCATCGGATCTCTGGAAAACGGGCGGTATAACCCGTCCATTTTACTGGCATTCAAGATTGCCCGGTATTTCGGTATGACCATTGAGGAGATCTTTTTGTACGAGGAGGAGCCGTCATGAGAAGGAAAACGAAGTGGTATCTGGCGATGGGAATTCTGGGCGTGGCGCTCTCGGTGGTCAGCTTGCTGCTGGGGGGCCGGATTTCCGATAACGTGGGTGGGATGCTCACGGGCGTGGGGATGGGTCTCTTTGGGTTTGGCTTTTCCCAGTTTAAAATGCGCCGCTGGGAGGAGAAGGACCCACAGCAAATGCACAAGGCTGAAATTGAGGCCAATGATGAGCGGAATGTGGCCATTCGCCGCCGGGCCCAGGCCGTCAGTGGGGAAGTGCTGCAGTGGACGGTGCTGGCGGCGGCCTGGGTGTCCATTGCCTTTGGCGCACCGCTGTGGGTGACGCTGGCGGCATTGGGCGTGTTTTTAGCCAAAAGCGTACTGGAAGTGGCGCTGATGGTTCGCTACCAGAAGCAGATGTAAGGTGTCGAATCCGGTCGGATTCCGCCTTGACGGCGCCGCAGCGGCTTGCTATCATAAACGTAATAAGCAAACCGGAAAGGCGGCGGTGACATGAAAAGACGGATGGGAACGCTGGTGCTGGCAGCGCTGATGATCCTGACGGCAGGCTGCGGCCAAACGCCGCCGGAGCCGGAACCGGAGCCGGATCCCGTGCCGGTGGTGGAACCGGAGCCGGTGCCCGAGCCCGAACCCGAGCCGGAGGTCCCGGCGGGGACGAATCCGCTGACGGGACTTCCCATGGAGCCGGAGTATGAGCAGAACCGGCCTGTGGCCGTGATGTTCAATAATCTCAAAGCCGCCCAGCCCCAGGTGGGGATTGCACAGGCGGATGTGATCTACGAGATCACCGCCGAAGGCGGTATTACCCGGATGCTGGGGCTTTATCAGACTCTGGAGGGAGTGGGAACCCTGGGGAGCATCCGCTCCACCCGGCCGTACTATCTGGAACTGGCGCTGGGGCATGATGCCCTGCTGGTCCACGCCGGGGGCTCTCCCGAAGCCTATACGGATATCCGGTCCTGGGGCGTGGACAACATGGACGGCGTCAACGGCGGATCCGATGCCAAGATCTTCTGGCGGGACGCGGAGCGCCGCAAGACTATGAACTACGAGCACACTCTGGTGACTTCCGGTGAAAAGATTCTGGAGTACCTGGCCCAGGGGCATTTTGAAACGCAGCATGACGCGGACTATGTCTACGGCCAGACCTTTGTGGAGGACGGTACGCCGGCGGACGGTACACCGGCCCAGGAGCTGACGGTGCAGTTCTCCTCCTATAAAACCGGCGTCTTTACCTATGACCCGGAGAGCCGGACCTATCTTGCCCAGCAGTACGGAAAGCCGCACGTGGACGGGGAGACCGGCGAGCAGGTCAGTGCCTCCAATGTGCTGGTGCTCAAGACGGATATCTCCGTCATCTCCGGCGATACCGCCGGACGGATGAAGGCCCGCCTCACCGGCGAGGGCGAAGGACTGTACCTGTGCGGAGGGAAGTCCATCCCCATCCGCTGGAGCAAGACGGACCGGAACCATCCCTTCGTCTATACCCGGGAGGATGGAACACCCCTGGCGCTGGAGCAGGGCCGCAGCTATGTTTGCATTGTCAGCGCCCGCAATGCCAAGATCAGTGTGACATAAAAATATTTGCAGAAAACGGCAAGAGCCGCCTCATTCGAGGCGGCTCTTGTTTTTTTGTTACTTGCAGCAACAGCAGCACTTGGCATCCTCGTAGCTCTCGGGGGTGCGGACGGTGTTGGGCGGGAAGAACTCGCCAACGGGGAAGGCGATGTTGCGGAAGATGCAGCAGGGGTCTTCGTTGTTGCTGCCGCAGTCGCACTCCTTGTCGGGCATGCAGTAATCGTACACGGGCACCAGCAGCTGGGAATCCCGCTCCAGGCGGACGATGGAGAACTGGCCCAGAGTGACATAGATCCGGCGGCTGTCGTCGCCGCAGGAGAGGTCTCCGCCGAAGCAGTTGTTGATGAAGGACGGAACCTCGCACAGATCGCAGTCGCACTCCCGCTTGCCGCAGCAGTCCATGATCCGGGCGTCCAGGACGATGGGATCCACGGCCTCCACCACGGCGGTGGGGGCGTTGGCCCGGCGCATCATCTGGATGTCGGGCTCGCCTACGCGCATTTCGGAGGAGAAGATTTTGGCGCTGCCCTCGCTGCCGAAGAGGATGGCGCGCTTGTCGAACACGCACAGGCCCTCCACGGTAACCGGTGCCGGGCAGCTGAGATAGGCCTGCAGGGTGACGGAGTAGAAAAACCGCATATCCACGGTGTAGAAGCCCCGGTTGAAGCTCACGGGTTCCACGTCCACATAGACATACAGCAGCTTGGCGGTGCCGCCTTTGACGGACAGCGCGCGGTTGATGGCATCCACACACTCCAGCTTGGGATAGAACCGCAGATCCTCAATGCAGTCCTTATCACGGCAGGAGTCATAGATTTTCCGCGTATGGATGCAAACCGCCTCCCGGATGCTGCCGCAGCTGTCCACGGGGCCGGGCATGACTTTCTCAGGCATTGCAATACCTCCTAATTAAGTAGCTGAGATGAAAGAACCGGAGTCCTTTCAATCCAGTCTATGCCCCGTCGGCACAAAGGTGCGTGCAGGAAGGCGGGGCCTTTTTTTCGGGCATCGTGCATACTCCGGGACGAGCCGTCATAGGTTGAAGCAACAAAGGAAAGGGGGAGGACCCTTGCAGGAGAAGGAATGCATGCGCCGTTACGCGGAGGCGGCGGCCATTTTGCCGGTACGGCTGCGCACATTGGCGCTGTCGCTGCCGGATGAGGTCCAGGCCCGGGCGGAGGAGTTCCGCCTGCGGGCGGGACGGCCCATGACGGTGCTGACACCGGAGGGTGAGATGGCTCTGGAGGGCATTGTGGAGCCGGAGGAACTGGAAACCCTATGCGATCTGGCTACGGAGTTTTCCCGCTACGCCGCGTCGGAAACCCTGCGGGATGGTTTTTTGCCGGTGCGGGGCGGCTTCCGGGTGGGGATCTGCGGTACGGCGGTGATGAAGGAGGGCGCCAGCACAAACCTGAAAAGTCTCTCTTCCGCCGCAGTGCGCATTGCCCGGGAGCACAAGGGCATCGCCCGGGATTTGGCGCCCCGGCTGTTCTCCGACGGTGTCTTTGTCAATACGCTGATTCTCTCGCCGCCGGGCGGCGGCAAGACTACGCTGCTGCGGGATCTGGTGCGTCAGCTCTCCGAAGGAGCGGAGGGGATTGGGCCCCGCCGCATGGCCCTCATCGATGAGCGGGGCGAAGTGGCGGTCATGGTGCAGGGCGAGCCCCAGATGGATGTGGGCCCCCACACCGATGTGCTGGACGGATGCCCCAAGGCGGTGGGTATTCCCATGGTGCTGCGGGCCATGAATCCCCAGATCATCGCCGTGGATGAGATCACCGTCCGGGAGGATCTGCGGGCCATAGCCATGGCGGCGGGCTGCGGAGTGGGGCTGCTGGCGACCATCCACGCCGCGGACGTGACGGAGCTTGCACAAAAGCCACTTTACCGTCAGCTGCTGGAGGAGCGGGTCTTCCGGTTGGCGGTGCGGATTACAGCCACGGCAGAAGCGGGACGGGCCTACCGGCTGGAGACGCTGCCATGCTGAAGCTGTTGGGAAGTACTTTGATTTTGGGAGCCGGAGTCTGGCTGCGCTGGAACACCCTGACCCAGCGGCGGCGCATGCGGCGGGTGCTGGAGGAGTGTCTCGCGGCTCTGCGGCGCATGGCCGAGGAAATCCGCATGGCCCGAACCGCACTGCCGCTGCTGCTGGAGCGGTTGGCCGGGCAGTGCGGTCCGGATGCCGCCGTTTTATTTTCCGGCGCAGCAGCGGCGCTGCGGAGGGGGGAGTCCCTGGCGCCCGTCTGGCGGACTCTGTCTGAGGGACTGCCGCTGCCGCCTGAAAGCCGGGAGGTCCTGGCGGACCTGGGAGCGGATTTACACGGAGACGAGGAGGCGGTGTGCAAGGCAATTTCATTGGCGGTGCAGCGGCTGGAGCAGCACCGGGAGGATCTGGAAAACAGCCGGCAGGCGGAGGAGAAGCGGGTAACGGCATTGTGCTTTTCCGGTGCGGCGCTGCTGGTGATCTTACTGATATGAGGAATGCGGTATGGACGTGGATTTGATTTTCAAGATTGCCGCCATCGGTATTTTGGTGGCGGTGCTTAATCAGCTGCTGGTGCGCTCAGGCCGGGAGGAGCAGGCCATGATGACCACTCTGGCGGGACTGGTGGTGGTCCTCATGATGATGGTGCAGGAGATCAGCAATCTCTTTACCCTCATCAAAACCCTGTTTGATCTTTAGAGAAGATGGAGCAGATCGTGCAGGTGACGGCCCTGTGCGTGGTAGGGGCTCTGCTGGCCGTAGTGGTCCGGCGGGGAAGCCCGGAGTGCGCGCTGGTGCTGGGAATTGCCGCCGTTGTGGCGGTGCTGGTGTTTCTTGCCCAGGGCCTGGAGGAACTCATGGCGTTCCTTGCGGAGCTGGGGGAGCGCAGCGGCATACCGGAGACGCTGTTTGTGCCTCTTTATAAAACACTGGGCATTGCCCTGGTGGTGCGGGTGGGGGCCGGGCTGTGCCGGGACGCCGGAGAGTCGGCCCTGGGGAGCGTGGTGGAGACGGCGGGAGCCGTGTGTGCGATGCTGACGGCACTGCCGCTTCTGCGGGCCGTGCTGGACATGCTGTTGGAGCTGATGGAATGAGAAACGTCATTTGTATTGTGCTGTTTTTGCTGGTGCTCACCAGCCATGCCCGGGCCGCGGAACTGCCGGAGGATCTGACCGATGCTCTGCCGGACCAGGCCGCGGAGTGGATGGAGGAGATTCCGGAGGATGATTTTGCCGGGGGTGTCACCGGAATCCTGGAACAGATGGGAAACAAAGCCGGGGATATCGTGCGCCAGAGAGTCCGGGGGGCGGCAGGGGTGCTGGTGGTCGTGGTGCTCTGCGGCATTCTGGAGGGGGCATTCCAGGGGATCGGCGGAAAGCCGTCCCCGTTTTTGCCCATGGTAGGGGCCTTGTCCGTGACGCTTTTGACGGCGGGAAGCCTGGACTCCCTCATGGGGCTGGGGGCCAGCACCATTGAAGACTTGTCGGTTTTCTCCCGGGCGCTGCTGCCTACGCTGGCCGCCGCCACGGCGGCCAGCGGCAGCGTCACCACCGCCACGGTTCAGCAGGTGACCACGGTGTTTTTGGTGGACGTACTGGTGAGCTTGATCCGGGGGCTGCTGGTTCCGCTGGTGTACGTCTATGTGGGCGTACTGGCGGCGTCGGCCGCTCTTGCCGAAAGCCGGCTGGGCGTTCTGGCGGAGGGACTCAAGAAGGCGGTCACCTGGTGCCTGACCACGGCGCTGGTACTCTTTACGGTGTATCTGTCTGTTTCCCGGGTGGTGACGGGATCCGTGGATGCGGCGTCGGTGAAGGTGGCCCGGGCGGCCATCTCCGGGGTAGTGCCGGTAGTGGGCGGCATCATCTCCGACGCGGCGGAGACGGTACTGGCCGGGGCCGGGATGCTGAAAAATACCGTGGGGGTATTTGGAATGCTGGCGATTCTGGCAGCCTGCGCGTATCCGTTTTTACAGCTGGGCGTTCAGTATCTGCTCTACAAGCTCACGGCATTTGCCGCCGGAGCGGTGGGAGCGCCGGGACTGCACAAGCTCATTGACGGCCTGGGCGGCGCCTTTGGACTGATTCTGGGGATGACCGGCAGCTGCGCTCTGCTGCTTTTGATCTCCGTACTCTCATCGGTTGCGGCGGTGGTGCCATGATTGAAGCGGTGCAGGAATGGCTGCGGGCTGTGGTGGTGACGGCTCTGCTGCTTTCGGTGGTGCAGACCCTGCTGCCGGAGGGCAATGTGCGCCGGATCGCGTCCTTTTCCGGAGGACTCATTTTGATGCTGGTGCTGCTGCGGCCCCTGCTGGGGACGGATCTTTCCGCCCTGGAGCTGGATCTTGCACCCTACCGCGAGGCCATCGAGGAGCGGCAGGCGGAACTGGAAGCGCAATCGGATCAGGAGCTGGAGCAGCTCATAGCGGAGCGGACGGGCGCATATATATTGGAAGAAGCGGCCAGGCTGGGCATGCAGATTCAGGTGCGGGTAGAGACCGTGCCCGGAGACGACGGTATGCCGGTTCCGGTGAGAGTGGAAATCACGGGAGCCTATTCCGCGCAGCTGTCGGAATGGATTGCGCAGGAATTGGGAATTCCCGGGGAGGAGCAGGTTTGGCATGAAGAAAATCTGGAAGACTGAAGGAGTGCGAAAGCAATGGGACCGATACAAATACGCGGCGCTGGTGGTGCTGATCGGCGCAGGGCTGCTGCTCTGGCCGAGTGGGAAGCGCGATACCGGCACGTCCTCCGTGTCAGCGGCGGCGGAGGAGACAACGGCAGAAACGATCCAGGCGGAGATGGAGGAAATTCTGGGACAAATCAGCGGCGTGGGGCAGGTGCGGGTGATGCTGACGGCGGATACCGATGGAGAGCGTCAGCTGGCCCGGGACACGGAGCTGACGTACCGGGGAGAGCCCACGGCGCCGGAGGACTACTCCGCCCGCTCCGAGACCGTTTTGACCGACAGCGGGGAGGGGGATGCACCGGTGGTGACCCAGCGGGTGTATCCGACATACCGGGGCGCTCTGGTGGTCTGTCAGGGCGGCGATCAGCCTCAGGTGCGTCTGGCGGTGACCGAGGCGGTGTCGGCGCTGACTGGGCTTTCGGCAGACCGCATCGCGGTGGCAAAATGGCAGTGATTATCTGGAGGAGGAAGAACACAATGAAAGCAAGATGGAAACGCAATGCAGTAGTGGCTACCATGGCGGTGCTGGTGTGCGCGGCGGTGGCGCTGAACTGGCGGTACACGTCAGATCAGGCGGTATCACAGATGGATCCGGGACAGTCCGAGGAGACCGGCACCAAGATTTTGGGGCAGGCCACACTGGTCAGCGGTGTGGAAGATGGCGCCGATGACGCCGGGGAGGATGCCGGAGCGGCCGACGGCGGGGAGGCTGTGGACGAGACGGCGGTTTACACCGGCTCGGACTACTTTGCCTCGGCCCGTCTGACCCGCCAGCAGGCCCGGGACAGCGCCATCTCACTTCTGCAGGAGGCGGCGGAGCAGGAAAACGCCGACGCGGCGGTGGCCAACGAGGCCTCGGAGGGGATTCAGGTGCTGGCGGCCTACACGCTTCAGGAGGCCCAGATTGAGAATCTGGTGACGGCCAAGGGCTATCAGGACTGCGTGGCGTTTCTGGGAGAAGACGGCGTCAGCGTGGTGGTGGCCACCGATACCGGAGAACTCACCGCGGAGGACGTGGCGAAAATTACGGATATCGCCATGTCGGAGACGGGATTGCCCGCCGGCAGCGTCAAGATCATGGCGGCAAATTAGCTGTTGTAATTTTGGGGAGGACATGGTACAATATCACATATGAATTTGTGCTTACCAAGGACAGCATGAGTAAGGGAGACATCAGATATGGCTGAAAGCAAGGAATACATGACCCTGCCGGAGGAAAACGGCAGCATCAATATTTCGGAGGAAGTCATCGCCGCCATCGCTGTGGGCGCTGTGCGGGAAGTAGAGGGCGTCTCCGGCATGATGACCAGTCTGGGCGGCAGCGTCACGGATCTGGTGAACAACAAGAAAAACGCCCAGAAGGGAACCCGGGGCGTGAAGATTGATATGACCGGCGCGGCGCTGAAGCTGGATCTGTACCTGACGGTGCGTTACGGCACGCCCATCCCTGAGGTGGCGGAAAATGCCCAGAAGGCGGTTTCTTCCGCCGTGGAGGCCATGACGGGGTGCAGCGTGGAGGCGGTCAACATCCATGTCGGCGGTGTCACCACAGCCTGACGCCCCTTTGAGTCAATAGAGAGAAAAGGACGAAGGAATACTATGGTACGGAACACCGCGCGGGAAATCGCCATCCATCTTTCCTATGAGCTGAGCTTTACGGATAAACCCATTGACGAGCTGCTGGATCAAAGACTCTCCTCGGAGTCCTTTGCCTCCCTGGCCGGGGAGGACCCGATCTATGCCGAGACTCCCAATGCCAAGCAGGCGGAGTATATCCGCCGGTTGGTCAAGGGCGTCAGTGTTCATGCCGCGGAGCTGGACGGGTATATTGCCAAGTACGCCAAGGGCTGGAGCTTTGCCCGCATTCCGCTGGTGGCCTCCGCCATCATGCGGGTGGCCATGTATGAGATTTTGTATATGCCGGACATCCCCAACGGCGCTGCCATCAATGAGGCCCTGGAGATTGCCAAAAAATATGAGACGCCGGAAACGGTGAAGTTCATGAACGGAATCCTGGGCAGCTTTGTGCGTCAGGAACTGCCGGAATAAGCACGCTTACAACAGAGCGGGACATAGCGGGAGAGCCCCGTGGTCCCGCTCCGTTTTTCTGTTTTCCTGCACAAAGGAGGTATCCATGGAACAGCGGATCATTACCGTCTCGGAAGTCAATCAGGTGGTGAAGCTCTTACTGGAAAACGAACCCCTGCTGCGCAATCTCAGCGTCCGGGGCGAGCTGTCCAACTATAAGATCCACTCCACGGGAAACCACTTCTTCACCCTCAAGGATGCCGGGGGCGCGCTGCAGTGCGTGATGTTCAAAGGCGCTGCCGGAAAGATCCGGTTTCGGCCGGAAAACGGCATGAAAGTGGTGGCCACGGGCCGGATCAGCGCTTTCCCCCGGGACGGCGTCTACCAGCTCTACTGCGACGCATTGATTCCGGAGGGGACCGGAGACCTGGCCCTGGCCTTTGAGCAGCTCAAGGCCCGGCTGTACGCGGAGGGCCTCTTTGACCCCTCCCACAAAAAGCCGCTGCCGCGATATCCCCAGCGCATCGCGCTGGTGACCTCCGGGACCGGCGCGGCAGTCCGGGACATGATTCGGATTCTGCGGCGGCGCTACCCCCTGGCCAAGGTCATCGTGCTGCCGGTGCGGGTACAGGGCGCCGGAGCGGCAGCGGAAATTGCCGGGGCCATCCGGTATGCGGACCGCTGGCACATCGGCGACATTATCATCACCGGCCGGGGCGGCGGGTCCATGGAAGATCTGTGGGCCTTTAATGAAGAGCGGGTTGCCCGGGCAATCTATGAGTGTCAAACGCCGGTGATTTCGGCTGTGGGCCACGAGCCGGATGTGACCATTTCCGACTTTGTGGCCGACGTGCGGGCGTCCACGCCCTCCAACGCCGCGGAGATCGCGGTGCCGGATCAGGTGGAGCTGCGGCGTCTGCTGCGGGACCGGCAGGCACGGATGGAAAGCAGCGAGACCGCCCGGCTGGAGACGCTGCGCCAGCGTCTGACAGAACTGGCCGGCAAGCGGGTGATGCGGGATCAGATGGCCTATGTGCAGGACCAGCGCATGGAGCTGGTACATCTGCAAAAGCGGCTGGGCGACCTGGCGTCGGCTTTGTTGGCCCGCAAGCATCAGCGGTTCGCTGCCTTGGCGGCATCTCTGGATGCCATGAGCCCGCTCAAGGTGCTGGGCCGGGGGTATGCCATGGCCCGCAGCGCCGACGGGACGATTTTAAAGAGCTGGAAGGACGTGGCCCCGGGAGACGCCGTGCAGGTGACCTTGGGAGAAGGCGGGTTTACCGCCACGGTGGTGGAGCCCATCAAGGAGGTTGACGCATGAACGAAAACATGACATTTGAGCAGCAGCTGGCCCGGCTGGAGGAGATTGTGGCGGCTCTGGAAAAGGGCGACGCCCCCCTGGCGGACTCCTTGGCCCTGTTTGAAGAGGGGACGAAGCGGATTGCCGCCTGTTCCCGGGAACTGGACCTGGCGGAGCAGCAGGTGGTCAAGCTGATGAAGGGTGCCGACGGCGCACCGGTGGAGCTGCCCTTTGATACAGAGGAGGAGTAAGGATGGACAAGACAGCCTTTGATCTGCGGTATCGGGAGTACCAGAACGCTGTGGAGGATTTTCTGCAGGGCCAGTTTTCGGACAAGCCCCACTGGGAGGACTTGTACGCGTCTATGCGGTACAGCCTCCTGGCCGGAGGCAAGCGAATTCGTCCGGTACTGGCGCTGGAGTTTGCCCGGTTGGCCGGGGCCAGGTGGCAGGAGGCTCTTCCGGCGGCCTGCGCCGTGGAGATGGTGCATACCTACTCTCTGATCCACGATGATCTGCCCTGCATGGACGACGACGATCTGCGCCGCGGCAAGCCCACCAACCACAAGGTCTACGGTGAGACCATGGCGGTTTTGGCGGGAGACGCCCTGCAGCCGGCCGCTTATACGCTGATTCTGGACAGCGCCCTTTCCTCCCAGGCCCGGCTGGAGTGCGCGCGGATTCTGGCGGAGGCCTCCGGTCCCCGGGGCATGGTGGCCGGACAGGTGCTGGACACCCTCCACGCCCCCAAGACGGAGGAGGAGCTCACCGAGGTTCACCGTCTGAAAACCGGCTGTATGATCCGGGCTGCCTGCACCATGGGCTGCGCCGCCGGCGGTGCTACTGCGCCTCTGCGGGAGGCTGCCGCGGTGTATGCAGAGAATCTGGGGCTGGCGTTCCAGATTCGGGATGATATGCTGGATGTGTGCGGGGATGAGGCCGCCTTCGGCAAGCCTATCGGCTCCGACGCCCAGGAGGGCAAGGTGACCTTCGTGGATCTTCTGGGTCTGGAGGGCTGTGACAAAGCCGTGCGCAAGTGCACGGACCAGGCCAAGGCTGCCGTGGCCCCCTATGACACCGACGGCTTTTTGCAGGTCCTGGCGGACACGCTGGCCGGACGGGACCGGTAACGCAGCCGCAAGAGAACGCAAAGTCAGTCCTGAAACAGGAAGCGGGAGATTTCCCGGTGCGGGGTACGGTAAAAGAGAAGAAGAAAAAGGCGCATGGCCGTGTCGGCCATGCGCCTTTTATGCAGTCGTCAGGCTCCGGGCTGGGCCGCATCGGCGCAGCAGCGCTCCGCCAGAACGGAGGTCACCCGATTGAGTTCCGTTCCCTCCACGGTAAAGGTTACATCCTGTACCGTAACCTGATCTGCGGCGGCGGGGACCCGGCCCAGCATCTCCATCAGCCAGCCGCTGACAGTGCTGGAATCGGTCTCCTCCCGCAGGTGAAACAGGGCGAAGGCCTTCTGGGGAGACAGGTCGCCGGAGAGCCGGTACCGTCCGTCCTCCAGACGGCAGATGGACTCTTCGATCTCATCATGCTCATCCCAGATTTCGCCCACCAGCTCTTCCAGAATGTCCTCCATGGTCACGATGCCCAGGGTACCGCCGTGTTCGTCGGCCACCACGGCAATGTGCATCTTCGCTCTTTGGAGGCGGCGCAGCAGCGCGCCGATGGGGGTGGCGGGAGCCGCGTTCAGCACGGGCTTCATCAGCTCCCGCACGGCGGCATCGCGGTTTTCCGGGGCATACAGGTCTTTGAGGTGCAGCACGCCCACGATGTGGTCAATGGTGCCCTCATACACCGGCAGGCGGGAGTAGCCGCTGGTGTCAAACAGCTCGGCGGCAGTGGCGCGGTCGGACGCGGCTTCCACGCCCACGATCGACACCCGCGGGGTGAGAATATCCTCCGCCGTGAGATCGTTGAATTCGATGGCGTTGCGCACCAGCTCCCGTTCCTGGCTGTCGATTCCGCCGTCCCGCTCCACTTCATCCACCAGGAGCAGCAGCTCTTCTTGGGTGAGTTTTCGGTCCTCGCCCACCTGGAAGATGCGGGAGAGCAGCGCTTTCCAGCCGCTGAAGATCCGGTTGACCGGGGTGAGAATTACCAGCAGGACCCGCAGCAGAGGGGCCGACCACATCGCCATTTTCTCCGGACTCTCTTTGGCCAGGCTCTTGGGGGTCACTTCTCCGAAAAACAGCACCACAACGGTCACCACCGCGGTGGACAGGGAGGACCCCAGATCCTCGCCGAAGCGGCGAACAAAGAGAATGGTGCCCACGGAGGCAATGGCAATGTTGACGATGTTGTTGCCCACCAGAATGGTAGAGAGCAGGTCGTCATACCGCTCCGCCAGGGAGAGCACCAGTTCGGCCCGGCGGTTGCCCCGCTCGGCCATCGCCCGGACCCGGGTTTTGCTCAGAGAGGAGAAAGCGGTTTCCGTGGCGGAAAAATACGCCGAACAGAGCAGAAAAAAGACAATCAGTAAAAGTTTGCTTATAGTGTCACTGGACATCCTATGTTCTTCCTTTCCGATGATTACATATGTCTGCGTGCGGAATCCTCAACAACGCAGAGGCCGGAAAGGACGGGGAGGTACGTGCCGGGGGCATCGTCGCGGTCCGTCCATGCGGACGATCAGCTCCTTCCATCAGGCACCGGCAGAAAATGGGCCGGTGCAGTTGTGATTCATTATAGCGGAAAAGCTGTAAAGGTGCCGTTAAGAATTGCGGAGCGGCAAAAGCGACGGAGCCGGAGGTGAAAAATTCACACTTTGTATATACAATGAATATTGTATATTTATCTAGAGCGTGCTATACTAAAACAAGCTAAGCGGCGGCGCAGTATTCTAGTCAGATCTGCCGTTTCCTAGGGAGGGCCTAAAAATCCTCTGAAGGGCACATCGATGAAACCTCTGGTGCCTGCTTGATACGCCCAGTTTTGGGTGGGTGCTGGGGGGAAGCGCGCCATGCGTGCTTGCGGACTCAGGGCGATTTCCAATGGCATGGTCAACCCGACCCTGTTTCCGTGGAGACCTGTTCTTGTGCACAGACGTACTCCCATAGCGGTATTTCCGGCCTGTGTACGAAACAGATTGTGAACCTGCAATGCGGTGCATCGGTCCCATTGGGGCCGTAACGCTGTGTGCAGACGTAGCCTGCCTTGCGTGGGCAGGGTGGATGAGAGGTCAGGCTGTTTTCACTCCGGCCGGAGTATCGGGCAGCCCCCTGCTCTTTGAAACCCTGTCTGCAAAAGAGGCTAAAGAAGCGGATAGACTGTGGTGGAAATCACCTAGGCTGTTCACAGCGAGGCAGAAAAGGGATTGCAGTGCGGACTAAGTGGCAATCGGGTAGCGCGGATGGGCGACACCGCGCCGCGGGACTGAAAGGGGAACCGCCTCCATCGGCAACGAGAGGTGTTCCACGGGGAAAACCAACCCGTACCTAAGCCGTAAGATTAACCTTTTTTGCCGCCGCCGGCTTAGCAGCATCCAAAAACGAACAATTTGTTCGGAGGTTCCATTTTGAAAAAAACAAAAGTCACCAGGGACAAAAAGAGCGGTGCATCCGCCCAATACCGATGGGCCCTGACGGTGTTTTGCATGGCGGTCGCCCTGTCCGCGGCGTTGAGTCTTGCGTCGGAGTCGATGCTCGACGGCGCGGGTGTGGCGGTCGCTGTTTTGATTTTGGCCCTGTTTATCGGACTGGGCATTGTATTTGACGTGATCGGCGTGGCGGTGACGGCGGCGGATCCCAAGCCGTTTCACTCCATGGCTGCCCATAAGGAAAAGGGTGCCCGGGAGGCGTTGAGCCTGCTGCGCAATGCCAGCCGGGTTTCCAGCGTGTGCAACGACGTGGTGGGCGATATCTGCGGCATCGTCAGCGGCGCTACCGGCGCGGTGATTGTCAGCCAGCTCCAGCAGGCTTTCAATACCCGGACGGTGCTGATCTCCGTGGGTGTCACGGCGCTGATTTCCGGACTGACCATCGGCGGCAAGGCCCTGTCCAAGACCTTTGCCATGAAGCAGAGTACCCGGGTGGTCTATTTGGCCGGCCGGTTTTTGCATGTGTTCCACCGCTGAGAGGAGGAAGAGGCATGATACTGGAGAAGGTAAACTCTCCGGAGGATCTCAAGAAACTCAGCCGCAGCGAACTGCCGCAGCTGTGTGAGGAGCTGCGGGCCTTTTTGGTCCAAAGCGTCTCGCAAACCGGCGGCCATCTGGCTTCCAACCTGGGAGCGGTGGAGCTGACAGTGGCCATTCACCGGGTGTTCGACACGAAAGAAGACCGGCTGGTCTTCGACGTGGGCCACCAGTGCTATGTCCACAAGGCCCTGACCGGCCGGCGGGAGTTGTTTTCCACCCTGCGCCAGCTGGACGGGCTCTCCGGTTTTCCCAAGCCTTACGAGAGCATCCATGACGCGTTCATTGCCGGACACGCCTCCAACTCCGTCTCCGTGGCGCTGGGTATGGCCCGGGCCCGCACTCTGCAAAAGGGCCATTACAGCGTCCTGGCCCTGATCGGAGACGGTGCCCTGACCGGCGGACTTGCCTACGAGGGCCTCAACAATGCCGGGGCCTCCGGGGAACCGCTGATCGTGATTCTCAATGACAACGGCATGTCCATCAGTCCCAATGTGGGAGCCATGCCATCCCATCTGAGCCGTCTGCGGTCCAAACCAGTCTACTATCACTTCAAGAAGTGGTACCGGGGGCTGTTCGGCAAGCGGCCCATGGAAAACCGGATCTACCGGTTCAATCATAAGCTCAAATCCTCACTGAAAAAGACCCTCTGGCCCGGCAGTACCCTTTTTGAGGACAGGACGTTATACGGGTATCCGTATGTGCAACCAGTTGCTCGAAAATATTGACCGG
>CABUDN010000048.1 GCA_902490355.1 uncultured Oscillibacter sp.
AGTGGCGCTTTGGCATCGCCGCCCGGCCGCCCCAAAGGGTAAGCAAAAGTGGGCTGCCACCCCAGAAGGGCGCGCAGCGCGCGCCAGCACAGCACCCGTGCGAGGTTGCAACCATCTTCTTCCGTGTGCTGACGGACAACGTGTGCGCCCGCATACCGGCACCCGGCCGGAGCGTCGCCTTCATGCAAACAGCAAGCGCAAGCCTTGCATCGACAGCACCCCCGCCTCCCGGGTCAGGCGCGGAACCGACCCGCCGCGACGTTATCGCAAATCAAATTTTTCCACAGAATGTGGACAAATTTGTTTGCGGTCGCGGGCAGCCGTGAGCGTCCACCGGCGGGGGTGATTGACAAGAGGGGGTTAAGACCCCCTCTTGCCCGCAAGGCGGCCGCGTAGGCCGCATTTCTGCCCGTGAACCACGGGCACACCTTCGCCCTGCCGGGCGACCATGTCTATCGGCGGTCGACACCCCGTAGGGGCGCGCACTGCGCGTCCGCCATCGACCCGTTGTTCCGCGAAGGCAAAACGCTCGCTTCCTGTCTGTGCGCGATATGCGCATAAAAAACAGGAACGGCCGGACTTTCGTCCGGCCGCTCCCGCAATAAAAGGTAGGATAGAGAGTAGAAAGCAAGAACATGTGGGGGGATCTTACGCTTTCCACGTTTATTATAATAAATTGGAATTGTGAACATTCTGTGTACATTTCGCAACAAATTTGAGTTTTTCATCTGATCGGGAGGAATTTGGCCAGTGGCAGACCTGAAGAAAGAAATCGAAAACCGGCGCACTTTTGCAATCATCTCGCACCCTGACGCCGGCAAAACCACCATAACCGAGAAATTTTTGCTCTACGGCGGCGCAATCCAGGAAGCCGGCATGGTAAAGGGCAAGAAGAACAGCCGCCATGCGGTTTCCGACTGGATGGAGATCGAAAAGCAGCGCGGCATTTCGGTCACCTCCTCTGTTTTGCAGTTCCGCTACGAGGGAAAGTGTATCAACATCCTGGACACCCCGGGCCACCAGGACTTCTCCGAGGATACCTACCGCACGCTGATGGCTGCGGACTCCGCAGTCATGGTCATCGACGCGTCCAAGGGCGTCGAGGCGCAGACGCGCAAGCTGTTCAAGGTATGCGCGATGCGCGGCGTGCCGATTTTCACCTTTATCAACAAGATGGACCGCGAGGCGCGCGACCCCTATGAGCTGCTCGAGGAGATCGAGAACGAGCTGGGCATCGGCACGTTTGCGGTCAACTGGCCGATCGGTTCGGGCAAACGCTTCAAAGGCGTGTACGACCGCATGGACGACGAGGTCATCGCGTTCGAGGGCGCAGACTTCCGCCACGAGGTCAAGGCGCAGCGCCTGTCCATCGACGACCCCATTTTGGAGGGCCTGCTGCCCGAGGACCAGTACCAGACCCTGATCGACGACGTGGAGCTGCTTTCGGGCGCGGGCGACGAGTTTGACCTCAAAGCCGTGCATGAGGGCCGTCTTTCGCCGGTATTCTTCGGTTCGGCGCTGACCAACTTCGGCGTAGAGCCGTTCCTCAAGAAGTTTTTGCAGATGACCCCGCCGCCGACCGCGCGTACGGCAGATATCGGCGTGATCGACCCGTTTGACGATCATTTCTCCGCATTTGTGTTCAAGATCCAGGCGAATATGAACAAGGCGCACCGCGACCGCATTGCGTTCATGCGTATCTGCTCGGGCAAGTTCGTGCGCGGCGAAGAAGTGCTGCACATGCGCACGGGCAAGAAGATGGTGCTTGCCGCGCCGCAGCAGCTGATGGCGCAGGACCGCTCGATCGTGGACGAGGCCTATGCGGGCGATATCATCGGCATTTTCGACCCGGGCGTGTTCGCCATCGGCGACACGGTATGCGACCCCAAGCGCAAGTGCACCTTCTCCGGCATCCCGACCTTCGCGCCCGAACTGTTCGCCACTGTGCGGCAGAAGGATACCCTGAAGCGCAAGCAGTTTGTCAAGGGCGTGGAGCAGATCGCGCAGGAGGGCGCGATCCAGATCTTCCGTGAGCCCGGCGCGGGCATGGAATCGGTCATCGTCGGCGTGGTCGGCGTGCTGCAATTCGAGGTACTGGAATACCGCCTGAAGAACGAGTACAACGTCGAAATCATCCGCGAAAACCTGCCCTATGAGCACATCCGCTGGGTGGAAAACGACGAAGAGGGCTTTGACGTTAAAAAGCTCGTGCTCACGAGCGACACCAAGACCGTTGAGGATCTGAGGGGCAACACGCTGCTGCTGTTTTCCTCGCCGTGGAACATCACCTATGCGCTCGACCACAACGAAGGCCTGCGGCTGGCGGAGTTTTCGGAAAACGCATAAAAATGCGGTCCTGGTGCGCCGCATATGGAAATTTAAAATTATGCGAAACCTGGCGTTACTCAACGCCAGGTTTCGTTTTGGCGCGGCAGGGGCTGCACGGGGAAGGTACCCTGTTTTGCATGCTATGCCTCGGTCGCGCCCAGCCGCCAGCGGGCGCTCTCGTTCTGGAGCTCCACCATGCGGCGGTAGAGGCCGTCCTGTTTCATCAGTTCCGCCGGGGTACCCTGTTGGACCACACGGCCACCCTCCAGCACCACGATGTGGTCGGCTCCGGCCACGGTGCGCATCCGGTGGGCGATGACCAGCACCGTCCTGCCCCGGAGCAGGCGCGAAAGGGCGGTCTGAACGGCGCTCTCGTTCTCCACGTCCAGGCTGGCTGTGGCCTCGTCCAGCAGTACCACCGGCGCGTCTTTCAGCAGGGCCCGGGCAATGGAGATCCGTTGCCGTTCCCCACCGGATAGGGTGGAGCCATTCTCGCCGATGACAGTCTGATAGCCCTGGGGAAGCTTTTGGATGAATGCATCGCATTGGGCGGCCTTCGCCGCCGCCAGTACCTCCTCATCGGCAGCGTCCCGGCGGCCCGGATGTTTTCCAGCAAGCTCTCCTTGAACAGCCGGGTATCCTGAAACACAAAGGCTACCTGCCCCATGAGGGCGGCGCTGTCCAAGTCCCGCACGTCCGCACCGCCCACGCTGACTATGCCGCTGTCCACATCCCAGAACCGGGGGATCAGGCTGGCCGCGGTGGTCTTGCCCCCGCCGGAGGGCCCCACCAGGGCCGCCACCTGACCGGGGCGTACGGAGAAGCTCACATCTTCCAGAGCGGGCCGGCCGGCGCCGGGATAGGTGAAGGTCACATGGTCAAAGACTACGGCGTCATTGGCCGGCCTCTTTTGGACCTTCGGTTCCTGCAAGGGCTGCTGGCCCAGAATTTCGTCCAGACGGCCGATGGCCTCATCGGCCTCCATCACCGCCTCGCTCATGTACATGATGCGGTTGATCATCTGGCCGCAGGCGGGGGCGAACAGGGCATAGAAGATAAAGTTCACCAGCACAGCCTGCACGTCCCCGCCGGAAGCGGTCAGCAGCGCCGCCGGGATCAGCAGGGCGAAAGCCCCGTTGATAAAGGTGAGGAAGCAGGTCTGGCCTGTCCGGCAGCTCATGGCGTACTGGCTGGCCAGATCGCTGTAATCCTTGATAGCGGCATAGAAAGCCTTGAAGGAGTACACTGTCTGCTGGAATATCTTTACTACCGGTATGCCCCGGACATACTCCACGGCCTCGCCGCTCATGCGCTCAATTTCCTGCTGGTAGCGGTGGAAGAAGCCGGCGTTCCTGCCGCCCATCATCAGGCACATGGAGAGCAGGGCCAGCACCATGGTCAGCAGACACAGCAGGCCCATCCGCCAGTCAAAGAGGAACAGCATGACGACAGCGGCGATGGGGGTCACCGCCGTGGCGGCCAGGTCGGGGAGCTTGTGGGCCAGCAGGTCCTCGGTGAGGCCGGCGTTGTCGTCAATGAGCTTCGCAGCCGCCCCGACTGGTTCCCGGTAAAAAAGCCCAGGGGGAGCGTCAGCACATGGGACATGGCGGTGCGCCGGATATTCCGTGCGGTGCGGAAGGCAGCAATGTGGGTGGACATGAGGGCGGCAAAGTACAATAAGATGCTGCCAATGGCAAACCATACCGCCATCCAGCCCCAGCGCCCCAGGTCCCCGGCTCCGCCCAGGCCGGGCCAGGTATCCAGCATGCTCCTGGCTGCCAGCCAGACACAAAGGTACGGCACCAGCCCCAGCACCGCCGACAGGGCGGACAGGATACAGCCCAGGATCGTCAGTTTTTTGTGCCCGCCCGCATAGCCCAGGATGCGGGCAAGGCTGCTCGGTTTCTTTTGGTTCAAGGGGATCCCTCCTTATTGAAGTGGTTAGTTATTGCTAACTTATATCCAAAAAAGACAGGGGTCATGCCCCCATCAATTTCAGCCATCCGGCGGTATAGAAGTCCCGGAGCTGATCCACGTCCCGCAGGGCCTGATCCCGCGGCATATCGTGGATCACGATCTCAAAGATGCCATTGAACATGCCGCTGGCAATGATATGGCACAGGGATTTGTCGAGCATCGGGATATCCCGGCCCAGGCGGCGGAGCACCTCCATGTACTGATGGGTGTACTCCACCTCGACCTCTACCATATTGTGGACGAAGTGTTCATAGCTGGTGCCTTCCGCCCGGCACAGCAGCAGCTTCACCGGCTCCCGGTGGGCGCAGATGTAGTCCACCATCCAGTGGACGCAGCTGCTCGATTCCACCCCCATGTGCTCCGGCTGCTCCTCCTCGGGCAGCTCGGCGAAGGAGGTCTGAGCTTCCATGAACTTCCCCATGAGGGCGGCGGCGTGGGGCTCTACAATGGAGGCGAACAGGGCCTCCTTGCTGGAGAAGTAGCCGTAGAAGGCCCCGGTGGTCACCCCCGCGTTCTTCACGATCTGCCGCAGGGAGGCCCCCAGAAAGCCCTTATCCAGAAACTCGGCCATTGCGGCCTTCTGGATCTTCTTCAGAGTGGCGGTAGACTTTTCTTCCACAGAGGGGGACCTCCTTATAACAGCGTTATATAACACTGTTATAATATCTCCGGCTCACCCAAATGTCAAGATACTTTATTCAAATTCTTTCTGATAGCGTTTTTCCGGAAGGATGTATCTGACTGCACCGATTGACAAACGGGGATTGCGTGCATATAATCTATTCATACCCCTAATGGTATGGAGGGAATGACTATGAGACAATGTATGGACGCCGACAATCTGCACCGCAGGCTGAAGAAAATTATCGGACAGGTGCAGGCCATTGACCGGATGATCGACGAGGACATCCCCTGCGAGGATATTTTGGCCCAGATCAACGCGGCCAAGTCTGCCCTCCACGGGTGCGGCAAGGTGGTCCTGGAGGGTCATATCCAGCACTGCGTCCGGGACGGCATTCAGCACGGGGATGCGGACAAGACCATCGAGAGTTTCACCAAGGCAGTGGAACGCTTCTCCAACATGACTTGATATGGCGGAAAGGCAGCCGGACAGGCTGCCTTTTTTCTTGACACATTATACCCATATGGGTATAATGTACCTATACCCCGTATGGTATAAGGAGGGCGTGTTATGAAATTACTCATGGAAAAACTGGAGCAGCTGCTGGAACTGGGCGGCATCAAAAAGGACATTACGCTGCTGGCCGTCTCTGGGGCCGCCGTACTGTTGAGCCTGTTCGGCGTCCGGCCCTTTCCCTTTGACATGGCGTGGATTGCT
Organism: uncultured Oscillibacter sp.; assembly: GCA_902490355.1. GTDB lineage: Bacteria > Bacillota > Clostridia > Oscillospirales > Oscillospiraceae > Oscillibacter. The sequence goes on from CABUDN010000048.1 coordinate 5,645, forward strand.
ATTATCCTGTGCGGCATCCCCATCATTCTGGAGGCTGTCATCGGCCTGGTCACCGCCTTTGACATCAGGGCGGATGTGCTGGTGTCCCTGGCCCTGATCGCCTCGGTGGCCATCGGCGAGGACTTTGCCGCCGGCGAGGTGGCCTTCATCATGCAGCTGGGCGGCCTGCTGGAGGAACTGACCGTGGCCCGGGCCCGCGCGGGCATAGAGAAGCTGGTGCATCTGACGCCCCAGACCGCCCGGCTCCTGCGGGACGGGCAGGAGAGCATCATCCCTGCCGAACAGGTGCAGGTGGGCGACCTGCTCCGCGTCCTGCCCGGGGAAGGCGTGCCGGTGGACGGCGTCATCGTCTCCGGGCAGACCTCCATCAACCAGGCCGTGATGACCGGGGAATCCCTCCCCGTCGATAAGGCCGCGGGGGACGAGGTCTCCAGCGGGACCGTGAACCAGTTTGGAGCATTTGAGATGCGCGCCTCCAAGGTAGGGGAGGACAGCTCCATCCAGCGGATGATCCGGCTGGTCCAGTCCGCCGACGCGGGTAAGGCCAAGATCGTGGGCATCGCTGACCGCTGGGCCACCTGGATCGTGGTCATCGCCCTCAGCGCGGCAGCCCTTACCTGGCTCATCACCGGGGAGATTATCCGGGCTGTGACCATCCTGGTGGTGTTCTGTCCCTGCGCTTTGGTGCTTGCCACCCCCACCGCCATCATGGCGGCCATCGGCAACGCCACGAAGCACGGCTTTCTGGTGCGGGAAGGGGACGCCCTGGAGCGGCTGTCCGGGGTGAAAGTCATTGCCTTTGACAAGACCGGCACCCTGACCTACGGCACGCCGGAGGTGGTGGAAGCCGCCAGCGTAACGGATACCTGCACCAGAGAGCAGCTCTACCGGCTGGCCGCCTCCGCAGAGCAGCTGTCGGAGCACCCGCTGGGCAAGGCCATCGTGCGCTGCTGCAAAAAAGAGCAGGGGGATACGCTTGCCCCGGCCGATGACTTTCACATGCTCCCCGGCCGGGGGGTGCGTGCCCGGGTGGAGGGGAAGCAGATCCTGGCTGGCAACCCGGAACTGCTCAATGAGCACGGCGTCTCCATGACGCCTCCTCCTGCAGCGGAAGATGCAGTCCGGAAGGGCTGCACCGTGACGTATCTGGCGGTGGACGGGGTGTTTGCGGGCTATATTGTCCTATCCGACACCCTGCGGGAGGAGAGCGCGGATATGATAGGCTCCCTCAATGGCCTTGGGGTGCAGCCGGTTTTGCTCACCGGTGACCACGAAAACGCTGCCAGGACCATCGCCGGGCAACTTCACATCGGGGCGGTACAGGCCAACTGCCTGCCGGAGGACAAGCTGAAGGCCATCGACCAGTACCAGGCCTCCGGCCAGCCGGTGTGTATGATCGGCGACGGCATCAACGACGCCCCTGCCCTGAAACGGGCCGGGGTGGGTATCGCTATGGGCGGCGTGGGCAGCGACATCGCCGTAGACGCGGCGGACATCGCCCTGGTGGACGACGAGGTGAAGGAGCTGCCACACCTGATCGCCCTGTCCAAGCGGATGATGACCACCATCAAATGCAACATGACTTTCTCCATGATGTTGAACTTCATCGCCATCGTTTTGGCGATCAATGGAACGCTGAACCCGGTTGTAGGCGCCCTGGTACATAACGCCGGCTCCGTGCTGGTCATCACCTGCTCCGCCTTCCTGCTGAAGTGGAAGAAAGCGTGATATTCCCATAGGATTGCCGCAGGATGTTCCATGCTTTACGCATCCGCAGGCGCTTCTGCCGCCTGTCTGGATACCGGCAGGGCGCTCATGCTGCGGAGGCTCACCCCAAGGGTGGACAGGTTGTGGAGCATGGCGGAGACGGCCGGAGGCAGGATGCCTGCGGCACCAAGGCCGATCAGCGCCCCGTTGAAGCCGATAACAAAGCGGTAGTTGGCCCGGATGCGGTCCATCAGGGCCATGGCCAGCTGCCGCAGGCGCACCAGCTCCCACAGGCTGTCAGCGGCGATGGTGATGTCGGCAATCTCCCGGGCGATGGCCGCGCCGCCGCTGATGGCGATGCCGGCGTCCGCCTCGGAGAGGGCCGGGGAATCATTGATGCCATCCCCTACCATGAGGACGGTATGCCCCTCCCGCCGCAGGTCGGCCACATACTCCGCCTTGTCTGCCGGGAGCACACCGGCCCGGAAGTCTTCCACCCCCAGCTGCCCCGCAATAGCGGCGGCCGTGCGGGGGCTGTCCCCGGTGAGCATGACGGCGTTTTTCACGCCCAGGCCCCGCAGGGCGGCCAGTACATCCCGGGCCTCGCCCCGCAGGGGGTCGGAGATGCAGATCACGGCGGAGAGCACCCCGTCAACGGCCAGATAGAGCTGGGAAAACTCCGGGGGCAGGGCGTCGAACCTGGCCTGCTCCCCCTCGGGGATCACACACTTTTCGTCCTCAAAGATAAAGTGGGCGCTGCCGATGCGCACCTGCTCCCCGTCCACCGAGCTGGCGATACCGTGGGCCACCAGATACTCCACCCTGGCGTGGCGTTCCTCGTGGTGCAGCACCCGGCGTCTGGCTTCCTCCACTACGGCATTAGCCATGGAATGGGGGAAGTGTTCCTCAAGGCAGGCGGCCATCCGCAGCATCTCCGCCTCATCCTTGCCGTTGAAGGGGACGACTTTGGCCACCCGCGGGCAGGCATGGGTGAGGGTGCCGGTCTTGTCAAAGACAATGGTATCCGCCCCGGCTACGGCCTCCAGGAACTTGCCGCCCTTGACGGTGATATGCTCACGCCCTGCCTCCCGCATGGCGGAGAGGACCGCCAGGGGCATGGACAGCTTCAGGGCGCAGGAGAAGTCCACCATGAGCACTGACAGGGCACGGGCCGCATTCCGGGTGAGGGCCAGGCTCAGCAGGCTCCCGGCGAAGGTACAGGGCACCAGCCGGTCTGCCAGACCCGCAGCCTTGGCCTCGGCAGAGGACTTCATCTGCTCGGACTGCTGGATCATCTCTACGATCTGGTCGTACCGGCCCTGGCCGGAGGCCAGTTTTACTTCCAGGACGCATTCGCCCTCCTCCACCACGGTGCCGGCGTATACCGCGCCGCCGGGCCGTTTGGCCGCGGGGACGGCCTCGCCGGTGAGGGAGGCCTGGTTGACGGTAGCCTCCCCCTCAGCCACCACACCGTCCAGTGGGATGACGCTCCCCGTCCGGACCACAACCCGGTCGCCGGGCCTGATCTGGCCGATGGGGGTGAGAACCTCCCCGGCCTCTGTTTTCAGCCACACCCGGTCTACATGGAGGGACAGGCTCTCCGCCAGGTCGGCCACGGACTTCTTCCTCGTCCAATCCTCCAGCAACTCGCCGATCTCCAGCAGGAACATGACGGCGCCTGCGGTGCCGAAGTCCCGGCGGCAGACAGAGATGCCGATGGACAGGGCGTCCAGCAGCTCGACCTTGATCCGCCGCCGGTACAGGCACCGGAGCCCCTTGCGGAGGAAGGGGATCATATGCCAGATCACCCGGGCCACCCGCAGCGGGGAGGGCAAAAACAGGGCTGCAGCCGCCTTCACCGCGGCCTTGCCCACCAGCTTCTCTTGAAATTCCCGGTTCAAGGCCCGGGTGCTGTGGCCGGGCAGGGTGACCGTTTCCTCTGCCCCGGCCCAGGTGAAGGCGGCGAGGGCGGAGAGCACGGCCTCCCGGCCTCCGGTATAGTGCACGATCACACAGCCGGTGCGTTCGTGCACAACAGCCTCTTTTGACCAGGGCTGCCCTTTCAGCCAGGTTTCCAATATATCTGCCTGGCGGAGGGTCATGGTCCCCTGCCGGAGCCGCAGGCGCATCCGGCCCCGGCTCTCATGTACGATAGTTGCTCTCATAGCAAATCTCCCCTTATGGAAAAGGGAGCCGTTTACCGGCTCCCTTCCGCAATTTTCAGGCCTCCTGGCCCTCTATCTGGGCCTCGACTTCCCTGGCGGCCCGAGCCTCGTTGATGTCCGCAGCAGCGGCCAGGATGTCGGCGGCGTTCTCCTGGACGGAGGTAACCGTCTCCATCACGCAGTCCTTCATCCGCAGGCCGGCGGCGGTGATGTGGGTGTAGGCTTTCCTGGCGTCCTTGCTGGTGAGCAGCTTCACGCCGGCCGAGCCAAACAGGGCGCCGCCCACGAAGCAGGCCAGTCTGACATAATGTTTCATCATGGGGATTCTTCCTTTCTGCCATGTACTTATTTGCGTTTGTAGCCCGTGATCATCACCATGACCATGCAGATCACAGCGCCCCAGGCCCAGAAGCGATGTTGTTTCATTCCGATTTCCTCCTGTCCGGAAACGAACCCGTCCCTTCGTGTATTGAAGTATTATAGCAGATGGAGCACCCCCGTGCATCACCGAACCGGACGGTGTTATGCCGGTTCAGGCATTTTTCCGGTACATGGCCGGCGTTATGCCGTATTGCCGCCGGAAGGCGGCGGTGAACTGGCTGGCGCTGCCGTACCCTACGGACCGGGCCACCCCCAGCACACTGAGGGAAGAGCCCCGCAGCAGCTCTGCCGCCCGCTCCATCCGCCGCTGCCGCAGCCAGGTGTGGACCGGAAGGCCGTACAGGCTGCGGAAGCACTTTTTGAAGGAGGTGGCAGAGAGGCAGGCCCGGCGGCTCAGGAACGGGATGGTGAGGGGCTCAGCCAGGTGCTCCTCCATATACTGGCGAATCTCAGCAAGCCTCCGCACGACCTCGCGCTCCAACGCCGGGGCCGGGGCTGTATCCGCCGCCTGATTCCCCGGGTTAGAGAACAGGTAGAGCAGCTCCACAGACTTCCACACGCACCAGCGCGCCCGCTCGCTCCGGGGGAGGCGGTCCAGGTTGGCAAAGACCACCCGGCTCCAGTCGGTGGGGCCCTCCACGGTGCAGCCGCCCCGGTCGGCCATCCACTGCCGCACCTGTCCGGTGTCCAGAGAGAGGTTCCCCAGCAGATCGCAGATGGTTTTCAGGCTCTCCCGGGCGCCACGGGCGTCCACTGCCACCAGGACACCCTCCAGTGGGGAGCCCACCCGGGCGTCGGCCAGGCCGGAGAGGCCGGTGAGGATCAGCACCTGCCGGGCGCCCGCCGTCAAAACAGATCCGTCCCGCCGGGTCAGGGCCACCGTTCCAGCCAGACAAAACAGGGCTTCGAAATGCAGGGGCTCCAGCCGGAGGGGCAGGGCAAGCTGCCCTTCCGTCAGGGAGAACAGGCAGGCCTGTGCGCCCGGCATCACCTGCACCCAATCCCCGCGATCCGCCAGAAATTCTGCCAGCAATGTCCTGCCTCCTCCCGACTGGTCTGTATCTCGGCCGCTTAGCGGCGAAACAGCCCTTCCTTTTCCCAAGGCCCCTTCCGCATCGTCCGTCCCCCTGACAGCCTGAAAGTTAGATATGACTAACTTATGGGTATGAAAATACAGGGGACATCGGCTGCACCACTCAGCAGAGCAGGTATCTCCCGTCCTGCTTCAGCCCGGTGCCATATCCGGCGCCGTCATCAGGGTGGAGCCCGGGTTGAAGGACGGGATGCAGACATAGGGGTTAGCGAAAACTAACTATAAAGGATTATAGCGCTTTTTGCGCCCATTGTCAAGAAACAAACCGCCGCAGAACGGTAATCGCCCTTGCGGCAATTCGCTATTTTCTTTTTTGCATTTGCGGGGAACGCATATCGTTCCTGTTATGGTATTGTCCCCCCTGTTACAGCCCCCGCTGCGCGGGCAATCGTACAGAAAAACAGGAAACAAAAAAGGAACTGCGATAGAAAATCAGCGGCAGTTCCTTTTTGACCTAAAACGTCAATGGATTATCCTCGCGTTCGCGCACAGCCCGCATATACTGCCACAGCAGGACGAGCGGCACGAACTGGCAGGCGAGCTGGAGCATGACGCCCGGCAGGATCATGCCGGACAGCATCAGGAAGGCAGACGCGAACGCCCCGATCAGCGGCGCATACAGGCACCAGCGGATGCGCCGTGCCGGGAAGGCATAGCCGCAGGAGATGACGCGTTCATCCAGCCCCCAGTACATGTAGTATTGGCCGATCAGCGATGCGATACTGCCCGCCATAAGCAGCAGGGACAGGAAATTGAACAGCATCGGGCTGCCGGATACGAAAAAGGTGCATACCAGCCCAAGGCCAACCAGTACGACTGCGGTCAGGCAGGCGGGAAAGGCGCGCGAAAACAGCGCAGATTGGTCCGAAAGACGGTACAGCACATAGGTGATCAGCCCATAACACAGCAGGTTGATGATATTGGCGACCAGCGACACGGTGATCGAGGACGACAGCGCGGATAAATTGACCAGCGCGGAACCGGCAAGCGCGATCCACAGCAGGCGAAGACAGGGATAGATTTTCATAGCATAAATTCCTCCAAATATAGTATACCACAGCACAGTGCGGCATGGAAAAAATTTTTGGAGGAGGGCTTGACAAATGTGTATTGCTGTATTATTATCATAGTACAAAGAAACAGAGAGGAGCGAGCCTATGCAATGGCAACTGCGGGGCGACCGTCCGATCTATCAGCAGCTGATGGAGCAGCTGACCGAGCAGATCGTAAGCGGGCAGCTCGGCGCGGGCGATAAGGTGCCGCCCGTGCGGGAGCTGGCGGCCGAGGCGGGGGTAAACCCCAATACAATGCAGCGCGCGCTGGCGGATCTCGAGCGCGAAGGGCTGATGTACACAAACCGCACCAGTGGACGATATGTCACGGAGGACAAAGAGATGATTGCAAAGATTCGGGAGCAGATTGCAAGCGACCGCATTTCGGAATTTCTGGCGGGCATGAGCCAGCTCGGCTTTACCGAGCAGGAGATTTTAACACTGTTGGAGAAACGCAGAGAGGAGGGCGGCAAGCATGGAGAACAGGAATGAACTGGTGGTATGCCAGGGGCTGACCAAGGTGTACGGCAGCGTCAAGGCGCTTGACAACCTCAATCTGACGCTCGAGCGCGGGCGCTTTATCGGCCTGCTGGGGCCGAACGGCTCGGGCAAGACGACCGCCATCAAGCTGCTCAACGGGCTGCTCCAGCCGACCAGCGGCACGGTCACCATCGACGGCGAGGCGCCCGGCATCCACACGCACAGCGTGGTCAGCTACCTGCCCGACCGCGCCTACCTCAACGACTGGATGAAGGTCTGCGACCTGATCGACTTTTTCGCGGATTTCTATGCGGACTTCGACAAGGTCAAGGCGAACGACATGCTGAACACGCTGGACATCAGCCCGCTCAGCCGCCTCAAGACCCTGTCCAAGGGCACCAAGGAAAAGGTGCAGCTCATCCTGACCATGAGCCGCAAGGCGCAGCTGTTCCTGCTCGACGAGCCGATCGGCGGCGTTGACCCAGCCGCGCGCGACTACATCCTCAATACGATCTTATCGAATTACAGCGAGGATGCGTCGGTATTGTTGTCCACCCACCTGATTGCGGACATCGAGCGCGTGCTCGACGAGGTGGTTTTCCTCAAAAACGGCGTGATGACCCTGCACGAGAGCGTGGACGCCATCCGCGAGGAGCATGGGAAGTCGGTCGATATGTTGTTCAGGGAGGTATTTGCATGCTGAAGCTGCTGAAATATGAGTGGAAGGCGTGCGCGCGCATCTGCCTGCCGATGTATGCGGCGGTGCTGCTGCTGGCGCTCGTCAACCGCCTGACCATGAAAGAACAGGTGCAGGCGCTGATGCACGGCATTCCGACGGCGCTGATGGGCCTGCTGTACTTTGCCGTCATGGTAGCGGTATTTGTTGTTACCGCGGTCATCCTGATCCAGCGGTTTTACAAAAACCTGCTGGGCGACGAGGGCTATCTGATGTTCACCCTGCCGGTAACGGTTTCCCAGCACATCTGGGCAAAATCCATCATTGCAGCGGTTATGAGCATCCTGAGCACGATCGCGGCGCTCCTGAGCATCGGTATCCTGGGCGGCGGCGTGGGTATCATACAAGGAGCCGCCACGGTGATGACGAACCTGCTCCAAGGCATTGCCGAGCGTCCGAATGAGTTCGTGGTCGGGGTGGAGATCCTGCTCTGGCTGCTGATCCTTACGGTCGTTGGGACACTGTTCATCTACCTTTGCATCGCTCTCGGCCATCTGGCCAAGAAGCACCGCGTGCTCATGGCGGTCGTATGGTATTTCGTGCTGTCGACGGTGTTGCAGTTCCTGTTCATGTTCTTCATCATGGGCGTAGGCAACCTGCCGCTGGACGGGTTCTGGATGGCGCTTCAGGACTTCTTCTTAAGCATCGGGCCGGCGGCGACCATCCACATCGGTATGATCATCCTGTGCATCGGCACGGCGGCAGTGGGCGCGGTGTTCTTCCTTGCCACCCGGTATATCCTGAAGAACCGGCTCAATCTGGAATAAACCGCATCTGTTTTTCACCACGGGGGACGCGCTTTTCCGCGCGTCCCTTTTTGCACCCAAAAACAGAAATTTTATGAAAATTTAAGGATTTTGCACGGAAAATAATAAGAATTACCAGGTAGAATGAAGCTGAAAAAAGGAGGGGTCGCCATGACGGCAACCGTACAGCATTTTACAGGGAAAACCAGATACCGCGCGGCACGGCATTATACAGCGGCCGAGCTGACCGAGCTGTTCTTCGCCTTCTCGGTGGCCGGCTGGCTGTGGGAGGTCGGGCTGCATCTGGTGCTGGAGGGCGGGCTGGTCAACCGCGGCACCATGCTCGGCCCGTGGCTGCCGATCTACGGCGCAGGCGGGGTGCTGGCAGTCCTGCTGCTGCGCCGCTTTTCGGACAGGCCCCTGCTGACGTTCGCGCTGGGCACGGCGCTGTGCACCGTGATCGAATACGGGACAGGAAAATACCTGCTCGCGGTATATGGCCTGCGCTGGTGGGATTACAGCATGTACCCTTTGAACATCGACGGGCTGGTCAGCCCGCTGACCTCGCTTTTGTTCGGGCTGGGCTGCTGCGCGGCGGTCTATTGGGCAGGCCCGGCGCTGGCGGACCGGTTCGCGCGGCTGACCCGGCGGCAGGCGCACGCGCTGTGCGCGGCGCTGCTCGTGCTGTTTGCGCTGGATTTTGTCTGGTCGGCCGTACACCCGAACACGGACGCGGGCGCAGCCGAACCATACGGCGGCATGACCGTGGTCGAGCCGGACGAGATCGGCCTGTTGCCGCACAATTTACTGTAATATGCTTGCGCGCGCCCCGCTTCTCTGCTATGATGAAGGCAGAGAAGGGGGGCGCGTTTTTTATGAAATGCCAGCATTGCGGGATCAACTTTGACGACAGCGAACGCGAATGCCCGATTTGCGGCGCGCGTGCGGGCAGCCGCGGCCGTTTGGGGGATGGCGCAAAGGCCATACGTCCGCGCAGCAGGGAACGCGACAGTGCGGAGGGCGGCGCGTATCCCTCGTATCCCTCGAAAAGCAAGCCGGTCAGGGCACGCAAGGCCAGGGCGAGCGTAAAGCCCATCCGGGAGAACAAAAAGCGCAGCAAGGGGAAGGTCGCGGCGATCGTGGCCGCTGCCGCTGTGCTCATCAACTTTGTGCCGCTGCTGACCGACCTGTTTGACAATTTCGCCGATTCTGTCAGCACCTATCAGTTTGATTCGGCGGTCGGCGAGGTACAGGAGGATCTGTACTACGTCCCGGGCGAAAGCTATACATATGATCCGGACCATTACCAGTCCGTCTACGCCGCGCTGTATGACCTGACCGGCGGGTATGCCGCCGCCGCCCTGTCGGACGGCTCGGTCCTCGAGCTGGATGTGCAGCCGGGCGATATGGGCGACTATACGCTCATCATGCAGGACGGGACCGGGGCCTATCTGGAGACCGGCTATACCTGGTGTTCGTATAACTACCCGGAGGAAGAGATGTATAACGAGGCCTATCCTCCCGACCGGTACGACTGCTTTACCCTGTGCCTGACCATGGATGGCAATTCCTATGAAGGCGAACAGGGTAGCCTGCCCGAGCGCTATGCGCTTGATGAATACGGGGAACGCTGGTTTCTCCTGTATTATGCGCCGGAGACCGGCGCGGTGGTGCTGGAGGTCATGGACGGGAGCGGCCTGTTCGGCGCGGATGAATTTGTGTCCTTCGAGCCGCTGGAAAACGGATAACAAAAACTTCTGCGCCGCAGCGCGCGTAAAATGGAAAATCAGGGATAGGGGCCTGCGGGCTATAAAAGACGACTCCGGATCTCGCCTTACAGGCGCGATCCGGAGTCGCAAATTTGCATGAAAGCGTGGTTTGAGCAGCGGCTGTTCGGGAAAACGTACGTTCCGGCAGCCTTGGAAAAGGAAGCAGAAGGCAGATCGGAAGAGCGTCGTGTAGGGAAAGAGTGTAGATCTCGGTGGT
>CABUDN010000049.1 GCA_902490355.1 uncultured Oscillibacter sp.
CGAGATAAAGGAATGTGACTGGAGTTCAGACGTGTGCTCTTCCGATCTCAGCATGCCGCAGCCGCAGGATGGGGAGCAGCGGTGTAATTGCCGGAAAGGCTTGCAGTCTGCAGGTTATTCGGGGAAGGGGCCTTCAAAGATGTGTGAGGAGGTGTTTTGGGATTGAAGCCTGACGGCTGTATTGAAGGAGGTCCCCTCAGGTAAAAGATGATTCTATCGTGTTCCAAAGAGTAAATTCAATTTAGGAGGAAGAGAGGTAGGGAACCATGCCTGCATTTATTGATTCGATTTTGAATACGGCCAACGCTATTTCCAACTGGATCTGGGGTATCCCAATGCTGATTTTGCTGGGAATTGGTGGCACATTTCTGTCTGCGAGATTGGGATTTTTCCAGTTTCGTCATTTGGGGTTTATTTTGAAGCGCAAGTGGGCTCAGATGCGTGAGCCAAAGAAAGGCGAGAAAGTATCTGGTTTTCAGGCAATGACTGCAGCACTGGGCAATACACTGGGACCTGGCAATATTGCCGGTACACCTGTTGCCATTGCCTTAGGCGGCCCGGGTGGATTGTTTTGGATGTTTATTGTGGGACTAATTTCCTCCGGAACGAAGTTTTGCGAAGTTACGCTGGCTATGAAATATCGGACCAAAGACCCGAATGGTGAATACCTTGGGGGGCCGGTGCAGTATTTGAGCAAGTGCTTCAAGAAGCCCTGGCTTGGGACGTTCTATTGCTATGCCCTTATTATTGGAATGTGCTTCCATTTGATGTATCAGTCTACCAGTATAGCCGATATGGGAAAAACCGTGAGCGTACCGCCTATTGTCACCGGCGTGTTGCTGATGGTTGCCGCTGGCGCGGTTGTGATGGGCGGTATTCACCGTCTTGCAAAGGTTACGGAGAAGATGGTGCCGTTCATGGCTCTGTTTTACATTGTCGGCGGCCTGATCGTGATTGCGATCAACTATGATAGGATTATCCCTTCCCTTACCGCGATGGTTACCCAGGCGTTTACCGGTTCAGCTGCTATTGGCGGTTTTGCCGGTTCTACCATTGCTTCTGCCTTCCGCTGGGGACTTGCCAGAGGAACCGCTTCCAATGATGCCGGCAATGGCCTGGCCTCGATTGTTCATTCTTCTACAGAGGAAGATGTTCATCCCGTTGAGCAGGGCCTGTGGGGTGTGATTGAGGTTTTCCTCGATACCAATGTCGTCTGTATGATTACCGGGCTGGTGGTTTTGACCAGCGGCATCTGGACGGAGCTGCCTTCCGATCAGGCTTCTACATTTGCAGGACTTGCGTTTGAGCGGGCTTTTGGCGGAGTTGCCGGCAGTGCTTTTGTAACATTCACGCTGTTCCTGTTTGTTTTTAGCAGTGTCATTGCCATTATTTACATGACGGACCGCATGGTCATGTATGCCTGGGGGCCGAAAGCCGTGCTGCCGATGCGTATTTTCTATCTGCTTCTGCTGCCGCTCGGATCTGTTTGCGGCCTGTCCGTTATTATCCGTGTTCTGGATCTGGCCAGTGCCTGCTTCATGATTCCTAATATGATTGGTTTGCTGATGAAATCCGGTGAGATTAAGACTTTGGTGAACGATTATTTCAGTAATCCGGAATATTACAGTAAGGCAAAAATTAAGGAGTCCAGAAAGTAACGCCCATCGAGATCGCAAAATGAGCGCTTTGTTCATTGAAGCTATATGGGACGGCGGCCATGCTGTATTCATAATTGCCGGAATCCTTTCGGTTGCTGTGATGCAAAGACCAATATGATCCGGAGATGGGAAGAGTATTTTTCAACAATAAAAGCGGAAAGGGAGTAGAGATTATGGACGTATATGCAAGATTAAAAGAACTCGGTGTGGAGCTTCCGCCTCCTGCACCTGCTGGTGGTGTTTATAAGCCTGTCAAGCAGGTTGGGGATGTGCTTTATGTTTCGGGACAGGGCTGTACAAAAAACGGAGTCCCTGTTTTTACTGGAAAGGTTGGAGCAGAGCGTACAGTTGAAGAAGGACAGGAAGCTGCCCGAATTTGTGCATTGAATGCCTTGAGTGCTCTGGATGCTTACTTGGGGGACTTGAACAAGATCAAATGCTTGGTTAAGACGCAGGGATTTGTTGCAAGCGCTCCGGGGTTCAATATGCAGCCTAAGGTCGTCAACGGTGCGTCGGATCTGCTGGCCGATATCTGGGGGGAAGAAGACGGTATTGGTGCCAGAACCGCAATCTCCGCCATGGAGCTGCCGGATAACATTACGGCGGAAATTGAGTTTATCTTCCAGCTGAAGTGAAGGAGGAGTATATGGATGCAGCAATCTATCAGTTTGAGAGTCAGGACAAGGTCATTACTCCCGCGCTGATCTATTATAAAGAATTCATCATCAAGAATATTGAAACCGCGATTCGTATTGCGGGCGATGCGAAGAGGCTTTGGCCACACACCAAGACGCATAAAACGCGTGAGATCACGGAATTGTTGATTGCACACGGAGTGACGCGATTCAAGTGTGCGACGATCGCTGAAGCAGAGGTTGCTGCTTCCTGCGGCCCGACGGATATTATTCTGGCATATCCTTTAGTTGGACCGAATGCGGCGCGCTTCATTGCGCTTAAGAAGGCATTTCCGGAAGTCCGGTTTTGGGCGATTGGAGACAATCTGGATCGGATCAGGGAGCTTGGAAGTGCGGCTGTGAAAGCAGATACCACGATCGATTTCTTGGTGGATGTGAATTTGGGGCAGGACCGTACCGGAGTGGCGATTGACAAGGTAGTGGATTTTTATGAAGCTGCGGCGGCAATTGATGGCATCGTGCCGGATGGCTGTCATTGCTATGATGGGCATATCCACCAGTCTGACTTTGAAGTTCGCACACGGTTGGCGGCTGAGATTATGGAGGCAACAACTGCGGTGAAGCAGGAGCTGCTCTCCAAAGGATATTCCTGCACCAATATGGTTATGGGCGGAACACCGACATTCCCCTGTTATGCTCAGTACCCGGATGTCTTTTTGTCTCCTGGAACCATGTTTCTTTCGGATTATGGCTATGGGAGTAGTTATCGGGAGATGGATCTCATGCCGGCCGGTGTTGTGATGAGCCGGGTGATCAGCCGGCCAACAGCCACCAAGTTTACATTGGATCTGGGGTACAAGGGTGTGGCTTCAGATCCGGAAGGTGTGCGGGGTGTGATTGTCGGATTGGAAGATATTGCGGTTCCGGTCAGCCAAAATGAAGAGCATTGGATTTTTGAAGTTACTGCCGGCAAAGAGGACAAGATTCCACCTGTGGGAACGGAAGTGTTTGTGATCCCAACACATATCTGTCCTACCAGCGCCTTGTATCCCTCGGTTCCGGTTGTGGAAAACGGGAAAATTACTGAATATTGGGAGATTGCCGCACGAAACCGCAAGATTACGTATTGAGTTAAAAGCATGCTGTTCTCGTGAGAGTTTCATTGGGCAACGGAATGGATGAGGGAGAGGTTTTGTTATATTATCGAACGAAGCCCTGACAGGATTGAATTATTCCGTACCTCCTAAACACTCAACCCCGGCCTGTACATTGCGTGCAGGCCGGGGTTGAGATGTAAAATATATACATGATTGCTGAAGAGAGATCTGAGGCCGAAAACCTGTATATCCATATAAGATCTTGAAATGAGACGGATTTGCTGATTATTTGCAGAGCCAATTCCAGTACGCTGAATGGCTGCATGGTTGTACGGCTGGAGTGTCCGGATGACTGTCTGTTGCAAATCGTTCATATCGCCTCATAAGGTGTGCCTGCTCCCGTTTGATAAATGGAGTGCACACCGGGAGAGTGCAGCGAACACAGGCCACGGCATCGTAAAGATGCCGTGGCCTGTATCATATCATAGATGGGTGTTTGCTGAATCGGACAGAAACCCGCACTGTACGGTCTCGGACACAGCCGGGAAAGAGGTGCTGGGGAGGAAAAGACAAATCAGCCGCCTACCATCACCGGCAGGTCCCGTTCCCGGAAGATTTGACAGGCTGCATCGATTTGCTCTGGTGTCAGTACCGGCGTGCCTGCCAGCGTGTACGGACGGAAGAGACGGTCATATTTGCTGATGCCGGCCAGAGAATAGGGGTGCAGATCCACCTGGACATGACCGGGGAGAGAGGCGATAAAATCCGCAAGTTTGAAGAGCTCCTCGGGGGTATCATTGCAGCCGGGAATCAGAGGAATGCAGACTGTCATATCCGGGTGGTGGGCGGCGGCATAGCGTGCGTTGGCCAGGATCTGAGCGTTGCCGGCACCCGTGTACTGCTGGTGCAGTTCCGGAGTGATGAGCTTGATGTCAAACATGAGGTGATCTACCAGAGGAAGGAGATGTGCGAAAACTTCCGGATCACCGTAACCACAGGTTTCAATGGCAGTGTTAAGTCCATTGGCCTTACAGGATTCCAACAGCGCCAGCGTGAATTCCGGCTGAGCCAGTACCTCTCCTCCGGTCAGCGTCACGCCGCCGGTCTCCTGATAAAACGGTCGGTCCTTCAGGCAGGTCTGAACCACGTCCTCCACGGATACCAGCTTTCCATATACACGCATGGCATTGACGGGACAATGCTCCGCGCACAGCAGGCAGTCTGTGCACTTGCTGTGGTCAATTACCCGGCCCAGAGGCGCGGCCGCAACAGCATCTGCCGGGCAAACCAGGCTGCATGCACCGCAGCCAATGCAGGTTTCGGCGTAGTGCAATACCTCCGGAATGGCCCGCTGGGATTCTGGGTTAAAGCACCACCGGCATCGCAGCGGACAGCCTTTGAGGAATACGGCCGTACGGATGCCGGGGCCGTCATAGGTGGAAAAGCCCTGGATCTTGAAAATGTATCCGCTGGGTGAGGTCATGAATTCCGCCTGCTTTCTTTCAGATATGATGCTCCGTACGGTGAATGATGTCATCCTGACAGCCGTCTCCCAGCTCGATGAAATAGGCTGCATAGCCTGCCACCTTTACCATAAGGTCGGTGTGCTTTTCCGGATGGAGCTTGGCATCCCGCAGCGTTTCCACCGATACGATGTTGTATCCGATATTGCTGCCCCCCAGAGCAAAAAAGCCATCCGTCAGGTCGATGAGTTTTTCCAGACGGCGGTCGTCCTTCACATCCTCGGGGCTGATGTGCCGGTTGAGCACGGTGCCGTTGGAAGCCCGGTCGTGGGGAAGCTTGGCCACGGAACGCAGAGAGGCGGTGAGGCCGGAGATATCCCGTCCTGCGTTGGGAGAGAGGGAGTCCGAGAGCTGTTCGCCCTTTCTCCTGCCGTCGGGAGAAGCGGCGGTGCCGAGCCCCAGGTTGAAATTGGCGGTGACGGACCAGAAGCCCGGACGGAATGTTCCGCCCCGGGTATTCCGGTATTTAGCAAATTCATCACAGAAGAAATTTGCAATTTCACAGGCCAAAGCGTCCGGCTCCTCCAGATCGTTGCCATAGCGGTCCTGGAACTGGTCGATCATCCGCCAGATGTCTTCATGCCCCACGAAATCGTCGTCCAGTGCCTGGACCAGAGATTCCAGGGAGAGACGCTTTTGTGCGAAGACCACCTTCTTGATGAACATCAGGGAGTCCACGATATTGGCGATGCCTACCATTAGGGGACTGGTGAAATTATACCGGGCACCGCCTTCGATGACATCCTTTGCGTTTTGGATGCAGTCGCCGGTGAGCAGTGAGACTGAGGTCTGCGGCATCAGCTGCATATGAACGCCATCAATGAGATTGCTCCAGCGTACATGGCGGGCAATCATCTGAGACATTACCTGCTTATACGCGGAAAAGAGTTCATCAAAGGAGGTAAACGCCTCCGGAGGCTGAATAGGGTCCACAACCTGCGTTCCGGTGAGGGCGCATCGGCCCTGATGCAGACAAAGCTCCAGAATTTTTACCAGATTGAACCAGCCGCCGGGAGCCCGGATCCATGTGTTGCAGGTGGCATATTCTACGCAGCCGGTAGGAGTATAGTTTCGGGCCTCCTCCAGAGGCAGACCATCCCGGGTAAGGGCTTGGATGATGACTTCGTCGTGAAATACCTGCGGCAGCCCAAGTGCCAGACGGATGACTTGGGCACCGTGGCGCTTAAAATCTCGGGGGGTCCCGTCATGGATGCGCATGCTGAAGTCCGGCTGCTGCAAGCGCACGGCGGCGTGGGCATCCAGGCACATGTGGCTCAGCTCGTTCACTGCATCGGAGCCGTCCGGTTTCATACCGCCGATGGTAATGTGCTCACCAAAGGGATGACCGCCGTGAAAGTAAACGCTTTCCGAGTCATCCACGTGCATGATATCGTTGATTTTAATCCAGAAGCAGTTCAGCAGCTCCTGGGCTCGTTCCTGGGTCAGGATGCCCGTTTGAATGTCCTGTAAGTAGTAGGGATACAAGTATTGATCCATGCGTCCGAAACTCATGGAATAGGCATTGGTCTCAATGAGACCGATGAGATGGGCGAAGTAGACGGCCTGCAGGGCTTCGTGGAAACTGGAGGCCGGATTGGCCGGCACCCGGGCGCAGATACCGGCAAGGTCTGTCAGCTCCGACTTTCGCACCGGATCAGTCGCTTCCCGGGCTTGCCGGAGCAGAAGGGCAGAGAAGCGGTTGGAAAAGTGGATGGCCGCGTCGCATACGATCTCGGCGGCATCCAGAAATTCCCTGGCGTGGCTGGGACCCGCCTCCAGAGCTTCCCGACGCTGGCGGATCTCCGCCTTAATACCGTTGTAGCCCAGGCGCAGCAGCTTCTCATAGTCCATGCAGTTATGCCCCTGGGCATTTTTCTCCAGGGATACGGAGAAGACCAAGGTTTGCCGGGCCCGCAGAATGTCCTCCGGAAAAGCGTCATAGCAAGCCTCATACAGAGTGCGGCCTTTCCAGATCTGAGCAATTTCCTTGAGCTCCTCCCGCGCCTTTTGCCCCACTTTGAGCGGGTTGATGGTTCGGGATTCCATGAGGTCGAACTCCGTGTCGTTCATCCAGTAGATGGTGTTTTCCGGATACACCGGCGGTCTGCGGATCCCTTCGCCCTGGTTACCGGCCAGAAGATCTCCTTCCGGAACGTAGATGGTCATTTGAGAGAGAATGTCCCGAAGCGTCTTGGCGCGCTTGAGCAGGATGGGTTCCTGGCGGTACTGCTCATACGCCCGGGTCACGATCCAGGCTCGTTCCGTCCCAATTTCCGGGATGCTTTCAAAGACGGCTTTGCGTAGTTTTTCCAGCCGTTCATTCATCAAAATCATGATGTGGATACTCCTTTCAGCCAGATCACACCCGCCGCTTTGCACGAGTCTGCAGCGCGGCCAGCGGCTCTTTGTCCACATGTTCGGGAAGATACCGGACGGCACAGTCCACAAATGCCGCCATGGAGCGCTTCTCTCCACTTACCATAACGGATTTGTCTCCGGGATACAAGAGCCGGATACGCTGCGGAGAGAGAATTTTGATATGCTCCACCTGGGTCCATGGGATTTCGGAGGCCCTTCCGGTCAGCCCCACGCACACAATTCGGTCCGGGTACACATAGGCTGCCTTGGCAAAATAACTTAAAAACGCAAAGCCGCCCAGCAGGATAGAGGCTGCCAAAAAAAACAGAATGTTCTGACGGAAGGCAGAGGGATACCCGGAGAAAAGAGAACCGGCCATGCATATGCACAGCAGCAGGGCCTCCAGCCACAGCACTGTACCAAACCCTACGTTCAGCAGTGTTTCCCGGACCTGAATTTCCCAGTGCTGAGGAATGCCCCGGCGGCTGCGCCGGACGGCCAGCAAAATTGCAATTCCGGAGAACAGCATCATCATGCAAATGACAATTGTCATGTACATTCCTCCTGTTTCTTGGCATGGGCCAGAATACTGGTGTACAGCGCCTGTCCCGCCGTGGGCTGCAGGGCGTCCAACAGACAAAGCTCCATGATACACGGATGGAAGGGGAGCTTCAGCAGAATACGGGTAAAGTGGCGGGCCGCAATCTCCCGGAGCGCTGGGACTGTGGACCAGTTTTGCAGCGGCCCCAGACGCCACAGGCAGACGTGTTTTTGTAAAGTGAAGATTTCCGGGTGACGGGATTCGTGGAGATGATAGAGCTCGTGGGCCAGGGCAGCGGCCCGGTAGTCCCACATTCCGGAAAGATCCGTCAGCCCCTGCTGTATGGCAGTGTCCCGGGTACGGGCATATTTGTCCGGAAACAGAGTGATCTGATCCGGCTGGGTAAACAGTGCCAGCACACCGCCGGAGAGGGAATCACCCGTTCCGTGTTCTTCTGTGATGCAGATGCCGTTTTGCAGCAGATAATCCTCCAGTACCCGGGCCGAGGTCAGATCTGAATACTGGGCGGCAGCGGATGCGGCGGCCGTTCGAGTCCGGGCGGCCAAGTCTCGTCTCTGTTCGGAGGAGAGAGCCCGGTAGGTCCGGTCATCTTGGAACAGGTATTCGTCCCAGACGTCTTCCTCCACGTCCAACAGACGCAGCAAAATATCCCGGGTCATATTAGTTTCTGGCGGCGACCAGCAGGATGGGCTCCTCCGGTGCAGTGCCCAGAAATTCGGAGGTCATGATGGTTACCAATTGTTCCAGACTGGTGATGCCCATGTAGTCCAGAATGCGCCCTTCCTTGCAGAGATAGAAATCTGGGGTGGATACCAGCTCATTGTGGTAGGAGAGCATCTCCTGCCAGAGATGAGAGACGGTTTCCTGCCACTGGGCCGCAGTGCACCGTTCCACAGCAGCGTCACCCCGCTGGACACGAACGAAGCCCTTCTTGTCTATAATACGCACCGCCATGGTATCTCCGGTTCGGTGAGCAAATACATAGAAGAGGTCGTCGTGCTCGACCAGCTCCACCGCTTCGGGAGACATCTGCATGGATTTGGCGGCAATGTTCCGCATCTCCGTCTCGTCGCAGACCTTCAGCAGGTCGGTGGCCTGCACCTCAGTGGAGCCCATAGCGATGGCCGTAACCTTGGAGGACTGGGAGTCCACCTCAATTTGGACCACGACGCTCTCCGGTACTGCGCCGCTTTTCACCGCCATCATGCGCGCTTCCTTCTTCAGCTCAATGATGTCCTCCGTGGTGGGATTGGGCAGAACGCGCTCCACCACATCCCGGACCATGGCCAGTGCTACGCCGATGGAGGAGATGACCTCTGCGTGCTCGGGGATATCATAGGGCATTTCCAGGCGGCGGGAGGAGAAGGGGATCAGGGCGGAGGCGCCGCCGCCCAGGGCTACCAGGGTGTTTTGACTCTTTTCCAGATGGTATTTATCAATAAACTCCAGAATTACCGGCTCGATTTTGGCATAAGCCTTTTCCAGGATCATCTCCGCGCACCGCTCTACGGACACGCCCAGATAATCTGCCAGAGGCTGCATGGCCTTGCGGGCGGAATCGGCGTTGCCATAGGCGTAGTCGGTGGGCTTGACCAAGCCCAGTACATTGGCTGCACAGCTGTTGGTCAGGGTGATACGGCGGCCGTCCTTGAGGCGGATGGCCACATAGTCGGCGGGATCGCCTTCCCGGGGAGAGAAGAACTCCAGCTCCGGCTCCTCTACGCAGTCGGTGTAGACGGCGTAGTCCATACCGGCGATATGTGCACTGCGGGGCCCCACGTCGATGAGCTTGTGATCACCGGCGCGCACCATACTCCCGCCGGCCACACCAAGAACCCGCACGTCCAGGGAGCTGATGTAGGTTCGGTGTCCGCCGACGATGGAGTATTCTACTGCCGGACGGCCGTTTTTGATGACGCCGATGTTGGTGGTGGTTCCGCCCACCTCGAAGTAAATGCCATTGGAAGCCCGCAGATACATCAGTGCCCCCACCACGCTGGCAGCCGGGCCGGAGAGCATAGTCAAAACCGGCCGCTTGCGCATCTCACTCAATTCCATAACGCCGCCGTCGCCCCGCATAATCATCAGCGGGACATGGATGCCTACTGCCCGGACAGATTCCTCCGTGGAGTTGGCGGTGTTGAGCATTTTGGGCAGAATGCTGGCGTTGATGGATGCGGTACGGGTCCGCCGGGTCAGGCCGTACAGCTTGCTGATCTCGGAGGCCATAGTGACCGGAATCCCGTGTGTCTGGGCCACTTCCCGGACCAGATCTTCTTCGTCCAGACTGTCCACGCCGAAGGCCTTGGAGGCTACAATGACGCGGCTTCCTGCTGCCGTCAGCTGCTCCAGTTCCTGTTCCACCCGCTCCCGGGTCAGCTGCTTAAGCGGGATGTAGGTGTGGTTGCAGTGGATAAAACGGCCGGAGCCCAAGTCGATGTCCGGAATCCGGGTCTGGTTTTTGGCCAGCATGCCTTCCAGTCCGCCCTTGCCCATACCGATGATACCGACCGGGGCGACATCGCCCTCGATCAGCGCGTTGGTGGCCTGGGTGGTGCTGTGCGCAATGAACACCACCTCCTCCGGCGCAATGTCGTACTTGCTCAGGCAGTCTTTGAAGCATGCGATTACACCTGCCGCGACACCCATTTTGTCGCTGTGGGTGGTTTTGACAATTGATTCTCCAATGATCTCGTGGGTGGCGTTGTCAATGGCCACCGCTTTGGTATGGGTGCCGCCTACGTCGATTCCCATCCGCACTTCTCTAGGCATATGTACTCCTCCTGTTGAATGAGTTTGCGGGCGCTCCGGGGAACAGATCCGCCGGAACGCCGCAGGCTGGGTCAAAGCCGGTTAAAATCCATTTGCAAACACAAAGTACGCCACGAACTGAAGCACGAAGGCCACGGCCAGCGCAAAGGGCAGCACAGTCCGAAGGTATTCCTTCGTTGTGATCTTGGTATAGCCGATGGCCCAGACACACCAGGACTGGGTGGGGCAGACGGAGCCGTTGATGGCGGTGGAGGGAATGAAAAACAGAGGGAAGAGCACATGTACGGGGTAGAGGTTCAGTCCCTGCATCATGGTCAGCGTAGCGCCGCCGGCGCCCCAGACGGTGAAGGGGCCTCTGAACAGGGCCAGGAACGCCAGAAGGGCGAAAATTACCACCAGCAGGAAGGTGTTCTCCGGCATAATGGGAGACAGGATGGGAGCCAGAAGCGGTGCACAGACCTTGGCAGCCTGCTGGTACATCTGGATCATCATCAGCATGCCCAGAACCAGACCGATGCTGGCTACACCGTTGGCGAAAGTTTTCTGCATCAGGGTACTGAGCTTTTTCGGTTCCTTGAAATAGCCGGTCCAGAAGGTGGCCCAGAGCACGGCGATGAGAATAGAGGGGATCACCTGAACGTCACAGGCGATGCTCAGAACCGGGGAGATGAGGGGGGTGAGGCAGGCCAGGAAATTGGCCTCCTGCTTTCCGTCCTCCAGAGGAGTACCGGCGGCCCATGCGGATACGGACTGCCGCTTGCTCTGCTGGCGCCGCATCACCACGACGATCATCAAAATGGTGGCCAGCAGCTGCACGCCAAAGGCGATAGCGGCAAAGAGCTTGTAGGTGGCGCTGAAGGAGATGCCCTCCATCAGTCCTTCGAACAGGGTGAACCAGGATTTATTGAAATAGAGCCCGCAGCCTACCGCCATGAGGAAGGAACTGGCGGCCAGGGGCTTGGGGATGCCAAGAGAAAGCAGAATCGGGAAGACGATGCAGCCGATGGCGATGACGGCACCTACGCCGTAGGCCGTGCAGAAAATAATGGCTACCAGGATACTCAGCAGGGAGCAGGTAAATGCGGGATGATCGCCGCCCAGCTCCACGGCCTTCCGGATCAGTGTTTTCGCGATCCCTGTTTCTACCAGAATTTCCCCAAACCAGCTGCCGAAGATAATGATGGCGGCAGAGGAGCCGTAGCTGGTGGGGCCGTTTTGGAAGATGCCGGTGTTGATGTCCAACATGGTGCCGGTGGGATCATTCCATACCGTGACTCCGGCAATGGCACCCAGACCAGCCCAAAGAATGGCCATGAAGAGGAAGCCCATCATCAGGTTTCCGCCCCGCATAGCGTAGACTGCAAACAGAAGGAACGAGACGATCAATAAAATTCCGATCACGATATCCATAGATTCTCCCGCCTTTCAATCTTATCACATGTGCATGGAATCCCAAATGTGTACCGGTTAACAAAGCAAAAAATATAAAATTTTCAAATGTGTACCGGTTAACATCCCGCAACCATTCCCATGTTCATCACCACCCTGTTCCTGATCCGGCGTTGTGTGGTACTCATTGCGAAGGCAATGTGTACCGGTTAACAAAATATATACACAAACCACATCTTCAATATATAGCGGATATTGTGCAATGTCAACTATTTCTGCAAATTTCCCGCCCGCAGTCCCGGCCGCGCTGGTTTGACAGCCACTGGCCCCTTTGATATAATTCTTTCGGGTTTTACACCGGTTTCGGCCTGCTGCCGCAGCCGCTGAAAGGAGGTGGGAATGTATGCTGTCGTACAAGAACAAGATTACGATTCAGAATGTGGCGGACATGGCAGGAGTTTCCAAGACCACGGTTTCCCGCTATATCAACGGGAAATATGAGTATATGTCGGAAGAGACCCGGCAGAGGATTCAGCAGATCATTGAAAAGACAGGGTACATGCCCTCGACCTCCGCGCAGAGTCTCAAGTCCAACCGTACGGGACTTATTGGCCTGCTGATTGCGGATATTGGAAATCCCTTTTCCACGGCACTGCTCACCAGCATCACGGACTCCCTGCATCAGATCGGATATAATGTGCTGGTGGCCAACGCCAACAATTCCCAGCGTTTGGAGGCGGAGTATCTGCACTCCTTTTTGTCCAGGGGAGTGGATGGAATCATCATCAATCCAGTTTTGTGGGAAAGTCCGCTTTTGGTTTCGCTAAAAGAACAGGGGCTGCCGATTATACTGCTGGACCGTGAGGTAAAGGGCTGCGAACTGGATTTGGTGTATCTGGAAAACGATCGGTCCATTGACTGTGCGGTAGAACATCTGCGGGAACAGGGTTACGACGATATTTGGCTGCTCTCGTGGGAATATGAAAACATCTCGGTGCGCTACTACCGCTATCAGGCGTTTCTTCACTCCATGCGCGCGTTTGGGGTTTCGGAACCGGAAAAGCAGGTGTATATCCAGGCATCGGCATCCGGTGCGGGACTGTTGGAGGCACTGGACCGGATCGTGACAGGCAGCCGCCGGCATGGAAGAATTCCGGGTGTCATCACGGCCAATGAGATTCTGCTGCTGGAGACCATCCAAGCGGTTAAGAAGCTGCGGCTTCAGATGCCGCAGGAACTGGGTGTGTGTGGGTTTGACGACTGGGGATGGTCGGACATGATCTGGCCCACGATTTTTTCTCCCACCATTACCACGCTGGATGCGGATATCCAGAAGATGGGGCGCATGGCGGCGCATCTGATTGTGGAGCGGATCACGGAGCCGCATCAGGCAGTGCGGAAGATCGCAGTGCCAGTGGAGCTGGTCCCCCGGGAATCCACCCATCTTGCAAAAACATAAGCTGCACAAAAGTGCATGAAAAATCAGCGGCATCGGATGGAGTTCCATCCGATGCCGCTGATCGTGATATTCAGGAAAGTATTGCTTTTGTCAGAAGAGGCTTGAAACGATACATCCTGACACGCGGAGGCGGATTATTTGCCTTCAGCAGATCCCGGCGCGGTATGTAATCTCCACTGCATGGCCCGCGGCGGTCCGGTCCACCCGGGTAAAACGCATAGTTCGTATGGGTGTCATTTTCTTGACCATCTGGCCGCCGACGGAGCCGGCCTCCCGGGAGGTCAGGTCACCGTTGTAACCTTCCTTCAGGTTGACACCCACCTCGGAGGCAGCCTCCATCTTGAACTTATCCATAGCGCTACGGGCCTCGGGAACGTTGAGCTTGTTGTTGTTCTTAGCAGACATAATGGTGTTTCTCCTTCTCATCAATCAATTTGTGTTTGCGCTGTTTGGGTATCGCAGGCATAGTTTGACTCGAAGGAAGGGGAATATGCTTCTTTTTTGCCGGAAATTTTTCACATATCGAAGCAGAGGTCGCTGCCTTGTTCCAAATTGTCTTGCTGGAATGCGGTGTTGATGGCGGAAAGCACCCGCTTTTTGTCCGCACTCCACAGCGGCGCCAGCAGATCCCGTTTGGCTCCGTCGCCGGTGAGACGATGGACCACCATCTCCCGGGGAATGTTCCGCAGGCATGCTTCCAAAATTTGAATATAGGCATTCTGTTCCAGGCACGTCACGGCTCCGGAACGCCAGAGCGGTTCCAGGTCCGTGCCGCGCAGTACATGGAGCAAATGAAATTTGATACCGGAGGCTCCGCTCTTTCCGATATACCGGGCGGTTTCCACCATCTGCTCCGGCGTCTCACCGGGCAGCCCCAGAATCTGATGGACGATGACGCTGATTCCCGCCGTCCGCAGCCGTTCTACCGCCTGATCAAATACGGACAGATCGTAGCCCCGGCGGATCCAGGCGGCGCTTTCCGGATGAATCGTCTGCAGGCCCAGTTCCACCCATACCGGCTTGATGCGATTGAGTTCCGCCAGCAGGTCCACGGTTTCCTCCGGCAGGCAGTCGGGACGGGTGGCTACGGACAAAATCACCACATCCTCCGGTGCCATGGCGGCGGTATAGAGCTCCCGCAGCCGGGAAAGGGGAGCGTAAGTATTGGTGAAGGATTGGAAATAGGCAATGTACCGGGCGTTGGGACCGGCTTTGAAGGCGACCCGGGCCTTGGCAGCGGCCAGCTGATCCGGAATGGGGCCGTGCTGGGCAAAGGCTCCGGCACCATCGCAAAAGATGCAGCCCCGGGTGCCCAGGGTTCCGTCCCGATTGGGGCAGGAACATCCCGAAGAGAGCGCCAGCTTGTAGACAGTTGTGCCATATTGTGCTTTGAGGTAGGCGCGCAGACGATTCCAGTACATGGGTGTTCCTCCATCTTTTTTGATTTTCCTCTTTTTTGCGGCGGTTTGATGCGTTATAATAAAAAAATAAATGCAGCGTGGTGCATGGAAGGATGCGAATTCTTCCGGTGTTCCGCGCTTTTACAGGAGGTCTTCCCATGATTACAATGGCACAGCGGATTGAGGCGCTCCGGGTGGAAAAGGGCCTGAGCCGTCCGCAGCTTTCCGCGGCGCTGGGTCTGCCCAGAAGTGCGATGGAGAAATTTGAAACGGGGCGTCAGACGCCTACCCAGGATCAGCAGAAGAAGCTGGCGGATTATTTCGGTGTCTCTCTGTTCTACCTTCGCGGGGAGAGCGACGACCGTACCCGGATGGAGTCCTGGCTCAGCGGCGCGGTGGATGAGCCTCCCGCTCCGCCTCGTCCGGCGGTACCCGCTGCTCCCCGGCCTGCATCCCGCCCCGCAGGGGAGGATGGTCCCATGCTCTCCGCATTTTTAAAAAGCAAGTCTTTTCAGGAGATGGTGCGTGCCACCGTGTTGGAGGTGTTGCGCTCTCCGGAGGGCGAAGAGCTGGTGCGCAAAGCCGTGCGCAAGGAACTGGAGCGGCGCTGATCCATGCGAAAGAACGGGAAGGTCTGGAAACCTTCCTGTTTTTTTGCCTTTTATTATAGTGAGCTGCCGGGAAAAATACCAGCCCGGAAAGAGCTGAGAAAAAGCAGAGAAAAATTCCGTTCTTTTCTGTGGAAATTCCCTATGGACTTTTTCGCCTGGGTTTGGCAGAATCATTCCCTGTGCACCGCAGTTGGCGGGCTTTTTTGCTGTCAGTGGCAAAAACGACTTGAGATACTATATCTTGTGTATTATAATGGGAAACCGAACGAGATATACGGTGCGGCACTGCCGCACGGGACAATACGGGGGAGAAGTATGAAAATTATTAAGCGCAACGGAACGGAAGCGGTAT
>CABUDN010000050.1 GCA_902490355.1 uncultured Oscillibacter sp.
GTATTTCAGCGGCGGGTTGATTTTCGTGAGCTTCCTGCTGCTGCCGGTGTTGTTTTTGCTGTGCATCAGCCTGGTGTATGTGGTGGCGGAGGCCATTTGGCGCTTCCGGCAAAAACGTGGGATGTTTTAGTGTGGTTCCGGGCCGCGCGATTTGCGCGGCCCGGCTTTTTTTTTGCGGATTGGTGTGGTACACTGGAACCGGAATTTGAGGAAGCGGAGGCGGAGTATGAAACGGAAGGCTCCTTGTAAAATCAATCTGGCCCTGGATATTCTGGGCCGGCGGCCGGACGGGTACCACGAAATGGACATGATTATGCAGACAGTGTCCCTGTGGGACTGTGTGAGTGTCTGCCCGGCTCCGGCGGGATTTGCCATTCACACCGGCGGGGATCTGATCCCGGCGGGGAAGAAGAGCCTGGAGCAGCGGGCATCGGAGGCCTTTTTTGCCCATGTGGGCCGTGAGATGCCGGGGCTTTGCGTGGAGCTGGAAAAGCATACCCCGGCCTATGCGGGCCTTGGCGGCGGCAGTGCGGACGTGGCGGCACTGCTGCGGATTCTGCGGGACACGTATGCGCCGGACCTGAGTGATGAGACCCTGGAGGCCATTGGACTGGAGATCGGCAGCGATATGCCCTTTTGCGTCCGGGGCGGGACGGCGCTGGCTCAGGGCCGGGGAGAGTGGCTGACGGATCTGCCGCCCCTGCCGCCGTGCTGGATTGTGCTGTGCAAGCCGTCCTTCGGCATTCCCACGCCGGAGCTGTTTGCCCTAGTGGATGAGCGGTCGCTCACCCGGCGGCCAGATCTTGCCGGGATGCGGGCGGCCCTGGAGCGGGGAGACCTGGAGGGGGTGGCGGCCCGGCTGGGCAATGTCTTTGAGCAGGTGCTGCCTCCGGATTATCAGGAGGTGTTTGCCATCCGGGACCGGATGCGGGAGGAAGGCGCCCTCAATGCCGCCATGAGCGGCTCGGGCCCCACGGTGTTCGGGCTGTTCCGGGAGGAGGAGACGGCCCGGCAGGCGGCCCGGACGCTGGAGCGGACCTGGCCGGAGACCTTTGTTGCACAGCCGGTTGGAAAGCTCTCGGACCAGAAAGATTTGGAAATTTTTTCTGAATCGGTATAATTTTCCGTCAATTCGTCCATGATGCAGGCAAAGACCTGTACGAAAGGGACGAGACATATGGAAAAACTGAAACGGACTTCCCGCCATCTCAAGCGGGTGGAGATTGTGCTGATGGTGGCGGCGGCTCTGTTTTTGATGAGCGGGGCCCTGGCTCTGCAGACCCAGGATCAGCTGGCCGACAAGGTGGTGCGGCTGCATGTGCTGGCCAACTCCGACTCGGAAGAGGACCAGGCCCTCAAGCTCCGGGTCCGGGACCGGGTGCTGGAACGGGCCACGGAGCTGCTGGAGCAGTCGGAGAACCGCCAGGAGGCCGAGGCATTGCTGCGGGGCAACCTGCTGGAGCTGGAAGCGCTGGCGGCGGAGGAGATTGCCGCGGCGGGCTATGACTATCCGGTAACCGCCCAGCTGACCGATACCAATTTCCCCACCCGGGAGTATGACGGGTTTACCCTGCCGGCAGGGGAATATCTGGCACTGCGGATTGTGATTGGTGAGGGCGCGGGGCAAAACTGGTGGTGTGTGGTATTTCCGCCCCTTTGCACCACCGCGTCGGCGGATGTTCCCGCCTCTGCACTGGCGGCGGGGCTGACGGAGGAGGATGTGAACCTCATCACGGAGGAGCCGGGTTATGTGCTGAAATTCAAGACGGTGGAGCTCTGGGAGCGCCTGCGGGCGGCTCTGGAGGGCTGAGGACATATAACAAGCGGCGCCGGGCATGTGCCCGGCGCCGCTTGTTTTCGTATGGGGAGCAGAATACTGTTTCGGATTTATGCCCGGGCATCCAGATAGGCCTGGATGTCAAAGGGCAGCAGGGCGGTGTCCCGCCGCAGATACAGGGGGTGGTGGGGATGGCCGGATTTGAGGGGCGGTCCGGCGGTAAACCACTGGGCGCCGGCAGCCTGGGCGTCGGCGGCAAAATCCCGGACGCAGTCCATAAGATAGTCCCGCTTTTCGATGATGTTGCCCCAGGCGGCCCAGACGGCAGGCTGGGGGGACAGGGAGAGCAGGTAGCGGAAGGCCTTGCGGTTTTCCGCGTGAAGGACGGGATTGTATGTCCGCTCCATGTCGTCGGGGCGGGTGGCGCGCTGGGCGTAGACGTTGAACATCAAAAAGCTGTCGTACCCGCCGGAGTGGGCAATGCGTTCCACAGACTGAAGCGTGGGATCCAGGGCATCGGGTGCGGCGGTGGAGGGATTGATCCCCACGCAGATCAGCGGCCGGGCACCCCGGGTGCCCAGAATGTACCGGTATTCGGAGTAAGTATTGGGGACATAGAGCCACCGGGCCACATCGTAATCCGGAGAGGGCCGCAGGGCATCCGCCAGAGCGGCGTCAAAGGGAAGAAGCGTAAGGGAATCGGTAGGTCCTTGGGGAATGTGCATGGTGAGGCCTCCTGTTTTTCGGCATTTTTTTCAGGATAGCACAGCCGCCGGGAAAAGGCAACGGGGCTGTTCAGAAGACGGAAACTGTGGTATTCTGATAGACAATGAACGATTCCGAGGAGAAGGAGGGCCGCCATGCTGACGATTTTGATGGGCCGGGCCAAGACGGGAAAATCAGACCGCATCCTGGAGACCATTGCCGCTCTGGGGGATGAGAGCCAGCAGATTTTGCTGGTGCCGGAACATGCCTCCCACCAGGCGGAGGTGGACTTGTGCCGGATATGCGGCCCCACGGCCAGCCGCCATGCGGAGGTACTGAGCTTCCGGCGGCTCAGTGACCGGGTGCTGGGTTTGACCGGGGGACTTTCCCAGGTGGCACTGGACCCCGGCGGGAAGCTGCTGACGCTGCAAAAGGCCTTGCTGGAAGTGGCGCCGGAGCTGACGGTATACCGGCGGCCGTCCCAGAAGGCGGCGTTTTTGCAGCAGATGCTGGACTTGTTTGACGAGCTGCGCTGCTATGAGGTGACGCCCCGGACCCTCTATGACGCTGCGGAGGAAATGGAGGGCGCCACCCGGAACAAGCTCCGGGATCTGAGCTTGCTCTATGGAGCCTATGAAGCCCGCCTCCGGCGGCCGGGGCTGGACGCACGGGACCGGATGAGCCGTCTGTGCGACAGTCTGGAGCCCTCGGGCTATGCCGTGGGAAAGGATCTCTTCGTCGACGGGTTTACCTATTTCAACGCCCAGGAACGGCGGGTGCTGGAGATCTTGCTGCGCCAGAGCCGCTCCGTGACGGTGACGCTGCTGGGAGAGCCGGACAGCCGGGAGGAGATCTTCCAGTCGGCTCTGCGGGCCATGGGACAGCTGTGCCGTTTGGCCGAGCAGGCGGGAAAGCCCGTGCGGGTGGAGACGCTGCACCGTGAGGATGCTTCCGCCCTGGGGCATCTGGAGCGGCACTTTTTCGGCAAGAGCATTCCCTACGACGGCCCGGCGGAGTGCATCCGGGTGCGGGAGGCGGACAACGTCTTTTCCGAGGTGGAGCAGACCGCGGCGGATATCCGCCGCCTGTTGGCGGCGGGAGCGTGCCGCTGCCGGGATATCACTGTGACCGCCCGGAACCTGGAGGAGTACGCTGGGGTCATTGAGGCGGTGTTTGAGCGCTACGGGATTCCGTTTTACCTCAGCCGCCGCAGCGACATTCTGGAAAAGCCGGTGCTGAGCCTGCTCACCGGGGTGCTCTCCGCCATCGGCAACGGGTATGAGTACGAGGATATGTTCCGCTGGCTGAAAACGGGCCTGGCCGGGATCACGCCGGAGGAGTGCGACCTGCTGGAAAACTACGTGCTCAAGTGGCAGATCCACGGCTCCATGTGGCTGCGGGATGTGGACTGGGTGGAAAATCCCGACGGCTACGGCGCGCCCTGGACCCAGGCCCGTCAGGAGCGGCTGGATGCGGTCAACGCTCTGCGCCGTCGGATCGCCGTCCCGCTGGGACAGCTGGCCGAAGGCCTGAAATCCGGAAAAACCGCAGGGGAGAAAGTGGATGCGCTTTACAGCTTTATGGAGGGCCTCTCTCTCCAGGATGCTCTGGAGGCCCAGATGCACGCCCAGGCGGAGGCGGGACGGCTCCAGGATGCCGAGGAGACGGCCCAGCTGTGGGAGATTTTGTGCGGGGTACTGGATCAGTTCGTGGAGATCCTGGGCCCGGAGCCCATGGACCTGGACGAGTTTACCCGGCTGTTCCGCCAGATTTTGACCCAGTACAGTGTGGGCACCATCCCGGTGGCCTTGGATCAGGTGTCCGTCAGTGAGATTACCCGCAACGACCGGCACACGGACCGGTACCTGTTCTTGCTGGGGGCCAATGACCATGTCCTGCCGGACCCGGGTCAGAGCGGCGGCATCCTCAATGACGACGACCGGGATGAGTTGGCCCAGCGTGGGGTGGAGCTGGCTCCCACGGGCATGGAGCGTATGGGACTGGAATTGCAGAATCTCTACGCCGCCTTGGCCCGGCCTACCTGCGGTTTGACGGTGAGCTATCCGGTGACAGACGTCACCGGCGCGCAGCTGCGCCCGGCCTTCGTCATCGACCGGCTGTGCAATCTGTTTCCATCGCTTCACATTGAAAAAGAAAGAAATGACAAGGAATATCGCTTAACAGCAATTCAGCCTGCCTTGGAGATGGCGGGTCAGGCTCCGGGCGGAGAGCTCTGGCAGCGCCTGGCGTCGGATGGGCAGTTTTCCGCCGCTTTGAGCGCCATGGACCGGGCACGGACGCTGAAGCGGGGCGCGCTGTCCCGGGCGGCGGTGCGGGCTTTGTACGGGGAGAAGATCACCATGTCTGCCTCCCGGCTGGAGCGGCTGCGCAGCTGCCACTTTGCCTATTTCATGGAGTACGGCCTGCGGGCCAGGCCCCGGGAAGCGGCGGCCTTTGACGCGCCCCAGATCGGCACCTTCCTCCACTACCTTCTGGAGCATGTCACCCGGGATGTGCTGCAGCAGGGCGGCTTTGCCGCGGTGGAGGAGGAGACTCTCCACGCCCTGGTGCGCCGGTACATCCAGGAGTATGTGGAGCGGGAGCTGCACAACTTCCGGGACCGCAACGCCCGGTTCCGCTATCTTTTCGCCCGGCTGCGCCGGACGGCCTATGCCGTCATCGACGAGGTGGCCCGGGAGCTGCGCCATTCGGATTTCGTGCCCCTGGCCTTTGAGCTCTCCTTCGGCGACGGGGGAGACCTGCCGTCGGTGGTGATCTCGGAGCCCGACGGCGAGCTGCGCCTGGGCGGTAAGGTGGACCGGGTGGACGGCTGGGTCCGGGACGGCAAATTGTACCTCCGGGTGGTGGACTACAAGTCCGGCCGGAAGGCCTTCGACCTCTCGGCGGTGAAGATAGGCCTGGATATCCAGATGCTGCTTTATCTCTTCACTCTGCAAAAGGAGGGACAGGCCTACTTCCACCGTCCGGTGGAACCGGCAGGAGTGCTGTACCTGCCTGCCCGGGATGAGATTTTGACGGCGGAGCGCAGCGTCACGCCGGAGGAGCTGACCCGGCGGCGGGAGAAGGAACTGCGCCGCAGCGGCCTGGTTTTGGCGGAGCCGGAGGTGCTCCAGGCCATGGAACATGAGTCCTTGACGGAGCCCCACTATCTGCCGGTGCGGGTGGGCCGGGACGGGAGTCTTTCCGGCAGCGTTGCCTCGGCGGCTCAGCTGGGGCGGCTGGGGAACTATCTGGACCGGCTGCTCCGGGAGATCGCCCAGGAGGTCCGGGAGGGCAACATCGACGCCGATCCCTGCTGCCACAGCGAGGACGACAGCTACTGTCAGTACTGCGACTGGGCAGGGGCCTGCCATTTCCAGGACGGCCGGGACGGCGACCATCTGCACTACATTCTGCCGGTGAAGGCGGAGGAATTCTGGAAGTCTTTGGAGGAGGAGTCCTGATATGGCAAGCTTGACCCTGACGCCCCAGCAGCAGGCCGTGGTGGAGAACCGGGGCGGGAGCCTGCTGGTCTCCGCCGCCGCGGGCTCCGGCAAGACCAAGGTGCTGGTGGAGCGGCTGTTCCGCTACGTGACCCAGGAGCGGTGCAACGTGGATGACTTCCTCATCATTACTTATACCAAAGCCGCCGCGGCGGAGCTGCGGGGCAAGATCGCCGCGGAGCTTTCCAAGCGGCTGGGGGAGGACCCGGGAGACGCGCATCTGCGCCGGCAGCTGCTGCGGGTCTATCAGGCGGACATCAAGACGGTGGACGCCTTCTGCACGGCGCTGCTGCGGGAGAATACCCACCTGCTGGCCCGGGAGGGGGAGCGCCACGCCCTGACGCCGGACTTCAAGGTGCTCGATGAGAGCGAGGCGGATCTGCTGCGCCGCCGGGTGCTGGAGCGGACGCTGGAGACCTTTTACGAGACGCTGGACCCGGGCAAGGAGCAGCTGGCGGACACGCTGGGCGCCGGACGGGACGACAGCGCCCTGGCGGAGCTGGTGCTGGAGGTCTATGAAAAGCTCCAGAGCCACGCGGATCCGGAAGCGTGGCTGGAGCGCAGCGCCGAGAGCTGGAGCGCCCTGAACGGGAGCTTTGACGACACGCCCTATGCCCCGGCACTGCTGGAGACGGTGCGCCGCCGGGCCCGCCACTGGGCGGCGCTGCTGGCGGACGCGGCGGAGCGTGTGGCGGAGGATGAGGCATTGTCCGCCGGATACGGAGAGAAGTTCCTCACTGCTGCCGGAGGGTTTGCATCCCTGGGGGAGAGTTCCACCTGGGAGACGGCCCGGCAGCGCTGTGAAGCGGTGACCTTCCCCCGGCTCACCACACCCCGGGGCCGCAAGGAGGAAACGGCATCCCTCAAGCAGCTCTGGGACAGCTGCAAGGCCGACAAGAAGAAGCTGGACAGCCTTCTGGAGGTCAGCGGCCAGGAGGCCATGGAGGATCTGCGGGCGGTGGCTCCGGCCATGGAGGCCCTGGTGAATCTGACAGCGGACTTTGCCGAGCGCTACCGGGTAGAGAAGCTGCGGCTCAACAGTCTGGACTTTTCCGACCAGGAGCATCTGGCGCTGCGTCTGCTGGTAAAGGAGGACGGCGCACCCACGGAGCTGGGCGAGCAGGTGGCCGCCCGGTATCAGGAGATTTTGGTGGACGAGTACCAGGACACCAACGAGGTGCAAAACGCCATCTTCCGGGCGGTGTCCAAGGGCGGGCAGAATATTTTCACCGTCGGCGACGTCAAGCAGAGTATCTACCGCTTCCGCTTGGCAGACCCCACCATCTTCCTGGAGAAGTACCAGCGCTTCCTGCCCTGGGAGGAGGCGCAGCCGGGGGAGGAGCGCAAGATTCTGCTCTCCAAGAACTTCCGGTCCCGGAAGGAGGTGCTGGACGCGGCCAACTTCATATTCCGCGGCATCCTTTCCCCGGAAATGGGAGAGATGGCCTACGGGGAGGACGAGGCGCTGCACTTCGGCGCGGAGTACTACCCGCCCCGGGAGGACTGCGCCGTGGAGTTCCATTTGATCTCCGTGCAGCAGCGGACCCAGGGCGATGATCATCCGGTGAAGAAGCTGACGGCGGAGGCCCGGTTTGTGGCCCGGCGGATCCGGGAGCTGCTGGATACGGGGTATCCTGTCACCGGCGGGGACGGACAGCTGCGGCCCTGCCGTCCGGAGGACGTCGTGATTTTGATGCGCTCTCCCGGTACCCGGGCGGCGGCGTATGCCGCGGCTCTCTCGGAGCGGGATGTGCCCTGTTCCTTTGAAGAGAGCGGTGACTTTTTCGAGAGCATGGAGATCTCCGTGCTCATGGCGCTTCTGGAGCTGGTGGACAATCCCCGGCAGGACGTGCCGCTCATCAGTGTACTGCGCTCGCCGCTGTTCGGCTTCACGCCGGACCGTCTGGCCCAGATCCGGGCGGCGGCCCCGGCGGGGGAATACTACGACGCGGTGTGCGCCTGCGGGGAAGATGCGGACTGCGCTGCCTTTTTGCAGACCCTTGCCGGGCTCCGGGCGGCGGCCCGGGACATGAGCCTGCACCGCCTTCTCTGGCACATCTATAATACCCTCAACGTCCTGGGCATTTTCGGCGCCATGGATGAGGGTGCCCAGCGGCGGGAGAACCTCATCGCCCTGACCCGCCACGCCCAGCGCTTTGAAAGCGGCGGATACCGGGGGGTATTCGCCTTTGTGACCCAGCTGCGGCGGCTGCTGGAGTCAGGCCAGGCACCCTCCACCAAGGCGTCCGCCGCAGTCAGCGGCGTGCAGCTCATGAGTATCCACAAATCCAAGGGCCTGGAATTCCCCATTGTGATTCTGGCGGACCTGGACCATACCTTCTCCCGGCAGGACTTCGACACGCCGGTGCTGGTCCATCCCCGGATGGGTCTGGGGCCCCGGCGGGTGGACCTGGAGCGGAAGATCCAGTATCCCACCCTGGCCCGCCTGGCCATGGAGGAGACCCTCCGGCGGGAGAATCTGGCCGAGGAGCAGCGGGTGCTGTACGTGGCTATGACCCGGCCCAAGGAAAAGCTCATTTTGGTGGATGCCATGTACCACGCCAAAACGCGGCTTTCCCGGCTGGCGGCGGTGGCCCGGTACCCCGTGGCACCGGAGACCGTAGCCGGGTGCAAGACCTTTGGAGAGTGGCTGCTGCTGCCCCTGCTGTGCCGGGCGGAGTCGGCGCCGCTGTGGGCTCTGGCGGAGCTGACGCCGGAGCAGGAGCCCCTGGACACGCCGGATCACTGGGAAGTGTCGGTCCACCAGGGGGAGGACTTCCAGCAGCGCCCCCAGCGCCGGACGGCGGTGGAGCAGGCGGCGGACGGTCCCGCCTTTGACTGGCCGCTTCTGACCTTCCAATATCCCTACCAGAAGGAGACACTGCTGCCGGCCAAGGTGACGGCCACCCAGCTCAAGGGGCGGGCCCTGGATGAGGAGATCGCGGAGCATGCCGCCCACACGCCGTATCTGCGGCCGCTGTCCCAGCCCAAGTTCCGCCGGGAGCAGGCGGGCCTCACGCCGGCGGAGCGGGGCACCGCCACCCATCTGGTGCTGCAGTACCTGGACTTTTCCAATCCGGATGTGACGGGGCAGGTGGCGTCGCTGCACCAGAAGGCACTGTTGACGGACCAGCAGGCCCAAGCGGTGGAAGTCCGGGCTTTGGAGCGGTTCTTGGCAAGTCCCTTGGCCGATGAGATCCGCAAGAGTTCCCGGGTGCTGCGGGAGTACCGGTTTACGCTGCTGGTGGACGCCCGGCGGTACGATCCCGCCGCGGCGGAGGGGGAGACGATCCTCCTGCAGGGCGTGGTGGACTGCTGCTTTGAAAGCGGAGCGGGGTTGACGGTGGTGGACTTCAAGACCGATCATGTCCACGGCGAAGCGGCTTTGGCGGAGCGGGCGGAGCACTACCGGCCCCAGCTGGAGGCGTACTCCCTGGCGCTGGAGCAGGTGCTGGAGCGGCCGGTGGAACGGCGGGTGCTGTATTTCCTGAATGCCGGCAAGACGGTGGATGTGTAAGAAAAAGAAAAAAATTAAAAAAAACACTTGCAATCCTGGAAAACATATGCTACACTAATTTAGCCTTTGTAAAAGGTAGCCTAGATAAGAAAGAGGTGAACAAGAGCAATGAAGGAAGGAATCCATCCCAATTATCAGCAGACTACGATTACTTGCGCCTGCGGTAATGTGATTGAGACAGGTTCTACCAAGAAGGATATCAAGGTGGAAGTCTGCTCTAAGTGTCACCCCTTCTTCACGGGTAAGCAGAAGCTGGTGGATACCGGCGGACGCGTTGCGAAGTTCAACAAGAAGTTCGGCCTGGACAAGTAAGTCTGACACATCACAAACGGGTCTGCCCAAGGGCAGACCCGTTTTTTTGTTTACATTTTCCCGCTGGCCGCATATACTGGAGACAGCGTTGACGAACACGAAGAGAGGAGCGAGCATGATGAAGCTGCATTCTGTGGAGGTCAAAACTCTGACGCCGGAGATTTTCCGGATGTTTCAGGTCAATACCGCCCTGCTGACCGCCGGCGATGAAAAGCATCTCAATACCATGACCATCGGCTGGGGCCAGCTGGGCACGCTGTGGAACTTGCCGGTGTGCACGGTGTACGTGCGGCCGGAGCGGTATACCTATGAATTTATGGAGGCACAGGACACGTTTTCCGTCTCGGTGCTGCCGGACTCCGCCCGTGATATTGCCCGTCTGTGCGGTACCCGCAGCGGCCGGGAGGTGGACAAGGTGTCCGCCTGCAATCTGACGGTGTGCCGCGGCGCCGGGAATACGCCGTTTTTTGATGAGACGGAGCTGGTGCTGGTGTGCCGGAAGCTGTTTGTGCAGGATATGGACCCGGCGTGTGTCCGGGATGAGCGGATTTTTACCTCGTACGGGGAAAAGGGCGGATGGCACCGCATTTATACCGGCGAGGTGCTGGAAGCATATTGTAAATCATAAGGAGATTGTATGCGGGAAACGGAAGAAGTACGGGACCGCGTGGTACTGGTGGGCTTAAGCTCTCCGGTGCTCAAGAAGGAAGAAAACGCGGATGAGGAGACCATGGAGGAACTGGCGGCTCTGGTGGAGACCGCCGGAGCCGAGACGGTGGGGACGGTGCTGCAGAACCGTCCCTCACCGGACCCCCGCAGCTTTATCGGCGAGGGCAAGGTGGAGGAGGTCCGGGCGTACTGCCAGGGCAGCGGCGCCACCATGGTGATTTTTGACAATGATCTCTCGCCCTCCCAGATGCGGGTGCTGACGGAGGCCCTGGGCGTCCAGGTGCTGGACCGGTGCGGCTTGATTCTGGACATTTTTGCCCAGCGGGCCCGGACCCGGGAAGGCCGGCTCCAGGTGGAGCTGGCGCAGTACCAGTATCTGCTGCCCCGTTTGACGGGTATGTGGACCCACCTGGAGCGCCAGGCGGGTACCAGCGGCAAGGGCCCCATCGGGTCCAAGGGTCCCGGTGAGACCCAGCTGGAGACGGACCGGCGGCACATCCACCGCAAGATCGATAAGCTCCGGGCGGATCTGGAGGATGTGCGCCGGGTTCGGGGCACCCAGCGCCAGCAGCGGCGCAAGAATGAGATCCCGGTGGTGGCCATCGTGGGTTATACCAATGCGGGCAAGTCCACGCTGCTCAACCAGCTGACGGGTGCCTGCATCCCGGCCAACAACCGCCTGTTCGATACCCTGGACACCACCAGCCGCCTGCTGACGGTCAGCGACACGCTGGACGTGGTGATCTCGGACACCGTAGGATTTATCCGCAAGCTGCCCCACCAGCTGGTGGAGGCCTTCAAGGCCACGCTGGAGGAGCTGGAGTACGCGGATCTGCTGGTGCACGTGGTGGACGTCTCCAACCCCGGCTGGCAGCAGCAAGCCCGGGTGGTGGAGGATCTGATCGTGGAGCTGGGAGCCAGCGAGCTGCCCCGGATCACGGTTTATAATAAGGTGGATGCCCTGCCCGCCGGAGAGATTCTGCCCCGGGGTGAGGACTGCTGTGCCATCTCCGCCCGGACCGGGCAGGGAGTGGACGAGCTGCTCCGGCAGATCGACCGCCGTCTGGACAAGGGAACCCGGCGGGTCACGCTGCATCTGCCCTACGATCAGGGCGGGCTGCTGGACATGCTCTACCGGGAGGCCAAGGTGGAGCAGGTGGATTACAGCCAGACCATTGACATTACGGCCGTGTGCAGTCCCCGGGTGCTGGGCCGGGTGGCGCCCTATGTGGAGCGCCCGGCGGAAGGAGAGGCCTGATATGGAGCTTTCCACGCCGCGCCTGCGCCTGCGGCCCTTTCAGGAGACGGATGCGGAAGATCTCTTTGACTATGCCCGGGATCTTCGGGTGGGTCCCGCTGCGGGCTGGCCGCCGCATCCGAGCATCGAAGAAAGCCGCCGGATCATCGCCACGGTCTTTGCCAAAGAGGGCGTGTTTGCCATGGAGGACAAGGCCAGCGGCCGGGTGATCGGCTCGGTGGGCTTTGCGGGCGGACACCCGGTGGGCGTGCAGCCCCATTGTCCCGACGATGAAATCGGCTATGCACTTCATCCCGCCTTTTGGGGCCGGGGACTGACACCGGAGGCAGTCCGGGCGGTGCTGGAATATGGATTCACCGATTTGGGACTGGAACGAATCTGGTGCGGGCATTATGCGGGGAACTGGCGTTCGTGCCGGTGTATGCGAAAGTGCGGATTCCGGTATCAGTTTTCCAGAAGGCAGCAGGTGGAGCTGCTGGACGAGACCCGGGAGTGCTGTTATTACCTGCTGACGAAGGAGGCGTGGCGTGAGCGAGTATCGGGTGCCGTTTGAAGACGGCAAGAGTGAATTTACGGAAAAGCGCTCCCGCTTCATCAGCCATATCTGGCGGGTGGAGACGGAAGCGCAGGCCCGGGAGCGCATCGAGCAGATGCGCAAACAGTACTACGATGCCCGGCACAACTGCTGGTGCTACGTGCTCCATGAGGGGGGAGTCGTGCGCTATTCCGACGACGGAGAACCCCAGGGCACGGCGGGGCAGCCTATGCTCAACGTCTTTCAGCGGGAGGGCGTGGAGAATGTATGCTGCGTGGTGACCCGGTACTTCGGCGGCATTTTGCTGGGCGCCGGAGGCTTGACCCGCGCCTATACGAAAGGCGCCAAAGACGCTCTGAATACCGTGGGCATTGCCCGGATGAGCCTTTGGACGCTGTGGCTGGTCCCCTGTACGTACCCGCTGTTTGAGCGGATGAAGCTGGAGATTGCCGCCTGCAACGGCGTAGTGCGGGACGCCGAATACGGCGCGGACATCACACTGACCGTGGCGTTTCCTGCCGGCGGTGCGGAGGCCTTTGCGCCCCGGCTGCGGGAGCTCTCCGCAGGCGGACTGGAGATGGTTGCGGCAGGGGAGGAGTATCTGCCCGGCCCCCGGGAATAAGAACATCAAAAACGCGGCGCACCGGAAGGTGCGCCGCGTTTTTTCTTCAGCGGTCTGCCACTGTCAGAGTTTGGATGGCGTTGATGGACCCGGCGCTGGCCAGGAGGAAGATTGTGTAGTTCACGCCTGCGGCGGCGTTGAGGTACAGGGATGCCGCCGTCTCTATGGAAGGCGTCAGCCCCAGGAAAGCGCTGTCCAGGGTTTCGATATCCGTCCACTCCGGCAGGGCGGAGAGATCCGTTTCTGCGAAGAAGAACTGGTACCGGCCCGGCCGCATCCGCTTGAAGGCGGTGGTTTCCTTGAACCGCACGTCGGTGAATACCACGCGTCCGTCGGCCAGCAGGACGTCCATGGGGCGGCTGTTGCGGGCCAGGTTGCTTACGCGGAAGTTGGCAAACCCTCGGGGAGCAGGGCAGCAGCGGTCCGAGATTTGCAGAAGGTCCAGCCCGCTGGCGTTGTTGATGACGGCGACCGTGGTAGGGGTTCCGGCGGAGAAGGGCAGGGTCTTGCGCAGATAGATATAGCCATCGGTGCCGGTGACGGTAATCGTCTGGTAGCCGGAGGCGATTCGTCCATAGGCGGACAGAGAGGCGTAATTGAGAACACGGACGGCACGGGTATTGCCCACCAGAATGCGGAAGGCGGGATAACCGAACGCAGCGTTGAGGAACCGCACCTGCGTCCGGCCGGGCTGGATCGTGATGCCGCCGTCTCCCAGATCGGCCACAGGACCGCCTTCGCCGGGATTGGGCAGGGGGATGACGGGGGTGGCACCGTCAGCCGGGCCTTCCAGATCGGCCACAGGGCCGCCTTGCCCCGGTTCCGGCAGAGGGATGACGGGCGTGGCGCCGTCAGATGGGCCTCCCAGGTCGGCTACGGGTCCGCCCTGGCCCGGCTCCGGCAGGGGAATGACAGGGGTTGCACGGGTAAGAGTCTCCATATTGATTGTCCGGAGCGGCAGCTCCGGAGCCTCCTCTCCTTATCGTTTCACACCTCAGACTATGCCGCCGGAAAGAAAGAGGTGCACCGAAAGGAGAAGTATGCGGTTGATCCGCCGCTGGATGCCGGAGACAGACCGGTCAGAGAAACCCGCGCCTGGGAGCATATACTCCCAGGCGCGGTAAAAAGGTATTGGAAAGGGATATCTTAGTGCAGAATGAGGCCGCCGGTGACATT
The DNA here is from genome assembly GCA_902490355.1 of uncultured Oscillibacter sp. Classification (GTDB taxonomy): domain Bacteria; phylum Bacillota; class Clostridia; order Oscillospirales; family Oscillospiraceae; genus Oscillibacter. The sequence goes on from CABUDN010000050.1 coordinate 14,075, forward strand.
GATGCCCTGGCCGGTCATGTTGTCTGCGAAGGAAGAGGAGAGATAGAGGAACATCCGGGCGATGTCCTCCTCCGTCTGCGGACGCTTCAGGGGGATGCCGGAGATGCGCTCGGCCCAGTAGGCGTCGGGATCACCGCCGGCCTGCTTCACATCGTCCAGGAGCTTGTCCCAGATCCGGGTATGGACAATGCCGGGGCAGACACAGTTGACATTGATGTTGTAGGGAGCGGCGTACTTGGCAATGGCCTGGGTCATGCCGGTGACGGCGAACTTGGAGGCGGTGTAGGCGATGTTGGTGGGATAGCCCTCCTTGCCGGACATGGAGGACATGTTGACGATCTTGCCGGACTTGTTGGGGATCATCACCCGCAGCACAGCCTGGTCCACCAGGAAGGTGCCCTTGGCGTTGACATCCATCATGAAGTCATAGATCTCCTCGGGCATTTCCAGAAAATCCACCTTGGTGCTGGCACCGGCAATGTTGTTGAGGATGTCGATGCGGCCAAAAGCCTTCAGAGTGGCGTCCACCATGGCGTCCACCTCGGCCTTGACGGTGACATCGCACTTGCAGAAAGCGGTTTTGACGCCGAACTGCGCGGCGATATCGGCGGCGGTCTTTTCCGCGGCGGCCACATCCATGTCCGCTACCATCACGTTGGCGCCGGCCTGGCCCAGGAGCATGGAGGTCGTACGGCCCATTCCGCCGCCGCCGCCGGTGACAACCGCGTTTTTACCTGCCAGAGAAATTTCAACACCCATAATTGCAACTTCCTTTCTGAATCTTCCGCGCCGCTTGGGGCGGCGCGACGTGTCGTTGCATGTATGATAGCACATGCAGGAGGGGAACACCATGCCATTTCCGGCAGCACGCATTTCAAATCAGAAACAAAATGCAAAAGGATCATTGCCCCGACAGGGCGGGGAGCTGGCGGCGGTACTCCTCGGGACTGATCCCGGTGGCCTTTTTGAAGGCTTTGTAGAAGTTGCTGTAGTTGTGGTAGCCCACCCGCTCGGCAATCTGCATGATTTCGATATTTTCATACATGAGCTGCTTGGCCCGGCCAATCCGCTTTTCAATGATGTAGCTGACGAGGGAAGAGCCTGTAACGCTTTTAAAGAGCTTGCTGACATATGTGACGCTGTAATTATACTGCTGCGCTACCTGCTGGAGGGAGAGCGGCTCCGCCAGATGCTCTTCGATATAGTGAAGGATGGAACCCACCAGACGGACATGCTGGAGGCTGGCCGTGTCGGGGCATACTTCCAGGTGCATGTCGCAGTACAGGCACCCCAGAATCCGATGGACGATGGAGCTGGCGATCACCTGCTCTCCGGGAGAGGAACCCAATTGCTGAAACTCGTCGATCATGTGCAGGTACTTTTGCAGTTGAAGCATGTCCAGATGCAAAATGGGGTAGTTGGGATTCTGGCCGGAGAACATTAAATAGAGGTTTGCGCTCTTTTTGGAGTAGTTGCCTAAGATTCGGGGTTCGATGCCGATGGCAAACCGCAGATGCCCCTCATTGTGTTCGCAGTCGATGATATGGCTGTCAAACATCCGGCAGAAGATGATATCGCCTTTGTGGATGGTATAGGTGACATCCCCTTTGAGGTAGATGGCATCCTGCTCACCCAGATAAAATGTGATTTCATAATAATCGTGATAGTGGTAATAAAAACTGGAGATCGGAAGAGCACACGTCTGAACTCCAGTCACATTCCTTTATC